>NZ_JBIURH010000006.1:0-298628 GCF_044740765.1 Kitasatospora sp. NPDC088346
ATATCTGGCGTTGACTTTTGGCACGCTGTTGAGTTCTCAAGGAACGGACACTTCCTTCGGACCGCCTTCCAGCGGGCCCTCCGGGCGCTTCGTTCGTGTTTCCCAGCTTACCAGACGTTTTCCGCTCCGTTTTCCGGGGCTTCATTCATCCGATTAGCTTTTGCCTTTCGGCGCTCCCAACTCTAGCAGAGTTATTCGGCCCGCTTTTCCATTCCGATCGGAATGGAAAAGGTGCGCGACGAGTCGCTCATCAGAGTTTGGGGGTTCGTCGCTTTCGGCCTCAGCCGTTCAGGCGACTCGGACTACGTTACGCCGAGGTGTCGGTCGAGTCAAACATGAGGGGCCGGATCTGGCTGGATCCGGCCCCTCTCCCCCGAGTGCGCAGGTCAACTTGGGTCTGTTCTCGGCCGACCGGCGGGCGGCTCGCCGTCAGCACGTCATGGTCATCCCGCGGTCAGCCCGCCGTCAGCTCGACGGCCGCCAGGTTGCGCTTCCCCCGGCGCAGGACGAGCCAGCGGCCGTGCAGCAGGTCGGCGGCAGCCGGCACGGCCTCCTCGTCGGTGACCTTGACGTTGTTCAGGTAGGCGCCGCCCTCCTTGATCGTGCGGCGGGCCGCGGAGCGGCTCGGGGCCAGGCCCACCTCGACCAGCAGGTCGACGACCTGGCCGAGCTCGGTGACCGAGGCCTTGGGCACCTCGGCGAGGGCCGCGGCCAGGGTGGCCGGCTCCAGGTCGCCCAGTTCGCCCTGCCCGAACAGGGCCTTGGAGGCGGCGACCGCGCGCTCGTACTGGTCGGCGCCGTGCACCAGGGAGGTGAGCTCCTCGGCGAGAGCGCGCTGGGCGAGACGGGCCGCCGGGCGCTCCGCGGTCTCGCGCTCCAGCTCCTCGATCTCCTCCCGGGAACGGAAGGAGAAGATCCGCAGGAAGTTGGAGACGTCCCGGTCGTCCGCGTTCAGCCAGAACTGGTAGAAGGCGTAGGGGGTGGTCAGCTCCGGGTCGAGCCAGATGGTGCCCGACTCGGTCTTGCCGAACTTGGTGCCGTCGGCCTTGACGATCAGCGGCGTGGCCAGCAGGTGGACGGACTTGCCGTCCGCCTTGCGGATCAGGTCGCTGCCGGCGGTGAGGTTGCCCCACTGGTCGCTGCCGCCGGTCTGCAGGGTGCAGTTGTAGCGGCGGTTCAGCTCCAGGTAGTCCATGCCCTGAAGGATCTGGTAGCTGAACTCGGTGTAGCTGATGCCGGCGTCGGAGTTGAGCCGTCGGGCGACGGCCTCCTTCGCGATCATGTTGTTGACGCGGAAGTACTTGCCGACGTCCCGCAGCAGGCTGATGGCCGACATCCCGGACGTCCAGTCCAGGTTGTTGACCATGCGGGCCGCGAACTCGCCCTCGAAGTCGAGGAAGCGGGAGATCTGGCCGCGCAGGCGGTCGACCCAGGCGGAGACCGTCTCGGGGTCGTTGAGGACGCGCTCCGCGGTCGGCTTGGGGTCGCCGATCAGGCCGGTGGCGCCGCCGACCAGGCCGAGCGGGAGGTTTCCGGCCTGCTGGAGGCGGCGCATGGTGAGGATCTGCACCAGGTTGCCGAGGTGCAGGCTCGGGGCCGTCGGGTCGAAGCCGCAATAGAAGGTGACCGGGCCGTCCGCGAACGCCTTGCGCAGTGCGTCCTCGTCGGTGGACAGGGCGATCAGCCCACGCCACCGCAGCTCGTCGACGATGTCCGTCACGGTCACGCTTCTCCTTGGATCGGGCGCCCGGCACGCCGGTCGGCCCGTTCCCTCGGGCCGTGTGCCTGGACGACTCCAGCGTTGTAGAGAGTACGCGGTCGTGGCCAGGGGGTTTCGGCCGGTCGCCCCGGGAGCGCGGAAATTCCGTTGTTACCCGGGGTGGCTCACGGTCACAGTGGAGCCACCGCCGCAGGGGTGGTGACAGGGCGGCCGTGCCGTCGGCACGGTCTGCAGGGAGGTGGCCTGAAGATGCGCAACACGCTGGTTCTGAACGCGAGCTACGAGCCGCTCACCACGGTCTCGCTGAAGCGCGCCGTGGTGCTCGTACTGCAGGACAAGGCCGTCGTCGAGCAGGCCCATCCGCTGCGGGTCGTCCGCGGTACCGGGGTGTCGATCCCGGTGCCCCGGGTGATCAGACTCCAACGCTACGTCAGGGTGCCGTTCCGACAACGGGCCCCGTGGTCGCGGCGCGGGGTGCTGGTCCGCGACCAGCACGTCTGCGCCTACTGCGGGCGCCGGGCGAGCACGGTGGACCACCTCGTGCCGAGGTCGCGCGGGGGCGCCGACAGCTGGCTGAACACCGTCGCGGCCTGCGCCGAGGACAACCAGCGCAAGGCCGACCGGACTCCGGAGCAGGCCGGGATGACGCTGCTGCGGCGGCCGTTCGAGCCGACGCCCGAGGCCACCCTGATGCTGGCGCTCGGGCTGCGCGAGGGCGACCTCGGTGACCTGGCGGCCTGGCTGCCCGCCACCGCCTAGAGCCGGTGGGCCGACCCGGTCGGGGGACAGGTCGGCCCACCCTGTGCGTCCCGTCAGCCCTTGCTGCGGAAGGCCGTCGCGACGCCGAAGTTGTTGGCGTGCTCCGGCACCGCCACCACCTTGTCGCCGCCGCTGATCAGCCGCCCGGCGGTGAGCAGCGAGCCGGTGCCCTGCGGGAACGCGCCGCCCTGGGTCTCCTGGCCGCCGGCCAGCGCGAAGCGGCTGATGTGGGCGGGCTGGTCCAGGCGCTCGTCGACGGCCAGCAGCAGGCCCCCGGCGTCCAGGCCGACGGCCCGGGACTTGCTCTTCTCCGCGACGGCCGTGCGCCAGACGGACTTGCCGGTGGTGAGGTCGTACGCGACCACCGCCGGAGCGCCGCCGTCGGCCGGGCCGACGGTGGCGATCATGGTGTGTTCGTGGAAGTACACGGCCGGTGCGGCGTCGAAGGTGCCGCGGGTGACGTCGAGCCGGCCGCCGTCGGCCGTCACCGGGATCTCGGCGGCGGGATCGCCGGTCGGGCCCCAGGCGAAGACCCGGTCGTCGGCGGGCTTCTCCCCGGTGGTGAGTACCGCCGCCGGCTCGGCGGACAGCACGGTGACGGTCTTCGGCTGGTTGTTCAGGCCGCGCCACCACGTGACCTTGCCGTCGTTGGCGTTCAGGGCCACGGCCTGGTCCACCGGGGCGGAGTCGGCGCAGCTGCTGTGCAGGACGACGGTGGCACCGCCGGCGCCGCCGGACAGGGTGCAGAACTTCCCCTGGCCCGCGTACTGCCACAGGTCCTTGCCGTCCTCGGCCGCCCAGGCCGCCACCCTGTCCTCGCCGATCGCGATCACCTTGTCGTCGGTGACGGCGACGTGCGCGGTGTAGGGGTCCTTCGACTCGGACAGGGTCTTGGTCCAGGTGCCCTTGCCGGTCTTGGTGTCGACCACGCTCAGCATGGTGCACGGGGTCTTGGGGTCGGCCGCGGGCCGGAAGAGCACCGCGCCCAGGCCCTTGGCGTTGACGCCCTGGCTGAGTCCGCACGGCACGGCGCCCGCCGCGGGCGCCGGGACGGACCAGGTCGGCTTGCCGTCGGCGAGGCCGTAGGCCTGCACGCCCGAGCCGTCGGCGCGGACCACCGCGTCGGCGAGCAGCCAGCTGCCGACCAGGGTGTCGTCGGTGCCGTCGGCCGGAGCGGCGGCGGGCTGGGCGGCCCAGGCCCGCTCGTGGGCGACCGAGATGTTCTGGCTGACGGGGACGTCCGCGGCCGCCGTGCCCGGGTCGCCGTCCTCGCCGGTCACCAGCACGCCGGCCGTCACCAGCACCGCCAGTGCCGCGACGCCGGCGCCGGCGCGCAGGAGCAGGGCGCGGCGGCTCGGGGCGTGCTCGCCGGAGACGACGTTGCCCGCGGCGGCCCTGGCCCGGTCGATCAGCGTGCCCTTGCCCGGCCCGGCCGGCCCCTCGGTGCGCCCTGCGGTGCCCTCGGCGTCGGCGTCCCCGGCGCTGCCCGGGAAGGACGGCCGCCCGACGGGCTGCGGCGGTGCGACGGGCCGGGCGGGCACCGCGGCACCCGGGTACGCCTGGTCGGTCCCGGTGTAGCCCTGGTCCGTCCCGGCGTAGGCCTCCGTCCCGGTGTAGCCCTGGTCCGTCCCGGCGTAGGCCTCCGTCCCGGTGTAGCCCTGGGCGGGGTCCGCGTACGGCTGCGCGGGGGTGGCGTCCGGGTAGCCCGTCCCGAACTCGGTGGCGGGGGACGGCTCGTACGGGAGGTATCCGCCGTAGCCGTCCCCGGTGCCGGCCGGGGCGTAGAGCTGCTGGTCGTTCCCGGGAACGCCCGGGTAGCCGGACCCGGCCTGGTAGCCGTAGGAGTCCGCGGGGTAGCCGGTGTAGTAGCCGGACTGGTCGGGCTGCTGCTGCGGGGCCGCGGTCTCCCACTGGTCGCCCGGCTGCCAGGGCTGGGCCCCGGCGGGCGCCGCGTACGGCTGCTGGTAGCCGGCCTCGGGCGTCCACGGGGTGCCGGCGGCCTCCGTCTGCTGGGGGTACCAGGCCTGCTGGTCGTAGCCGACCGGCTGCTGGCCGGTGGCGTCGTGCGGGTACCCCTGGTCGGAGGTGGGGGGCTGGTCCTGAGCCATGCGTTCCGTCCGTCCCGACTGCTTGCTGCCGTGGGTCAGCATCTCACGGCGAACGGGGCGCATCGGTCGGTACCGGGCGGGACGGGCCCTGACCGGTGGTCAGGCCGCGGCGCGCAGGGCCTCGTCGATGACGGCGGCGAGGGTGAGGTCGAGTCCGGTGAGGCCGCCCGCGCTGTGGGTGGACAGGACGAAGCGCAGGGTTCGCCAGCGGATGTCGATGTCGGGGTGGTGGTCCAGCCGCTCGGCCTCCACCGCGACGGCGTCGACCACCCGGATCGCGGTGGGGAAGCTCGCGGTCTCCGCGGTGCGGACGATCGAGCCGTCCTCGCGCCGCCAGTCCGGCAGGCCGGCCAGGCCGGCGGTGATCTCGTCCTCGGTCAGCCTGGCCCTGCTGGTCATCGGGTCCCTCTCGTCGTCTCAGGCGGTGACCCGGCGCGGGCGGGCGAGCAGCTCACCACCGCAGTTGGGGCAGGTGGCGGCCATCACCGCGGTGCAGTCCGGGCAGAAGGTGCACTCGTAGGAGCATATGAAGGCGGCGTCCGCCGCCTTCAGCGACACCTCGCAGCGTTCGCAGATCTCGCGCATTTCCAGGGCCATCGGGGTCCTCCGGGATCGGTTCGGCGGTACGGGAGCACCGCGGTGCGGACGGCGGCGGACCGGACGATCCGCCCGTCCAGGGTGGCGGGCCCGGATCGAGTCCGCCTGGTGCGTCAGCTGAGCAGCATCCGGGTCACCGCGACCAGGCCGACCACCACGATGACCCCGCGCAGCACCTGCGGCGGCAGGCGCCGGCCGACCTTGGCGCCGAGCTGGCCGCCGGCGGCCGAGCCGACCGCGATCAGCAGCACGGCGGTCCAGTCGATGGTGGAGGTGAAGAGGAAGAAGACCGCCGCCACACCGTTGACGATCATGGCGAGCACGTTCTTGGTGGCGTTGATCCGCTGCATCGTGTCCTGGAGCAGCATGCCCATCAGGGCGAGCAGCAGGACGCCCTGGGCCGCGCCGAAGTAGCCGCCGTAGACGCCGGCCAGCAGCACGCCGGTGAACAGCACCGGGCCGACCTCGGCGGCCGGCGGGCCGGCCTCCGCACGGCGGGCCGCGACCGCGCGGGCGACCCGGGGCTGGAGCACGACCAGCACCAGCGCCAGCAGGATCAGTACCGGGACGATCGCGTCGAAGGCCTTGGCGGGGAGCCTGATCAGCAGGACCGCGCCGATCAGTCCGCCGATCAGGGAGGCCACCGAGAGCCGGGCCAGCCGCCGTCCCTGGCCGGTCAGTTCGCGGCGGTAGCCGATCGCGCCGCTGAGCGAGCCGGGGACCAGGCCGAGCGTGTTGGAGACGTTCGCGGTGACCGGCGGCAGGCCGACGGCCAGCAGGACCGGGAAGGTGATGAGGGTGCCCGAGCCGACGATGGTGTTGATCGTCCCGGCGCCGACTCCGGCGACCAGTACGGCCACACCCTCCCAGAGTGTCATCGGTCATCCCCTCGCTCGGTCCTGTCGGCACCGATCATGCCGGAGGACGGCGGTGGGCGGCCAGGCACCTCCAGGATGCGGACGGCCCCGCGTTCGCGCGCGGGGACCGGGGCTCCCGGCCGGGCCGTCCGCGGCCGGGCCGGCGCCGGACACGGCCGAGGGCCCGCCCCGGCGGTGCGCGGGGCGGGCCCTCGGCGGGGCGGGGCGTCGGTCAGCTCACTCGGGGTCGAGCTTCGGGTACTCGCGGGTCGGCTCGACGCGCGGGCGGGCGGCCGACTTGGTGTCGGTGTCCACCGGGCGCGGGCCGGCGGCCGGGTCCACCGGGACGCGGCCCGCGGCCGGGGCCGCGCCGTTGCCGCCGCCGGTCAGGCCGGTGAAGGCGCCGCCGAGGCCCTTGAGCGCGTCGCCGACCTCGCTCGGGATGATCCAGAGCTTGTTGGAGTCGCCCTTGGCCAGCTCGGGGAGGGTCTGCAGGTACTGGTAGGCGAGCAGCTTCTGGTCGGCGTCGCCCTCGTGGATGGCCTCGAACACCGTCCGGATCGCGGCGGCCTCACCGTCGGCGCGCAGCACCGCGGCCTGTGCCTCACCCTCGGCCTGGAGGACGGCGGCCTGCTTCTCGCCCTCGGCGCGGAGGATGGCCGCCTGGCGGGAGCCCTCGGCGGTGAGGATCGCGGCGCGCTTGTCGCGGTCGGCGCGCATCTGCTTCTCCATCGAGTCCTGGATGGAGGTCGGCGGCTCGATCGCCTTCAGCTCGACCCGGTTGACCCGGATGCCCCAGCGGCCGGTGGCCTCGTCCAGCACGCCGCGCAGGCCCGCGTTGATGACCTCGCGGGAGGTCAGGGTGGACTCCAGGTCCATCGAGCCGATGATGTTGCGCAGGGTGGTGACGGTGAGCTGCTCGATGGCCTGGATGTAGCTGGCGACCTCGTAGGTCGCGGCCCTGGCGTCGGTCACCTGGTAGTAGATGACGGTGTCGATGTTGACGACCAGGTTGTCCGAGGTGATCACCGGCTGCGGCGGGAACGGCACGACCTGCTCGCGCAGGTCGATGCGGTTGCGGATGGTGTCGATGAACGGCACCACGATGTTCAGGCCCGCACCGAGCGTGCGGGTGTAGCGGCCGAAGCGCTCCACGATCGCGGCGCTGGCCTGCGGGATGACCTGGATCGTCTTGATCAGTGCGATGAAGGCCACCACGACCAGGACGACCAGGACGATAAGGACGGGTTCCACGACTCTCCCCCTAGACGACCAGGGCGGTAGCGCCCTGGATTTCGACGACGTCGACCTGCTGCCCCGGCTCGTAGACGCTGCCGGGGTTGAGTGCGCGGGCCGACCAGATCTCGCCGTTGAGCTTGATCCGCCCGCCCTCCGCGTCGACCCTTTCCTGTACCACCGCCGAGGCGCCCGGCAGGGCGTCGACGCCGGTGCGGATCTCCGGCCCCTTCCGCAGCAGGCGGTAGGCCACCGGTCTGACCACGACCAGGAGTGCGACGGAGACCCCCACGAAGACCAGGAACTGGAGGACCACCCCCGCTCCGAGCGCGGCCGTGAGCGCCGCCGCGCCGGCGCCGAGCGCGAACATGGCGAACTCGGGCATGGCCGTGAGCACCAGAGGTATGCCCAGGCCGACGGCGGCGAGGAGCCACCAGATCCAGCTGTCCACGGGTCCATCCTAGGGAGGGAACGGTCTTGCGGCGGAAGGTTCCCGCAGGTGGAGCAGCGGAAACCGGCCGCACGTACGACCGGTCCGCTTCAGCCGAAGTTCAGTTGTTCAGTGGCGCGCTCCGGAGCTCAGCCGAGCGGCAGGCCCTGGGCCGACCAGCGGTCGCCGTGACGCTCCAGGGTGAGCGGCAGGCCGAAGCAGAGCGAGAGGTTGCGCGCCGTCAGCGTGGTGTCGAGCGGGCCCGCGACCAGCACCTTGCCCTGACGGATCATCAGGACGTGGGTGAAGCCGGGGGCGATCTCCTCGACGTGGTGGGTGACCATCGCCATCGACGGCGCGTACTCGTCCTGGGCCAGCGCGCCGAGGCGGCGGACCAGGTCCTCGCGGCCGCCGAGGTCGAGGCCGGCGGCCGGCTCGTCGAGCAGCAGCAGCTCGGGGTCGGTCATCAGCGCGCGGGCGATCAGGGTGCGCTTGCGCTCGCCCTCGGAGAGGGTGCCGAACTTGCGGTCGGTGTAGCCGGACATGCCCAGGCGGTCGAGCAGGGCCAGGGCGCGCTGCTCGTCGGTGGTCTCGTACTGCTCGCGCCAGCTGACGGTCATGCCGTAGGCGGCGGTGAGCACGCACTGCAGCACGGTCTGCTCGGGCGGCAGCTTCTCGAACATCGCGGCGCTGGCCAGCCCGATCCGCTGGCGCAGCTCGAAGACGTCGACCTCGCCGAGCTTCTCGCCCAGCACGGCGGCGGCGCCGGCGGTGGGGAAGAGATAGGTGGCGGCGATCTGGAGCAGGGTGGTCTTGCCGGCTCCGTTCGGGCCGAGGATGACCCAGCGCTCGCCCTCGGCGACCGACCAGGACACCTGATCGACGAGTGCGCGCCCCTCCCGGACCACGGATACGTCCACCAGCTCCAGCACGTCGCTCATGCCTACGCCTTCCCCAATGCAGTTTCGGTCCGCCCCTGTGACCTGCGCGAAGGTCCTCGGGGTGCGGTCCACTCGTGTCGACAGTCGGCGCGGGCGGGCAGCCCGCTCCACCACTGGGACGGTCGGGAGCGGGTGCGGCGCACGCAGCACAGGCCAAACCTACGCCACCCCGATGTCGGCGTTGTCCGTAGGCTGGCTGGATGCTCGCTACTCCTTCCGAGAATCCGTACGAAGAGCCGCGATCGGGCCGGCTGACCGCCTGGGGCAACGCCCTGCTGCACGGCGGTGCCTCCCCCGACGACGCGGCGGCGGCCGTCCTGGACGCCGACGAGAGCCACCGGGTGACCGGGCTGCCGGGCGACGCCCCGGGCGAGCTGCACGGGCTCACCTGGGCGCTCGGGCGGCTGCGGGTGCTGGGGGTGAAGGGACTTCGGCTCGCCCTGCCGGCGACCGGGCACCCGCTGGGACTGACCGGGCCGGCCGCCTTCAACGACCTGGCGCTCGGCGCCGGCGAGGCCGTGCTGGCCGTCGGGGTGCCGCTCGGGCTGGTGCCCGAGGTGGAGGTGTTCGGGCCGGCCGGGGACCGCTCGGCCACCGTGCTGTGGCGCTGCGCCGAGGTCAACGACGCGCCGCCCGCCGACGTGCCCTCGCTGCACGAGGCCGAACGGGAGCTGGCCGACGGGCTGCGCGAGGCGACCGCGCTGCTGGCCCGCCTGGACGTGGCCGGCGCCGGGCCCCAGACGCTGCGGGCGCTGGAGGCGTACCGGCGGCGCGGGCACGCCGAACTGCTGGCGCCCGGCTACCCGCCGCGGGCGGTCCGGATCCTGGAGTCCGCCCGGCAGGTCTCGGCGCTGCTGTCGATCGCGTCCGGCAGCCACGGCGCGGCGGTCAGCGCCTCGGAGATGGCCGCCCGCCGGGCCACCCTGGCGCCGCTGGAGCGCACAGCCCGCCGGGCCCAGGTCGCCGCGTACAACGCGATGGTCGACGAGCGCTGACGCGGCAGGCCGGGGCGGGGCGTCAGAGCTCTCCGGCCGCGCCGTTGCGGACGGCCCAGAGGGCGGCCTGGGTGCGGTCGGCGACGTCCAGCTTCATCAGGATGTTCGAGACGTGGGTCTTGACCGTCTTCTCGGACAGGTGGAGCGAGCGGGCGATCTCGCGGTTGGAGCGGCCGGCCGCGATGTGGCCGAGCACCTCGCGCTCACGGTCCGTCAGGGTGCCGCCCCGGCCCTGGGGGACGTGCGGGTTGCCGTCGGAGAGCAGGGCCGCGGCCAGCTCCGGCTGGAGCAGCACGTGTCCGGCGTGCACCGAGCGGATCGCACCGGCCAGCGCCTCGGGGTCGACGTCCTTGTACACGTAGCCGGCCGCGCCGGCCCGCAGCGCCGGGACCATGGTGCGGTGCTCGGTGAAGCTGGTGACGATCAGGATCCGGGCCGGGCTGCCCTCCTCCTTGAGCAGCCGCAGCGCCTCGATGCCGTCCACGCCCGGCATCTTGAGGTCCATCAGGACCACGTCGGGGCCGAGTTCCTGGGTCCTGGCGACGGCCTCGGCACCGTCGGCGGCCTCGCCGACCACCTCGATGTCGTCCTGGACCTCCAGGAAGGTCCGCAGGCCACGCCGGACCACCTGGTGGTCGTCGACGAGCAGCACGCGGATCGGTGCGTCGGTGTCAGGCACCGGGGACCTCCATCTCGACCACGGTCCCCCTGCCGGGGGCCGATTCCAGGGTGAGGCGGCCCCCGACGGAGGCCGCACGGTCGCGCATCGACACCAGTCCCAGGTGCCGGCCGCCGCGGCGGACGGACTCCGGGTCGAAGCCGCAGCCGTCGTCGGTGATCCGCAGCACCGCGCCGCGGCTCGCGGTGCCGGTGAGGGAGACCGCGACGCGCTCGGCGCCGGAGTGCCGCAGCGCGTTGTGCAGGGCCTCCTGGGCGACCCGCAGCAGCGCCGCCTCGCGGGCCGGCGGCAGCGCCCTGACGTCGCACTGCCGGAAGCTGACGTCGGCGCTGTGGGCGCGGTCGAGCACCTGCACCTGGGAGGCGAGGGTGGCGACCAGACCGTCCTCCTCCAGCGCGGCCGGGCGCAGCTCGACCACCACGGCGCGCAGTTCGTCGGCGGCCTCGGCGGCGAGCTTGGCGACCTCGGCGAGTTCCGCGCGGGCCCGGGCCGGATCGCGGTCGACCAGGGTGGCGGCCGCCTTGGCAGTCAGGCGCAGCGAGAAGAGCTTCTGCGAGACGGCGTCGTGGAGGTCGTGGGCGATCCGGGCGCGTTCGCCGGCGAGGGTGAGTTCGCGGCTGCGCTCGTAGAGGCGGGCGTTGCCGAGGGCGAGGGCGGCGTGGGCGGTGAGGATCCGCAGCAGTTCCTCGTCGTGGGCGGTGAAACCGGGCCGGGGGCCGCAGCTGCCGGGTGCGGCGGCAGCGGGGTGGCTCTGTTTGTTGGCCAGGAACAGCGCTCCGACGATCTCGGTGCCGTCGACGATGGGCATGCCGAGGAAGTCCTTGAGCTCCGGGTGGGCCGGGGGCCAGCCGCCGAAGTCGGGGGCCTGCCGGACGTCGGTGAGCCGGGTGGGGGTCATCCGGTGGAGCATCGCGGCGAGGACGCCGTGCTGGCGCGGCAGCGGGCCGATCGCCTTCCACTGCTCGTCGCTGACGCCGTCCACCACGAACTGGGCGAAGCCGCCGTGGTCGTCGGGGACGCCGAGGGCGGCGTACTCGGCGTTCAGCAGGGTGCGGGCGGAGGCGGTGATCCGGCGCAGGACCTCGCGGACCTCCAGGTGGCGGCTCATCGCCAGGACCGCCGTGCTGATGGCCTCGATGCCGCCGAGGCACGGGTCGCAGGCGCTGACCTGCTCGGGCGGGACGGCCGGTTCCGGGGACATGCGACCACGCTACCGCCGGGTCGGCGGGCCGGGCGTCGGCCGATGGCCGGGACGGTCGTACGACCAGCGGCCCGGGACCTGCGGCGTAGGACCCGGGGGCGGGCCCGGGGCGGCCCGGGTGCGCCGACGGGCGGCGCCCGGTGCGGGGCGCCGCCCGTCGGCGGTGCTGGGGTGGCCGGTGGGGCCGGGGTGGCCGGTGGGGCCGGAGTGGCGGGGGCCGGTCAGCCCTTCTGCATGACCTCGGGCTCGTGCCGGCGCTGGAGGCGCTGGATCAGAAACGCGAGGCCGACCGAGATGACCACCATGGCGAGGCAGTTGAGCACCCAGATGCCGGCCGAGTGGTCCCACAGGGCGTCGATCGGCGCGGCCGCCGGCGGCTTGGCCTGGGCGACCGGCGCGATGTGCGCCAGGTCGAGGGTGGTGCCGGCGCCGGCCACGCCCCAGCGGGCGGGCATCAGCCAGGCGAGCTGCTCCAGGCCCGGCTTGTCGAAGAGCTGGAAGATCGCGCCGGTGAAGACCATCTGGACGATGGCGAACATCACCAGCAGCGGCATGGTCTTCTCGGCGGTCTTCACCAGGGCGGAGATGACCAGGCCGACCATCATCGAAGTGAAGCTGAGCAGGATGATGGCGATGGCCATCTCGACCGCCGGGGAGTGCTTGAACACCAGGCCCTCGGCGGGGAGTTTGCGCACCCCGAAGCCGATCGCCGAGATGATCCCGCCCTGGAGGAAGCTGATCACCCCGAGCACGATGATCTTCGACATCAGGTACGCGGACCGGGAGAGCCCGGTGGCGCGTTCCCGTTCGTAGATCGCCCGTTCCTTGATCAGCTCGCGGACCGAGTTCGCCGAGCCGGACAGGCAGGCGCCGAACGCGAGCACCAGCAGGATCATGCTGGCGATCTGGTTGCGCCCGGCGGGGCCGTCGCCCGCGGCGAGGCCGAACTTGGACGGGATCACCGCCGAGACCCCGCCGAGCACCAGCGGCAGGATCACCGACAGCGCGAGGAAGCCGCGGTCGGAGGCGATGACGGCCAGGTAGCGGCGGATCAGCGTCCACAGCTGGGAGCCCCAGCTCTGCGGCTTGGGCGGCCGGACCTGGTTGTGCACGTTGGGCGCGGACTGGGTGGCGACCGCGTCGACCGCCGCCGAGTACTCCTGGTAGTGCACCGAGCCGCGGTAGCGGCCGGCCCAGTCGTGGTCGGGGTAGTTCTCGAAGGCCTGGAAGACGTCGGCCCAGGTCTCGTAGCCGAAGAAGTGCAGGGCCTGTCCGGGCGGGCCGAAGTACGCCACCGAGCCGCCCGGCGCCATCACCAGCAGGCGGTCGCACAGCGCCAGTTCGGCCACCGAGTGGGTGACCACCAGGACGGTGCGGCCGTCGTCGGCCAGGCCGCGCAGGGTCTGCATGACCTCGCGGTCCATGCCCGGGTCGAGGCCGGAGGTGGGCTCGTCCAGGAAGATCAGGGACGGCTTGGTGAGCAGCTCCAGGGCCACCGAGACGCGCTTCTGCTGACCGCCGGAGAGCGCGGTGATCCGGTTGTCGGCCCGCTTGTCGAGGCGCAGCTCGTACAGCACCTCGTCGATCCGGCGCTCGCGCTCGGCCGCCTCGGTGTCGCCGGGGAAGCGCAGCCGGGCGGCGTACTTGAGGCCGCTGCGGACGGTGAGTTCCTTGTGCAGGATCTCGGACTGCGGGACCAGGCCGATCCGGGAGCGCAGTTCGGCGAACTGCTTGTAGAGGTTGCGGCCGTCGTACCGGACCTCGCCGCGGTCGGCGGGACGGTAGCCGGTGAGGGCGCGCAGCAGGGTGGACTTGCCGGAGCCGGACGGGCCGATCACCGCGACCAGGGACTTCTCCGGGACGGAGAAGCTGACGTCGTTCAGCAGGACCTTCTTGCCGCCCTTGAAGTCGACCTCGACGGTCAGGTGGTGGGCGGAGAAGGTGACGGCGCCGGTGTCGACGAACTCCTGCAGCTGGTCGCCGACCAGGATGAAGCTGGAGTGGCCGACGGTGAGACGGTCCTGCGGGCCCATCAGCTGGCGCTGGACCGGCTGGCCGTTGAGGAAGATGCCGTTGTGGCTGCCGAGGTCGACGATCTCCCAGCGGCCGTCCGGCAGCTGGCGCAGCTCGGCGTGGTGGCGGGAGACCTGGAGGTCGGAGACCACGATGTCGTTGTCGAGCGCGCGGCCGATCCGGATGGTGCGGCTGCCCGCGGTGAGGTTACGGACCATCGTCGGGTGGCCGAGGCCGCCGACGGGCTCCGGGTGGCCCTGCTGGGCCGGCACCGGGACGTGCTGCGGGCCGGTGCGGAACTCGCCGGGCTCGGCCGGGAAGGACTGCTGCTGCGGGAAGCCCGGCTGCGGGGTGGGCGCGTCCCACTGCTGCTGGACCGGCGGGGCCTGGACCGGCGGCTGCTGCGCGGGCGGCGGCTGCGGGGTGTTCCACGGCTGCGGGGCGCCCGGTGCGGTGCGCCGGGTGGTCGCCTCGTGGATGTTGCCCATCGCCTCGGCGGGCGCGGCGACGGCCGGGGCGGAGAAGCTCAGCCGCGGTCCGTTGTCCGGGTTGCCCAGGTTGACCACCGCGCCCGGCTGCAGCGGGACGTGCAGCGTACGGGTTCCGCCGGCGAAGGTGCCGTTGGTGGAACCGTGGTCGTCCAGCTGCCAGGCCGTCCCGGTGAAGGAGATGGTGGCGTGCCGCCAGGAGACCCTGGCGTCGTCGAACGGGAAGTCCGAGTTCGGGTCCCGTCCGATGGTGTAGCTGCGGCCGGGTTCCAGTACCCGCCGCTGCCCGTTGAGCTCTAGTACGAGTTGCGGCACTGTCGGCCTGCCCCGCTCTCTCGGTCCCCCGGTCCGCCCCCGGTGCGGGGGCCCACGTCTTCTGACGGGGGGAATCATTCCAGCCGCGGGGCCGTACCTGAAAGTCACCTCCGGGACTGTGACCTGGTGGCAACAGACCACGTGGCGCGCGGTGACACGGCGCGTCCGGCCGCCGTCCCAGTGTGCGGACCGGTGCGGTGGGCCCGGGGCCCCGCCCGGTAGCGTGGGAGGCACCATGAACGCAACTGATCCGGCCGCTGAGCCCCTCCCCGTCTCACAGCCCCGGACCGCCGACGAGCGCACGCTGCTGGTCAAGGTGTTCGGCAAGGACCGCCCCGGCATCACGGCGGGCCTGTTCACCACGCTCGGCGACTTCGGCGTCGACGTGATCGACTTCGAACAGATGGTCACCCGTGGCCGGATAACGCTGTGCGCGCTGGTCACGCCGCCGGCCGCGGCGGACGCCGAGGGCGCGCTGCGGGTCACCGTGCACCGCTGGGCCGAGGAGATGAAGCTCCAGGCGGAGGTCATCTCGGGCCTCGGCGACAACCGGCCGCGCCGCGAGGGCCGCTCGCACGTCACGGTGCTCGGCCACCCGCTGACCGCGACGGCGGTGGCCGCGCTGAGCCGCCGGATCTCCGACGCCGGCGGCAACATCGACCGGGTGTTCCGGCTGGCCAAGTACCCGGTGACCGCCGTCGAGCTGACCGTCTCCGGGGTCGGCACCGAGCTGTTGCGCACCGAGCTGGCCCAGGAGGCCGCGGCCCGGCGGATCGACGTCGCGGTGGCCGAGGCGGGCCTGCACCGGCGCGCCAAGCGGCTGGTGGTGATGGACGTCGACTCCACGCTGATCCAGGACGAGGTGATCGAGCTGTTCGCGGCGCACGCCGGCTGCGAGCAGGAGGTCGCCGGGGTGACCGCCGCGGCGATGCGCGGCGAGCTGGACTTCGCGGAGTCGCTGCGGGCCCGGGTCGCGCTGCTGGCCGGCCTGGACGCCGCCGTGGTGGAGAAGGTGCGCACCGAGGTCCGGCTGACCCCCGGTGCCCGGACGCTGATCCGCACCCTCCAGCGGCTCGGCTACCAGGTGGGCATCGTCTCCGGCGGGTTCACGCAGGTCACCGACCACCTGGTGGAGCTGCTGGGGCTGGATTTCGCGGCCGCCAACACCCTGGAGGTCGAGGACGGGAAGTTCACCGGCCGGGTCACCGGGGAGATCGTGGACCGTGCGGGCAAGGCCCGCTGGCTGGCGCGGTTCGCCGAGCAGGCCCGGGTGCCGCTGGCCCAGACGGTCGCGATCGGCGACGGCGCCAACGACCTGGACATGCTGAACGCGGCCGGGCTCGGGGTGGCCTTCAACGCCAAGCCGGTGGTCCAGGAGGCCGCCGAGGTGGCCGTGAACGTCCCGTTCCTGGACACCGTGCTGTATCTGCTCGGGATCACCCGCGAGGAGGTCGAGGCGGCCGACGAGCTGGACGGCACGCCCACCGACTGACCGCGGCGCCGACCGAGCGCGGCACGCGGGGGCCGGGATCCGCGTGCGGGCCCGGCCCCTTTGTCGTGCCCGGGGCTACTCGGGCAGCGTGTGGTACGAGTCGAGCTTGGCGACCCCGGGCTCCACGCCCTTCCAGGAGCCGGTGAAGCTCAGCACGGCGATCGCGCCGGTCGGGAAGCCGTTCAGCCTCAGCCGGTTGAGCGCGTCGGTGTCGCCGTGGTCCCCCGCGAGCACCTGGGTCAGCCCGAGCACGCCGGGGTTGTGGCCGACCAGCAGCAGGTCGGCGGTGTCGTCCGGGGTCTCCTGCAGGACCTCGATGATCTGGCCGGGACTGGCCTCGTACACCCGTTCCTCGAACACGGCCCGGCGGTGCCGCTTGGGCAGCTCGTGCGCGACCAGCTTCCAGGTCTCCCGGGTGCGCAGGGCGCTGGAGCAGAGCACGTGGTCGGGGTTGATACCGGAGTCGACCAGCCACTGGCCGGCCTCGGCGGCCTGCAGCCGGCCGCGGTCGGCCAGCGGCCGCTCGTGGTCGGCGACCTGGTTCGGCCAGTCGGCCCGGGCGTGGCGGAGAACGATGATCCTTCGGGGTGTATCGGCGCTCATACCCCCAGAGCTTCGCAGAAAATCAGCCGCCGGGCGCGTGCTCCACAACTCCGCCACCCGCAGGAGTGGAGCGGCTGCGCCGTGCCACCGTCAGCCCAGGTCGGCGGCGAAGGCGGCGATCACGCCGACCACCACCACGACCGCGGCGATCAGGCCCAGCAGCTGGAGCAGCTTCTTCTGGCCGTTCTGGGGATTCGGTTCGAGGACTGGCATACCGGCAGTCTCGCATCCCCGCCGGCCGGCCCGGACCGCCGGGTGGGGTCAGGCGGCAGTCCGGGCCTCGTCCTCGATGTGCCGCGGCCTGGCGGCGCGCAGGCCGACCGCCATCTGCGGGACCAGCAGCAGGGCCAGGAGGCCCAGCGGCAGGTACCAGCCACCGGTGGACTGGTAGAGGCTGCCCACCAGGATCGGGCCGGGGATCGAGATCAGGTAGCCGAGGCTCTGGGCGAACGCCGACAGCTGGGTGACCCCGCCGGCGGTGCGGGCGCGCAGGCCGATCATGGTCAGGGCGAGCGGGAAGGCGCACATGGACAGCCCCACCAGGCCGGCCCAGAGCCAGGAGGCGGTGCCGGCGGCCAGTGCCAGGCCGGTGTAGCCGGCGATCCCGCACAGGCCCAGCACCACCACGAAGATCCGCTGGTCACCGCGGCGCACGGCCAGGTTCGGCAGCACGAACGAGGCGGGCACGCTGACCACCATCACCAGCGCCAGCAGCACCCCGGACGCGCCCTCGGACACTCCGGCGTCCTGGTAGATCTTGGGCAGCCAGCCCATCGCCGCGTACGCGCTGGTGGACTGCAGGCCGAAGAAGGCGGCCAGGGCCCACGCGGTGCGGCTGCGCAGGATCGGCAGCCGGGCGGCGGCGGTGTGCCGGGCCGGGCCGCCGGCGGTGCCCCCGCGCCGCAGCAGCGCGGTGACCACCCAGAGCACCAGCGCGACCGCGCCGAGCAGCCCCCAGATGCCCAGGCCCAGGCGCCAGCTGCCGCCGAGGGCGGTGGTCAGCGGCACGGCGGCGGCGGCCGCGGCCGAGGTGCCGACCGACAGGGCCATCGAGTAGAGGCCGATCATCGGGCCGACCCGGTCCGGGAAGTAGCGCTTGATGACCACGGGCAGCAGCACGTTGGAGACCGCGACACCGGCCAGCGCGACCGCGGTGAGCAGCAGGAAGAACGCGGTGCTGCCGGTGAAGGCACGGGCCAGCAGGCCGACGGTGACGGCGCCCATGCCGGCGGCGACCACCGCGATCGGCCCGATCCGGCGGGCCAGTGCGGGCGCGGCGATGCCGAAGACCGCGAAGCAGAGCGAGGGGACGGCGGTGAGCAAGCCGGCCGCGGCGGCGCTCATGCCGAGGCCCGCGCGGACCTGGTCGAGCAGCGGGCCGAGGCTGGTGACCACCGGACGCAGGTTGAGCGCGGCGGCCACGACGGCGGCGGCCAGCAGCCAGGAGAGGTACCGGGAGCGGGTGGAGGCGGGCGGGGCCGAGGGCTCGGCGGCGGGCTCGGCTGGCCGGTCGAGCGGTGGACGGAGGGCGGCGCCGTCGGTCGTGGTGGGCTCTGCTGCGGTCGACATAGCGACCATCATAGAATCATGGGATGAATTAATGCACACCGCTATCCTGGAGCCCCTCGACCCATCCGCAAGGAGTCCCGATCCATGGCCCTGTCGACCACGCGTCGCGCACCGCTGTCCGATCAGGTGATCGCGCAACTGCGCGGACAGATCACCTCGGGCGAGTGGCCGGTCGGCTCGCGCATCCCCACCGAGTCCGAGCTGGTCGAACAGCTCGGGGTGGCCCGCAACACCGTCCGCGAGGCCGTGCGGGCGCTCGCCCACAACGGGCTGCTGGACATCCGCCAGGGCTCCGGCACCTACGTGCTGGCCACCAGCGAGCTGGCCGGGGTGATGCACCGGCGGTTCGCCGACGCCGACGGCGCCCAGGTCGCCGAGCTGCGGGCCACCCTGGAGACGGCGGCGGCCGGGCTGGCCGCCCTGCGCCGCAACGACCGGGACCTGGAGCTGCTGGAGTCCACCCTGGCCCGCCGGGACGCCGCCTGGGAGGCCGGGGACCCGGAGGACTTCGTCCAGGCCGACGCCGCCTTCCATCAGGCCGTGGTCGCCGCCGCGCACAACGACGTGCTCGCCGCCGTCTACGCCGACCTCGGCGAGGTCACCCGGGCCCACCTGCGCCGGGACGTCGGCCCCGAGCTCGTCCCGGACCGCTTCCTCAGCCACCGGGGGATCATCGACGGCATCCGGGCCCGGGACACCCAGGCCGCCTCCACCGAGGCCGGCCGCGCGATCGGCGCCTGCGGCCCCGACAGCTGACCGCGGCCCCGGCCGGACCCGCCCCGCCCGCCCCGGACAGCACACTGCCCGGCGCCGCTCCGAGGAGCGGGCCGGGCAGTCGGCGTACCGGAGGTGTCAGGCGCCGATGGCGTGCAGACCGCCGTCGACGTGGATGATCTCGCCGGTGGTCTTCGGGAACCAGTCCGAGAGCAGGGCCACGACACCGCGGCCGGCCGGCTCCGGGTCGTTGAGGTCCCACTTCAGCGGGGAACGGTGGTTCCAGGTGTCGGCCAGCTCGCCGAAGCCCGGGATGGACTTGGCGGCCATCGAACCGATCGGACCGGCCGAGACCAGGTTGCAGCGGATGTTGCGCTCACCGAGGTCACGCGCCATGTAACGGCTGGTGGCCTCCAGGGCGGCCTTGGCCGGGCCCATCCAGTCGTACTTCGGCCAGGCGAACTGCGCGTCGAAGGTCAGACCGACCACCGAGCCGCCGTCCTGCATCAGCGGGAGCAGCGCCATGGTCAGCGACTTCAGCGAGAACGCCGAGACGTGCATGGCGGTCGCCACGGACTCCCACGGCGTGTTCAGGAAGTTGCCGCCCAGCGCGTCCTGCGGGGCGAAACCGATCGAGTGGACGATGCCGTCCAGGGTCGGCAGGTGCTCGCGCACCTTGTCGGCGATGCCCGCCAGCTGCTCCTCGCTGGAGACGTCCAGCTCCAGGACCTTCGCCGGGGCGGGCAGCTTCTTGGCGATCCGCTCGGTCAGGCTGGGCCGGGGGAAGGCGGTCAGGATGATCTCGGCGCCCTGCTCCTGCGCCAGCTTGGCGGTGTGGAACGCGATGGAGGACTCCATCAGCACGCCGGTGATCAGGATCCGCTTGCCTGCAAGGATTCCGCTCATGTTGCTCAGTGACCCATGCCCAATCCGCCGTCGACGGGAATGACGGCTCCGGTGATGTATGCGGCCTCGTCCGAAGCGAGGAAGCGCACGGCCGAGGCGATCTCGGCAGGCGCGGCGTAACGGCCGAGCGGCACGCCGGCGACGATCTCCGCGCGGCGCTCGTCGGTGAGCACGGCGGTCATGTCGGTGTCCACGAAGCCCGGGGAGACCACGTTGACGGTGATGTTGCGCGAGCCCAGCTCACGGGCCAGCGAACGGGCGAAGCCGACCAGGCCGGACTTGGACGCGGCGTAGTTCGCCTGGCCCGGCGAGCCGGTGAGGCCGACCACCGAGGAGATCAGCACGACGCGGCCCTTGCGGGCCCGCAGCATCTTCGCGGAGGCACGCTTGACCACCCGGAAGGTGCCGGTCAGGTTGGTGTCCAGCACCGACGCGAAGTCGTCCTCGGACATCCGCAGCAGCAGGGTGTCCTTGGTGATGCCGGCGTTGGCGACCAGCACCTCGACCGGGCCGTTCGCGGCCTCGATCTCGGTGAACGCCGCATCGACCTGCGCGGCGTCGGTGATGTCGCAGCGGACTGCGAGCACGTCGAACTTGGCCAGCTGCTCCGGGACCTCGCCCGAGCGGCTGGTGATCGCGACCTTGTCGCCGGCCTCGGCGAAGGCCTCGGCAATCGCGAGGCCGATGCCCCGGTTGCCTCCGGTGACGAGAACCGAGCGGCTCAACGGTCCACCTCTCTCCTAGTTGACCTGCATGCGTACGCACTGTGACGGTATCGGTCCGGTCGAGGGCGCGGCCCCTACGGCTCCGACAGGTCCGCCACACGGTATCTGTCGCTTCCCGACAATACGTACGCCCCGGACCTGGCCCGACGCACCCCCGAGGGGGAACCATGGACCGGTCACACCCGTTGCTCACTGGGCCCGCCGGACCACCCGGCGGCCCGCGAGTGGTCCGGCCCGGCGGCCGGGAACGAGACGAGGGAATCGGAACGCGGATGAGCAAGCACCCCCGAAGCAGTGGTGGCGGCCGACGTGCCCGGCTGCTGGCCCTGACCGCACTGGCCACCGCGGCCGGCGCCGCCGTCTGGTCGCTGCGCGACCTGCCGGCCGCGTTCGGCCGGCGACCGGACGGCACCCGGGACGACCGGGTCCGCAACTCCCCGCAGTACCGCGACGGCGTCTTCCACAACGCCCCGAGCCAGCTCGCCCGGCAGGAGCCCGGACGGCCCGACGGCGACACCTTCCGCCGGATGCTGCTCGACGACCGCGCCGCGCGCCGCCCCGGCCGACCGGTGCCGATGGAGCGCACCTCCGACGGCTCCACCCGGCCGGCCGCCGAGGGCGTCGAGGTGGTCTGGTACGGCCACGCCTCGGCACTGGTCGAGGTCCAGGGCACCCGGGTGCTGATCGACCCGATCTGGTCCGACCGCTGCTCCCCCGTCCACCAGGTCGGCCCCAAGCGGCTGCACCCGGTGCCCGTCGGGCTGGCCGAGCTGCCGCCGGTGGACGCGGTCCTGATCTCGCACGACCACTACGACCACCTCGACATGGCGACCGTCAAGCAGCTGGTGGAGCTGCAGTCGGCGCCGTTCGCGGTGCCGCTCGGCATCGGCGGCCACCTGCGCCGCTGGGGCGTGCCCGAGCACCGCATCATCGAGCTGGACTGGGACGAGACCTGCACCCTCGGCGAACTGACCCTCACGCTGACCTCGGCGCACCACTTCTCCGGCCGCGGCACGACCCGCAACACCACGCTCTGGGGCTCCTGGGTGATCGCCGGCCCGTCCCGCAAGGTCTACTACACCGGTGACTCCGGGTACTTCGAGGGCTACGCCCGGATCGGCGAGCAGCACGGCCCGTTCGACGCCGCCCTGGTCCAGATCGGCGCGTACGACATGGCCTGGCCCGACATCCACATGACGCCGGAGGACGCCGTCCGCGCCCACCTCGACCTGCGCGCCGAGCTGTTGATACCGGTGCACTGGTGCACCTTCAACCTCGGCCTGCACCCGTGGGCCGAGCCGGTCGAGCGGCTGCTCGCGGAGGCCAAGGCCCAGGCCGTCCCGCTGGCGGTGCCGCGCCCCGGCCAACGGGTCGACGTCGACAACCCGCCGGAGCTCGACGGCTGGTGGGAGACGGTGGCCTGACCTCCGGCGGGCCGGCGCGGGGCGGCACCCGGGAGGTCTCCCGGTGCCGCCCCGCGGCGCGCACGGGCCCGCTGACACGCCGACGGGAAATCCGCTTGGCTCGCAATCCCCTGGACGGGAATGATGCGATGTGGGCGCCCCTGTCCCGGGGGCACCCGCCGTTGACCCGAACCGGGGAGCCTGATGCCGCCCACCTCCAGCGCCGGCGCGCCGAACAGCCGCGCCGTCGATCCGCTGTTCCTCGCCTATCCGCTGCGCACCCTCGCCGACGCGGCCCTCACCCGGGCCCGCGAACTCGGCGCGGCGCACGCCGACTTCCGGCTGGAGCGGGTGCGCAGCGCGTCCTGGCGGCTGCGCGACGCCCGCCCGTCCGGCAGCTCGGACGCCGTGCAACTCGGCTTCGCGGTACGGGTGTTGCTGGACGGCGCCTGGGGCTTCGCGGCCGGCGTCGACCTCACCACCGCGGCGGCGGCCCGGGTCGCCGAGCAGGCGGTGGCGGTCGCCCGGCTGTCCGGCGGGATCAGCCGGGCGGCCGGCTCCGAGGACCTGGTCGAGCTCGCGGACGAGCCGGTCTACCCCGACGCCACCTGGGTCTCCTCCTACGAGCGCAACCCGTTCGAGGTCCCGGACGCCGAGAAGACCGCCCTGCTCGCCGACTGGAGCGGCCGGCTGCTGGCCGCCGACGGCGTCTCGCACGTCTCGGCCTCGCTGCTGACCGTGCAGGAGAACAAGTTCTACGCGGACACCGCGGGCACCGTCACCACCCAGCAGCGGATCCGGCTGTACCCGCAGCTGGAGGCCACCTCGGTCGACGAGCGCACCGGCGCCTTCGACTCGATGAGCACCATCGCGCCGCCGGCCGGCCGCGGCTGGGAGTACCTGACCGGCACCGGCTGGGACTGGAACAGGGAGCTGGCCGAGCTGCCCGAGCTGCTCGCCGAGAAGATGAAGGCCCCCGGCGTCGAGCCCGGCAGCTACGACCTGGTGATCGACCCGTCCAACCTCTGGCTCACCATCCACGAGTCGATCGGCCACGCCACCGAGCTGGACCGCGCGCTGGGCTACGAGGCCGCGTACGCCGGCACCTCGTTCGCCACCTTCGACAAGCTGGGCTCGCTGCGGTACGGCTCCGAGCTGATGCACGTCACCGGTGACCGCACGGCCGAGCACGGCCTGTCCACCATCGGCTACGACGACGAGGGCGTGGCCACCCAGTCCTGGGACCTGGTCAAGGACGGCGTGCTGGTCGGGTACCAACTGGACCGCCGGATGGCACGGCTGAAGGGCCTCGGCCGCTCCAACGGCTGCGCGTTCGCCGACTCCCCCGGCCACGTGCCGGTGCAGCGGATGGCGAACGTCTCGCTCCAGCCGGTCGAGGGCGGCCCGGACACCGAGGGCCTGTTCGAGGGCGTGGAGAAGGGCCTGTACATCGTCGGCGACCGCTCCTGGTCGATCGACATGCAGCGCTACAACTTCCAGTTCACCGGCCAGCGCGCCTACGCGATCCGCAACGGCCGGCTGGCCGGGCAGGTCAAGGACTTCGCGTACCAGGCCACCACCACCGACTTCTGGGGCTCGATGAGCGCCGTCGGCGGCCCGCAGACCTACGTCCTCGGCGGCGCCTTCAACTGCGGCAAGGCCCAGCCGGGCCAGGTCGCGGCGGTCAGCCACGGCTGCCCGTCCGCGCTGTTCCGCAACGTCAACGTGCTCAACACCCAGCAGGAGGCCGGTCACTGATGTCCGACACCACCCACCGGCCGCACGAGCTGGTCGAGCGCGCCCTGGAACTGTCCCGCACCGACGGCTGCGTGGTGATCGCCGACGAGGACTCCACCGCCAACCTGCGCTGGGCCGGCAACGGCCTCACCACCAACGGCGTCACCCGGGGCCGCCGGCTCACCGTGATCGCCACCGCGGACGGCGCCGAGGGCACCGCCTCCGGCGTGGTCTCCCGCGAGGCCGTCACCCGGGACGAGGTGGAGAGCCTGGTCCGGGCCGCCGAGGCCGCCGCCCGCGACGCCGGCCCGGCCGAGGACGCCCGGCCGCTGCTCGCCGGCCACCCCGCCTCGCCCGACTTCGCCGCCGCTCCCGGCGAGACCTCGGCCGAGGTGTTCGCCGCCTTCGCCCCGGCCCTCGGCGAGGCCTTCGCCCGGGCCCGCAAGAACGGCGAGCTGCTCTACGGCTTCGCCCGGCACGAGCTGACCACCAGCTACCTGGGCAGCTCCACCGGCCTGCGGCTGCGCCACGAGCAGCCCACCGGCACGGTCGAGCTCAACGCCAAGACCGCCGACCTGTCCGGCTCCGCCTGGGCCGGCGCCGCCACCCGCGACTTCACCGACGTGGACGTCGCCGAGCTGCACTCCCGGCTCAGCCGCCGCCTCGGCTGGGGCCGCAAGCGGATCGACCTGCCGGCCGGCCGGTACGAGACCCTGCTGCCGCCGTCCGCACTGGCCGACCTGATGGTCTACCTGAACTGGTCGGCCGGCGGGCGGGACGCGGCGGAGGGCCGCTCGGTCTTCAGCCGGCCCGGCGGCGGCACCCGGATCGGCGACCGGCTCAGCGAACTGCCGCTGACCCTGCGCTCCGACCCGGCCGAGCCGGGGCTGGAGGCCTCGCCGTTCCTGCTCGCGCACGCCTCGGGCGACAGCGCCTCGGTCTTCGACAACGGGCAGCCGCTCGCCCCCACCGACTGGATCCGCGGCGGCGAGCTGGCCAACCTGTCCACCACCCGGCACTCGGCCGGCCTGACCGGCCTGCCGGTGCGCCCGCCGATCGACAACCTGGTGCTGGAGACGGCCGACCAGGCCGCCGCCCCCACCCTGGAGGAGATGGTCGCCCGCACCGAGCGCGGGCTGCTGCTCACCTGCCTCTGGTACATCCGCGAGGTCGACCCGGCCACCCTGCTGCTCACCGGTCTGACCCGGGACGGCGTCTACCTGGTCGAGAACGGCGAGGTGGTCGGTCAGGTCAACAACTTCCGGTTCAACGAGTCGCCGGTCGACCTGCTCGGCCGGATCACCGAGGTGGGCCGCACCGAGCGCTGCCTGCCCCGCGAGTGGAGCGACTGGTTCACCCGCGCCGCGATGCCGCCGGTCCGGGTGCCGGACTTCAACATGAGCTCGGTCAGCCAGGCCTCCTGACCGGGGGCCGACCACACGAGGAGTGGGAGAAGGTGGACGAGAAGCAGACCGTCCGGGTGTCCAAGACGCTGTCGCGCGTGCTGCGGCACGACCCCGGGTCGATCGGGATCACGCTCGACCCGGCGGGCTGGGTGCGGGTCGAGGACCTGCTGGCGGGGCTGGCCCGGCACGGCCGCGCGGTCAGCCGGTCGCAGCTGGACCACGTGGTGGCGACCAACAACAAGCGCCGCTTCGCCTTCTCGGAGGACGGCCGGTCGATCCGGGCCAGCCAGGGCCACACCGTCGAGGTCGACCTCGGCCTGCCCGCCGCCGTCCCGCCCCCGGTGCTGTACCACGGCACCGGGTCGCGGACGGTGGGGATCATCCTGCGGGAGGGCCTGCGTCCGATGGCCCGGCGGGACGTCCACCTCTCCGCGGACACCGGGACGGCCGTGCGGGTGGGGGCCCGGCACGGCCGTCCGGTGGTGCTGGTGGTGGACGCCGCGGCGATGGCGGCGGCCGGCCACGAGTTCCGGGTCAGCGCCAACGGCGTCTGGCTGACCGACGCGGTGGCGCCGCAGTACCTGACCCAGGCCCCCTGAGGCCGGCGCGGGGCGCGCGGCGCGCGGGACTCGCCGCGCACCCGCTCTGCTGCGGCGCCCGCGGGCGGCGTACCGTGAGAGGGCCGCTGCCCGGCCGTGGGTGCGCGGACGGACGAGGGCGGTACACATGCGCAAGAGCGAGGACGACGGGCAGGTCTTCCGGATCACCGGGGCCCGGACCAGCCTCTCCGAGGACGTCCGGGGACGCCAGCGGCGCTACGTGATCTCGATGCTGATCCGCACGCTCTGCCTGCTGCTGGCCGTGGTGATGTGGGACGTGCAGCGGTACGTGGCCTTCGTCGCGCTGGCCGGCGGCGTGCTGCTGCCGTACTTCGCCGTGCTGGTCGCCAACGCCGGGCGGGAGCGGGCGCCGGGGCTGCCGAGCACCTTCGCGGTGCCGCCGGAGGTGCCGCTGATGCTCGGACCGGGCGGCAGCGGCGGCGGCGGGCGGGCCGCCGAGGGCCGTGGCTCCGAGTGAGAATTGCCGACGGGGCTCATCCCGATACGTCCGACTATCGGGTGGCTTGACCGGCAGAAAGCTCAGAGCAACCTCAGATTAATCATGAAAGAGGGCCCCACGGGGGGTGCCGACCGTGCCATACTGCGTAAGCGCTCCGCATCCCCCGTCGGAGCGACAGACCGACGCCGGGCAACTCCCCCCGTGGTTGCCCGGCGTCGTCATTCCCGGATCCGGGACGCCCGGCCCGGTGCTCGCGCCCGGTCGGCGGGTGCAAGACTGGCGTGACTGACCACCGCCAGCACTTCCCGGGACGGCACTCACCATGGACACCCCCTCGCTCGGACTCTTCGGCCCGGCGGACGGCCCCGAGGGCCCACCGGTCTGCTCGGGCAAGGGCTGCCGCCGGCCCGCCGTGTGGGTCCTGGTGTGGAACAACCCCAAGCTGCACACGCCGGACCGGCGCAAGACCTGGCTGGCCTGCGAGGACCACCGCGAGCACCTGTCGCAGTTCCTGGGTGTGCGGGGGTTCCTCAAGGAGGTCGTGGCCCTCGACGCGTTCGAGGGCTGACCCGCGCCCCCGCGCGAACGGGATCGGGGGCGGTGCTCAGCCGCCGATGGCGGACATCGGACGGTCGGGCTGGTGGAACTCGGGGGCGTCGATGCCCGCGCCCGCCTTCTTGCCCCACATCGCGGTGCGCCACAGGTCGCCGATCTCGGCGTCACCGGCGCCGGAGCGCAGGGCGGTCCGCAGGTCGGTCTCGCCGGTGGCGAACAGGCAGTTGCGGATCTGGCCGTCGGCGGTGAGCCTGGTCCGGTCGCAGGCCGCGCAGAACGGCCTGGTCACCGAGGCGATCACGCCCACCCGCCCGGGCCCGCCGTCGACCAGCCAGCGCTCCGCCGGGGCGGCGCCGCGAGCGGCGGACGGTTCGGGGCTCAGGGTGAAGCGCTCGCGCAGCCGGTCCAGGATCTCCCCCGCGGTGATCATGCGGGAGCGGTCCCAGCCGTGCTGGGCGTCCAGCGGCATCTGCTCGATGAACCGCAGCTCGTACCCGCGCTCCAGGCACCAGCCGAGCAGGTCGGCCGCCTCGTGGTCGTTGACGCCGCGCATCAGCACGGCGTTGAGCTTGACCGGGGTGAGACCGGCGGCCTCGGCGGCGGCCAGGCCGTCCAGCACGTCCCCGTGGCGGTGACGGCGGGTCAGGGTGTGGAAGGTCTCCGGGTCGAGGGTGTCCAGCGAGACGTTGACCCGGTCCAGCCCGGCCCTCCGCAGGGCCTCGGCGGTCCTGGCCAGGCCGACGCCGTTGGTGGTCAGCGAGAGCTCGGGGCGCGGCCGGAGCCCGGCGCAGGCGGCGACGATGCCGACCAGGCCGGGGCGCAGCATCGGCTCGCCGCCCGTGAAGCGGACCTCGCGGATGCCCAGGTCGCGGACGGCGATCCCGACCAGCCGGACGATCTCCTCGTCGGTGAGCAGCTCGGGCTTGGCCAGCCACTGCAGGCCCTCCTCGGGCATGCAGTAGGTGCAGCGCAGGTTGCACCGGTCGGTGAGGGAGACCCGCAGGTCGACGGCTCGACGGCCGAAGGTGTCCAGCAGCATGTCGGCTCCCTTCCCGCAAGTGCGGCCGGCCCGGCCGCCGGGTGGGGCGGGCCGGGCCAGCTTAGCCGGGGCGGGCGGTCGGCCCGTCCGCCGTTCGGCTAGTGAGCACCCAGTCCGGTCAGCGAGCGGACCTCCAGTTCAGCGTACTTCGCCGGGTCGGCGCTCTCCCGGGAGAGCAGGGTGGCGAGCCAGCCGGCCAGGAAACCGACCGGGATGGAGACCAGTCCGGGATTCTCCAGCGGGAACCAGTGGAAGTCGCTGTGCGGGAGCAGCGAGGTGGGCTTGCCGGAGACGACGGTGGAGAAGGCCACCAGCAGCACCGAGCTGGCCAGGCCGGCGTAGACCGAGGTGACCGCGCCGGCGGTGTTGAAGCGCTTCCAGAACAGCGAGTAGAGCAGCGTCGGGAGGTTGGCGGAGGCCGCGACGGCGAAGGCGAGCGCGACCAGGGCGGCGGTGTTCAGCTTGTCGGCGAAGATCGACAGCACGATGGCGACGGCACCGATCGCGACCGCGGCCAGCTTGGCCGAACGGATCTCCTCCTTCTCGCCGGCCCGGCCCCGGCGGATCACGTTGGCCCACAGGTCATGGGCGAAGGAGGCCGAGGAGGCGAGGGTGAGGCCGGCGACCACGGCCAGGATGGTGGCGAAGGCGACCGCGGAGATCACCGCGAGCAGGACGGCTCCGCCCGTGCTGCCCGCGCCGCCGCCGAGGTGCTCGGCGAGCAGGGGGGCCGCGGTGTTGCCGGCCGGGTTGGACTTCTTGATCACGCCCGGGCCGACCAGGGCGGCGGCGCCGAAGCCGAGGGCGAGGGTCATCAGGTAGAAGCCGCCGATGATGCCGATCGCCCAGAGCACCGACTTCCGGGCGGCCTTGGCGGTGGGCACGGTGTAGAAGCGGACCAGGATGTGCGGCAGGCCCGCGGTGCCGAGCACCAGGGCGAGGCCGAGGCTGAGGAAGTCCAGTTTGCTGGTGTCGCTGGCGCCGTACTTCAGGCCGGGCTCCAGGAAGCGCGAGCCGTGGCCCCCGGCGTCGGCGGCGGCGCCGAGCAGGCTGGAGAGGTTGAAGTGGTACTTGGCCAGCACCAGGACGGTCATCAGCCCGGCGCCTGCGATCAGCAGCACGGCCTTGACGATCTGCACCCAGGTGGTGCCCTTCATGCCGCCGATCACCACGTAGACGACCATCAGCGCGCCGACCGCGACCACCGTCCAGCGCTTGGCGGAGTCGCCGCTGACGCCGAGCAGCAGGGCGACCAGGGAGCCCGCGCCGACCATCTGGGCCAGCAGGTAGAAGATCGACACCACGATCGTGGAGATGCCGGCAGCCGTCCGCACCGGCCGCTGGCGCATCCGGAAGGCCAGCACGTCGGCCATGGTGTAGCGGCCGGAGTTGCGCAGCGGCTCGGCCACCAGCAGCAGGGCGACCAGCCAGGCCACCAGGAAGCCGATCGAGTAGAGGAAGCCGTCGTAGCCGTACAGGGCGATCGCGCCGGCGATGCCGAGGAAGGAGGCGGCCGACATGTAGTCGCCGGAGATCGCCAGGCCGTTCTGGAAGCCGGTGAAGCCGCGGCCGCCGGCGTAGAAGTCGGCGGCGTCCTTGGTCCGGCGGCCGGCCCAGACCGTGATGCCGAGGGTGGCGAGGACGAAGACGCCGAAGAGCGTCATGGTCAGGCCGCGGTGCTCGGTGGCGGAGCCGGCGGCCAGCAGGGTGGTGACGGTCATTCGGCGGCCTCCCGGGTGCGCTGCTCGCGGATCGCGGTGGCCGCCGGGTCGAGCCGGCGGTCCGCGTAGGCGGCGTACCAGGCGGCGATGGCGAAGGTGCTGGCGAACTGGAGCAGGCCGAGCGCCAGGGCCACGTTGACGTGCCCGAACAGCGTGGTGGCCATGAAACCGGGGGCGTAGCCGGAGAGCAGGACGTAGAGCAGGTACCAGAGGATGAAGCCGGCGGTGACGGGGAAGGCGAAGCCGCGGAAGGAGCCGCGCAGCCGGCGGAACTCCTCGGTCTGTTCGATGGCCTGGAGCGTGTCGGGCGGAGCTGGACGGGCGGTCGGCGGAGTGTCCACGCGGTGTCTCCTGGGGTCAGCGGGTGCACTGGTGGAACGAGCGGACGTGAGGGGCGTCACAGTCCCGGTGTGCCGCTGCATGCTAGATCCGCCCCGGGGCGCCGACCATACTCCACACAGAGCCGGCCCCCGTGTACACCTCAAATGGCCGAAAAGCACCGTAACGGCCGACGGGACGCCACCGGCTCGCGGTGGCGCCCCGCCCGGGCGGTCGTCGGTGGCCCGCGTCAGCGAGCGGCGGTCACAGCGCGATCCGGACCTTGAGCGCCGAGCGGTCGTCCATCGCGCGGTAGCCGTCCGGCACCTCGTCCAGTCCGATGGTGCGGTCGAACACCAGGCCAGGCTCGATCGCGCCGGAGAGGACGTCCGCCAGCAGCTCGGGGATGTACGCGCGGGCGGGGGCCACGCCGCCGCACAGCCGGACGTTGCGGTCGAACATCTGGCCCACGTCCACACCGGCGCTGCCGCCGTGCGGGACACCGACGTACCCGACCGCCCCACCGTCCCGGGTGATCGAGATCGCGGTGCGCATCGACTCCTCGGTGCCGACCGCCTCCAGGACGGCGTGCGCGCCCCGGCCGCCCGTCAGCTCCCGGACCGCCTCCACCGCCGCCTCGCCGCGCTCGGCGACCACGTCGGTGGCGCCGAACGTACGGGCCAGGTCGGTCCGCGTCCGGTGCCGGCCGAGCGCGATGATCCGCCCGGCGCCGAGCCGGTGCGCCGCCAACACCCCGCACAGCCCGACCGCGCCGTCACCGACCACGGCGACCGTGGCCCCGGGCCGCACCCCGGCGCTGACCGCCGCGTGGTGCCCGGTGGCCATCACGTCCGAGAGCGCGAGCAGGCTCGGCAGCAGCTTCTCGTCACTCGCGGCGTCCTTGGGCAGCCGCACCAGCGTGCCGTCCGCGAACGGGACGCGGACCGCCTCGCCCTGACCGCCGTCCGAGCCGACCGAGCCCCAGAAACCGCCGTGCGGGCAGGAGGTCTGCAGGCCCTCGACGCAGAACTCGCACGTGCCGTCCGACCAGACGAACGGTGCCACCACCAGGTCACCGGGCCCCAGCCCCGACACCTGCGGGCCGACCTCCTCGACGACGCCCAGGAACTCGTGCCCGATCCGCTGGCCGGGCCGGCGCGCGGCGACCCCCCGGTACGCCCAGAGGTCGCTGCCGCAGATGCAGGCGTTCACCACCCGCACCACCGCGTCGGTGGGCTGCTGGATCCGAGGGTCGGGCACCTCCTCGATCCGGATGTCGTGGGGGCCGTGGATCACGGTGGCGCGCATGGGGGTGTCCTTTGCGGAATGCCGCCGCCCCGGGGTGCGGGCGGCGAGGAGAGCTTCGACCGGTAGTACGACCGCTCCGGCGCCCACTCTATTCCGGGGTGTGGTGCACGCCACCGCTCGGCACGGATCGGCCACCGCGGGCGGTGACGGCCCTTAAGCTGGTGCACCATGCACGCGATCCAGTCACCGTGGGACGGCTCCGCCCTGCCTGTTCCGTTCCCGGCGCAGCGCACCGAGGAGCACGGCCCGGGCTTCGCCGTCGTCGACGTCGAGACCACCGGGCTCGGCCGCTCCGACCGCGTCATCTCGGCCGGTGTCTACCAGCTCGACCAGCACGGCGAGGTGACGGACCACTGGTACACCCTGGTCAACCCCGAGCGGGACCCGGGACCGGTCTGGATCCACGGGCTGACCAGCGCGGTGCTGGCCGGCGCGCCCACCTTCCCGGAGATCGCCGCGGAGCTGGCGGCCCGGCTGGACGGCCGGGTGATGGTGGCCCACAACGCGCTCTTCGACTGGAACATGATCTCCCGCGAGTACGCGCGGGCCGGGCTGCGCGCCCCCGTCGAGCAGCGGATCTGCACCATGGTGCTGGCCCGCGACCTCGCCCTGCCGCTGCCCAACGGCAAGCTCTCCTCGCTCGCCGAGTACTTCGGCGTCCAGCAGCGCCAGGCGCACAACGCCCTGGACGACGCCCGGGTGCTGGCGGAGATCTTCCGCCCGAGCCTCCGGATGGCCCGCACGGCCGGCCTGCCGCTGCCGCTGACCGCCTGTGTCGCCGTCACCGACCTCGGCGAGGAGACCCCGGCCCCGCAGCGCGGCTCGTGGAGCTCCTCGTACCGGCCCGGCCGGAAGCGTCCGCCGTGCCCGTACCCGAACCCGGGGCGCTGGGTGGACGGGCGGCCGCTGATGCAGGGCATGCGGGTGGCGATCACCGGCGACACGGCGACCGAACGGGAGCTGCTGGAGGACCGTGCGATCGAGGCGGGGCTGCACATCGCGAGCTCGGTGAGCCGGCTCACCAGCCTGCTGGTGACCAACGAGCCGGGCAGCTGGAGCGGCAAGGCGCGCAAGGCGCGGGAGCACGGCACGCCGGTGGTCGGCGAGGACGCCTTCCTCCAGCTGCTGCGCGAGGTCGTGCCGCACCCCGGTGTCTGACGTGCGTGTGAGGTGGGCGTAGCGTGCCGGGTGTGTACCGTTTTCTGCTCTCCCGGCGCTGGGCGTTCATCACCCTGATCGCTCTGCTGTTGATCCCGGCCATGATCCGGCTGGGCTTCTGGCAGTTGCACCGGCACGAGGCCCGGGTCGCCCGCAACGAGCTGATCGCGCACAGCCTGACCTCGCCCGCGGTGCCCTTCGACACGCTCTCCGGCTCCCCCGGCTTCGTGGTGCCCACCGAGCTGACCTGGCGGGCGGTCACCGCCACGGGCCGGTACGACCCGGCGCACGAGTTCGTGGTGCGCGGGCGCACCGAGCCCGGCGGCAGCAGCATCGGCTACTTCGTGGTCACCCCGCTGGAGCTCGCGGACGGCCGGGGCGAGGTCCTGGTCAACCGCGGCTGGGTGGACTCGGGCACGGACGCCACCAGCTACCCGAAGGTCCCGGCCACCCCGGCCGGGGAGGTCACGGTGACCGGCCGGATGCGGGCCGACGAGACCACCGCGAGCAGCGGGATCCGGGACCGCGGCGGGCTGCCCGACCGGCAGTTCAAGCTGATCAACGGCGGCCAGCAGGCCGCGGCGAGCGGTGAACGGGTGCTCGGCGGGTACCTGGAGCTGGTCTCCACCTCCCCCCAGCCGGCCGACGGCCCGGTGCTGCTCGCCGAGCCCAACCACTCGGACATCGGGCCGCACATGGCCTACGCGGTGCAGTGGTGGCTGTTCTGCGGCCTGGTACCGGTGGGGCTGGTGGTGATGGCCAGGCGCGAGGCGCGGGAGCGCGCCGCCGAGGCCGGGTCCGCCGCCGAACCGGAACTCGTCGACGCGTAGGTTCCGTGGATCCGGGACAGACTCGACGGATGTCACCGAATCCGCCCGGCACGCCCGCCTCACGTACCTCGCCCACCTCGCCCGTCACCGCCGCCGATGTCGACCTCGCCGTCGCGCTGGCGCTCGAAACCCTGCGCGGGGCCGACCCGGCCGGCTGGGACGCCCCCGCCGGGCCGCTGGCGTGGAGTTGCTGGGAGACCACCGAGCACCTCGCCGACGACCTGTTCTGCTACGCGGCGCAACTGACCACCGCTCAGCCGCAGTTGGACGGGTACGTCCCGTTCGAGGTCTCCGCCCGCCGCGAGGGCGGCCCGCGCAACGCCGTCGCCGCCGACCGGACGGCCGGGCCGGACGGGCTGCTCAGGGTGCTCGACGCCGGCGGCGGGCTGCTGTCCGCCGTGGTCCGGGCCACTCCCGTCGGACGCCTCGGCCACCACCCGTTCGGCACGTCGGACCCGGAGGGCTTCGCCGCGATGGGCGTGGTCGAGGTCTTGGTCCACCTGGACGACCTGGCCCGCGGGCTCGGCCTGACCTGGGCCCCACCCGCGGACCTCTGTGGCCGGGTGCTGACCAGGCTCTTCCCCGACGCCCCCGCCGGCACCGAGCCCTGGCCGACCCTGCTGTGGGCCACCGGCCGCGGCGAGCTGCCCGGCCGGCCCCGCCTCACCTCCTGGCGCTGGGACAGCCGCCCGCGGCGGTAGCGCCCGAACCGTCCGCGGGCCGACCGGGCAACCGAACGGACGTCCGGCCGCGTCGGAACCGGTGTGATCGAAGCCGTTCTCAGTGCCTCCCCGCTGTTCTGGCCCGGTGTGCTCTGCTCGCTGCTGCTGGCCGTCCTGCTGAGCCGACCGGTGGGCCGCCTGCTGCGCGCCCACCGCGCCGCCGGCTTCCTGCTGGTGCTCGCCCTCGGCGGGATCGTCACCCTCACCCTGCTGCCGGACACCCGGCTGCCGCTGTGGGCCAACGCCAGGTACGCCGTCCGGCAGTGCACCTTCGACCGGGTCGGCCCGCACCCGCTGGCCGAGCTGTTCACCGCCACCCAGAGCAGCCTGAACGTGGCCCTGTTCGTGCCGCTCGGGCTGACCGCCGCGCTGGCCGGCACCTGGGGGCGCCGGGTCGCGGCCGGCTCGGTCGCCGCACTGATCCCGTTCGCGGTGGAGTCCACGCAGTACGCGATCCCGGCGCTCGGCCGCGCCTGCGACGGCCAGGACCTGCTGGACAACTACTTCGGTCTGGCCCTGGGCCTGGCCCTGGGCGCGCTGGCCGGCCCGGTCGCCCGGGTCCTGGTCCGTGCCCGCCGCCGCGCCGCCGACCGCCGCACCGCCGACCGCCGCACCGCCCACGGCGGGACCTGAGCGGCGTACCGCCCACGGCGGGACCTGAGCGGCGTTCCGCACCGGGCGGCGGACCGGGCAGGATGGCCCTCATGGATCTCGGACTTCACCAGAAGGTGTACGTAGTCACCGGCGCCACCCGCGGACTGGGCTTCGCCTCCGCCCGGGAGCTGATCGCCGAAGGCGCCCGGGTGGTGCTCAGCGGCCGGACCGAGCAGTCGGTGGCCGCGGCCGTCGACGCGCTCGGCGGCCCCGAGCACGCCCACGGCGTGGTCGCCGACAACGGCGACCCCACCACCGCCGACCGGCTGGTCGGCGCGGCCCGCGAGCGGTTCGGCCGGCTCGACGGCGTGCTGGTCAGCGTCGGCGGCCCGGGAGCGGGCCCGGTCTCGCAGATCGAGGACGACGCCTGGCGCGGCGCCTTCGAGTCGGTCTTCCTCGGCGCCCTGCGGATCGCCCGGGCCGCGGCCGCCGCGCTCGACGAGGGCGGCGCGATCGCCTTCGTGCTGTCCGGGTCGGTCCGCGAGCCCATCGCCGGCCTCGGCATCTCCAACGGCCTGCGCCCCGGTCTCGCGATGGCCGCCAAGTCGCTCGCCAACGAGCTCGGTCCCCGCGGCATCCGGGTGCTCGGCCTGCTGCCCGGACGGATCGACACCGACCGGCTGCGCGAGCTGGACGCACTCGGCGGAGACCCGCAGGCCGCCCGGGACCGCGCCGCAGCGACGATCCCGCTCGGCCGCTACGGCCGGCCGGAGGAGTTCGGCCGGGTCGCGGCCTTCGTGCTCTCCCCCGCCGCCTCCTACCTGACCGGCGTGATGGTCCCGGTGGACGGCGGCGCGCTGCGCGCCCTCTGATCCGCCGTCAGACCACCCGGGGACTGCGCCGGCTGCGGCCGCGGGTCCGGGCCGGACGCCTCCGGCCCGACACCCGCAGCCGCAGCTCGGACCGCAGGTCGTGCAGGCCGAGGCTGCTGCGCAGCTGGGCCAGCGGTCCGGCCGAGTAGCCCGCCAGCAGCGCGGCCGGGGAGCCGCCCGGCTCCAGCCGGACCGCCGCCCGGACCACCACCGGACGCCCGCGGCGGCCCGCAAGGTGGACGGTGACCCGCTCGACCCCGGGCAGCGCGACCGTACCGGTCTCCAGCACGTCCTCGACCGCGTCGGCCCGCACCCGTACCGTCGTCGCGGCCGCCGGCGGGGCCAGCTCCAGCGAGCCGGGCCCGGTCCGGCGCAGCTGGGTGAACAGCCACCCCAGGGCGCCGGCGACGATCAGCGCGGGGACGGCGATCGCGACCGGCCACCACCAGGCCCGGTGCACCCAGCGGGTCCGGGCGGCCTCGCCGAGCAGCGGGTGGTCGGGGGCGAGGAGGGGCCACCGGCGCGGCATCGAGAGGTGGACCCGGGCGTACAGGTCCAGACCGCCGGCCAGCACCAGCAGCCCGCCGCCCAGCAGCAGCACCCCGACCACGGCCAGCACGGTCCGGTTGACGGCGGTTCGGCTCACGGCCGGGCCTCCTCCTGCGGGTGCTCCCCGCTCTGGGGCTGGTTCGCCGGCGGCTGCCGGTCGGTGGGACGCGGGTGGTGCCGGTCGTGCGGGTGCGGCCCGCGGGTGCGGACGTCGAGCCGGTGCGGCCGGGCCAGCGGGATCAGGGCCAGCTCCGCGCGCAGCACCTTCTGGACGCCGGCCGGATCCGCCGCGCCGGTGATCCGGACCCGGGTCCGGCCCCGGGCGACCCGGACCTTCGCGGACCGCACCTGCGGCAGCCCGGTCGCCCGGTCCGAGATCAGCGCGGCAACCCCCGCACGGTCGATCAACGCCCCCGGCACCCGCAGCGGCAGCCACCGCCGCTGCCCGGCCGCGAAGGCCTGCCAGAGCAGCAGCAGCCCGAGCAGCACCGCGACGCCCGCGCCGGCCAGCACCCAGGTGTCGTCCAGTCGCCGGTCCGCCAGCTCCCGGGCCACCCGGGCCCGCCAGGCACTCGCCGGATGGCCGGTCCGGACGGTGATCAGGTCGTAGAGCAGCGCCCCCGCGAGCACCAGGACGGTCACCACCACGACACTGGTCAGCCCGGTCCGCGGTGAGCGCGGGGCGACGGGCTTCGGCGGCAGCCCGGTCGCCGGTTCCTCGACGGACGGCTCCGCCGCCGGGCGGTCCCCGGCCGGACCGTCCTCGACCGGCCCCTCCTCGGCCGGGCCCTTCCCGACCGGACCGTCGTCGGCCGGGCCGTTCTCGGTGCTCACCGGCCGCCTCCGGCCGGCAGCAGCCGCTCGACCAGCACGGTGACCTCGCCCACCGGGGTGCCGGTCAGCCCGGAGACCTGGGCGGCCGCCGCCTCCCGGGCCGCGCGGGCGAGGGCCGCCAGGTCGGCCGGGAAGGGCAGTTCCAGGTGGAGGGTGAGCTCCGCCGTCCCGTGCAGGATCCGGACCGAGACCCGGGGCGGGGCTCCGGGCCCGCTCCGGCCGGCCCACCGGCCGGCCAGTTCCCGCTGCACCGCCCGCGCGGCGATCTGGTTGAACACCCGGTCGGCGATGCGCAGTTCGCCCCGCCGGGCGGGGACGGGCAGGGCGCCGGCGGAGATCGGCGAGGCCATCAGCGCCGCCGGTCGCGGCTGCGCAGCAGATCACCGAGGTCGCGCAGGTCCAGGTCGCCCTCCAGTACCCGGCCGAGCACGAAGCCGACCGCGCCCAGGGCGGCGACCAGCAGGAAGGCCGCGAAGCCGCCGAAGTACCCGGCGAAGCCCAGGGCCATCCCCGCCAGCATGCCCGCCAACGCCAGATTCATCCGCTCCTCCTCGTCCGGCCGTTCCTACTGGACCCGCGGGCGGCTGCCGGAGGAGGCGGGCTCCTCCTCGACCTCGTCCGGCTCGTCGGGCAGGTGCACGTCGTTGACGGCGATGTTGACCTCGACCACCTCCAGGCCGGTCATCCGCTCCACGGCCGCGATGATGTTCTCCCGCACCTCGGCCGCCAGCCGGGGGATGACCACCCCGTACTCGACCACCAGGGCGATGTCGATCGCCGTCTGCCGCTCGCCGACCTCGGCCTTGATGCCGCGGCCGATGCTCGACTTCCCGCCGGGAACGCGGTCCCGCATCGCACTGAACGTCCGCGAGAAGCCGGAGCCGAGCGCGTGGATGCCGGAGACCTCGCGGGCGGCCATCCCGGCGATCTTCTCGATCACGCCGACCGCCATCGCCGTGCGTCCGCGTTCGGGCGTCACGGTGCCGCCGGCGCCGTGCTCGGAGGTGCTCTTCTGGAGGTCGGCGGGGGTCGGGGTCTGCGGCATGGCGGTCTCCTGGGGTCGCGATCCAGCTATATCGCACATCGGTCTCAACGATGACATTTCGCCCACAGCCCCGCGCGTCGCACCGAGCCCCGCCCGGCCCCGCCCGGCCCCGCCCGGCCCCGGAAACGGTCGGGCCCCGCCCCCGATGGATCGGGGGGCGGGGCCCGGACAGCCGGGGGCTCAGTCGCCGAGGCCGGCCAGGTCGCGCAGCCGGCGGGCCTGGGCGGCCCGCTCGGCGGCCCGCTGCTCGTCGTAGGAGCGGCCGGCCGCGCCCTGGAGCAGGGCCTTGGTCTCGGTGACCGCACTGCGGGGGGCGGCCAGCAGGGCGGCGACCAGGTCCCGGGCGGCCTCGTCCAGCTCCGCGGCGGGCACCGCGACGTTCGCCAGGCCGGTGGCCACGGCCTCCTCCGCGCCGACCCAGCGGCCGGTCGCGCAGATCTCCAACGCCCGCGCGAAGCCGACGAGTTCGGTGAGCGGCTTGGTGCCGGCCAGGTCGGGGACGAGGCCGAGCGAGGTCTCCTTCATGGCGAACTGGACGTCGTCGGCGACCACCCGGAGGTCGCAGCCGAGGGCGAGCTGGAATCCCGCGCCGACGGCGTGGCCCTGGACGGCCGCGATGCTGACCAGGTCCGGCCGGCGCCACCAGGTGAAGGCCTCCTGGTAGCCGGCGATGGCCTCGTCCAGGTCCTTGTCCTCGGCGGCGGCGAGCTGGAGGAAGGTGCGCTCGCCGGGGATCCCCTCGGGCGTGAACATCGCCCGGTCGAGCCCGGCGGAGAAGGAGACGCCCTCGGCGCGCAGCAGCACCACCCGGACGGTCCCGGGCAGGCTGCGGCCGGCCGCGGCGAGCGCCCGCCACATCGCGGGACTCTGGGCGTTGCGGCGCTTGGGGTGACAGAGCGTCACCAGGGCCAGCTCGCCGTCGAGCTCCAGGCGGACTCCGGCCTCTTCCCACTGCTGCGAGTCGGGGTGGGCTGCGGGCGCGGTCATAGGGGTACCTCCAGCGAAGGGGCAATTAACCTACTGGAGAGTAACAAAGTGCCGGACAAGTCGACAGGGTCGACTTCGGGAGGCTTCCGGAAATGACGATCGGCGGCCCGGGAAACCCGTCCGCCGATGCGTCTGGAACTGTCGACTGCGCGTTCTGCTGTGTGCCGCGCCCATTCGCGCAGTACCGGAACGGCGGCCCGGGCAAAAACCGCCGGCTGATGTGATGGAGAGTCAGGAACCTGCAGCGGCAGTAGCCTTGCTCTTGCCACGCGTCGCACCGCCGCGGCCGCGGAGATTCACTCCGGACTCGCTCAGCATGCGGTGCACGAAGCCGTAGGAGCGGCCCGTCTCCTCCGCGAGCGCGCGAATGCTCGCCCCGGAGTCGTACTTCCTCTTCAGATCGGCCGCGAGCTTCTCACGCGCGGCACCTGTCACCCGGCTGCCCTTTTTCAGAGTCTCGGCCACCCGTGCCTCCTCGTAGCTGTGCTCGGTCAGATTCCCATGATCACCCATAGCCAGGCTCCTGGCCACCCATTCGACAAGGTCGATACCGGGAAAGCGCAGTCTGCCGGTGGTGCTCGCTCCGCACAAGGGCGCTCACACAGGGTGCACGCGCCCCCCGCATTCCGCGCCACAGGTGATGAATCTGCTGATCAGCACGGGCAGCCCCGCCGCAAACCGCGGCGGGGCTGGGTCAAACGGAATCCCCCGCTCGGGGATTCCCGGGACGGGTCGAAGCTGAGTTCTTCTCCGCCGGACAGCGGATCCGGCGTCTACCCGCCGTCCGGTCCCGTCCCGGCGGCCGTACCGCCGCCGGACGGGCCCGGCACCGTCGGTACGGGCGGGGCCGGTGGCTCAGGCGAGCGAGACCAGGTCGTGGTACGCCGGGCTCCAGAGGTCCTCGACGCCGTCGGGCAGCAGGATGATCCGCTCCGGCTGGAGCGCGTCCACCGCACCCTCGTCGTGGGTCACCAGCACCACCGCGCCGGTGAAGGAGCGCAGCGCGCCGAGGATCTCCTCGCGGCTGGCCGGGTCGAGGTTGTTGGTGGGCTCGTCGAGCAGCAGCACGTTGGCGCTGGAGACCACCAGCGAGGCGAGCGCCAGCCGGGTCTTCTCGCCGCCGGAGAGCACGCCGGCCGGCTTGTCGACGTCGTCGCCGGAGAACAGGAAGGAGCCGAGGATCTTGCGGATCTGCACCAGGTCGGTGTCCGGGGCGGCCGAGCGCATGTTCTCCAGCACCGAGCGCTCGGGGTCGAGCGTCTCGTGCTCCTGCGCGTAGTAGCCGATCTTCAGGCCGTGGCCGGCGACCACCTCACCGGTGTCCGGCTCCTCGACCCCCGCGAGCATCCGCAGCAGGGTGGTCTTGCCGGCGCCGTTGAGGCCGAGGATGACCACCCGGGAGCCGCGGTCGATCGCCAGGCCCACGTCGGTGAAGATCTCCAGCGAGCCGTAGGACTTGGACAGGCCCTCGGCGGTCAGCGGGGTCTTGCCGCACGGGGCCGGGTCGGGGAAGCGCAGCTTGGCGACCTTGTCCGAGACGCGGACCTGCTCCAGGCCGGCCAGCAGCTTCTCGGCCCGGCGGGCCATGTTCTGCGCGGCGACGGTCTTGGTCGCCTTGGCCCGCATCTTGTCGGCCTGCGAGTTGAGCGTCGCGGCCTTCTTCTCGGCGTTGGCGCGCTCGCGCTTGCGGCGCTTCTCGTCGTCCTCGCGCTGCTGCTTGTACTGCTTCCAGCCCATGTTGTACACGTCGATGGCCGCGCGGTTGGCGTCCAGGTAGAAGACCTTGTTGACGACGGTCTCGACCAGGTCGACGTCGTGCGAGATGACGATGAAGCCGCCCTTGTAGGTCTTCAGGAAGTCCCGCAGCCAGGCGATCGAGTCGGCGTCCAGGTGGTTGGTCGGCTCGTCCAGCAGCAGGATGTCGGCGTCCGAGAACAGGATGCGGGCCAGCTCGACCCGGCGGCGCTGACCGCCGGAGAGGGTGTGCAGCTCCTGGCCGAGGATGCGGTCCGGCAGGCCGAGCGCCGCGGCGATGGTGGCGGCCTCGGCCTCGGCCGCGTAGCCGCCCTTGGTGAGGAACTCCGTCTCCAGGGCGGAGTACTTCTTCATCGCCTTCTCGCGGGTGGCGCCCTTGCCGTTCGCCATCCGGTCCTCGTTCTCGCGCATCTTCTTCAGCACGGTGTCGAGGCCTCGGGCGGAGAGGATCCGGTCGCGGGCCAGCACGTCGAGGTCGCCGGTGCGCGGGTCCTGCGGGAGGTAGCCGACCTGGCCGGAGTTGGTCACCGTGCCACCGGCCGGCAGGCCCTCGCCGGCCAGCACCTTGGTGAGGGTGGTCTTGCCGGCGCCGTTGCGGCCGACCAGTCCGATCCGGTCGCCCGGGGCGATCCGGAAGCTGGCGGACTCGATCAGGATGCGGGCGCCGGCGCGCAGCTCAAGGGCGGTGGCGGAAATCATGGCTGGGAATACTCCTGTGACGTGGGCATGGCTCGGCTTGCCGGGCGGGGTGGGGCGACACACGCGATCGGCGGCCCGGCCCGTCGGGGGCCCGGCCGGGCGGCGCTAATGCCCGAGGAGAACAGCCATGCCGACCAGTCTACCGGGCGCCGCCGCGAGCCCGGTGGGGAGCGCGGGCGGGCACCGGCGGGCACCGGCCGCTGCGCGGGGCCGGGGGCAGCGGTACCGGAACGGCGAAGGGTTCGGGAGCGGCGAAGGGTGCGGAGCGGGGGCAGGGTGCGGAGCGGGGGCGGTCAGGGCCGCGGGCAGGAGTCCTTGGCCGGCACCGCGGCGAACGGGGCCGGGGTGGCGCCGCAGACCGTCTCGGGAGCGCCCCTGCGGGTGTCGAAGACGTGGGTGCCCACGATCGGGCCGTCGTCGATGGCCACCCGGTAGCCGTCGACCCGGCGCAGCGCCACGTCCGGGCCGGCGTTGAGCATCGCGGTCTGGCCGCCGTCCAGCTCGAACACGCTGATCCCGCCCGGGAGGGCCCGGCCGAGGCCGTCGGTGGTGCAGGTGCGCGGCGCCAGGACGGCGTCGTCGGTGTGCACGGTGCGCAGCGGGTCGAAGGTGCAGCCGGCCTGCGGGCGCGAGTTGAACCGCAGGTCGCCGTCGCGGTCGCGGAAGCCCATGGTCAGCGAGGGGGTGACGATCGCCACCCAGGCCTCGGCGACCGAGGCCGGCTGGAGCGCGGCGGCGGCCCGCTTGACGGCGGTCGCGCGGCGTTCGGTCTCGGTCCGGTCTGCGGCGCCGGGCTCGGCGTCGGCCCGCAGCCAGTCGGCCAGGCCCGGTACGGCCCGGTGCCAGCGGACCGAGTGGTCGCTCGGACGGACCGAAGTGATCATGCCGTCGTCCCAGACCACCACGGCGTTCTCGCCGGCCATCGCCAGGTGCAGCGCGGTCGCGCCCTCCCGGCGGTAGGACCACAGGTGCTCGCCGGTGGACGGGTCGTAGGCCTCCAGGCCGGGCCCGACCTTGAGCTCCAGCCCGCCGGTGTCCAGCGACTGCGCGCCCACCGGGCTGGCGTCCGCGCCACCGGGCTCGGCCACCCGGTCGCCGAACGGCACCGGCCGGTTGGCGTGCGCGGCCGCGCCCGCACCGAGCACCAGCAGGACGGCGACGGCGGGCAGGGCCGAGCGGGGGGAGAGGCTGCGCAGCGGATTCCAGGACACGGGCGGAGCGTACCCCCCGCACGGATGTCCGTCAGCTCGACGCGGCCGCGCCCCCGGGCGGGTGACCGGCCCCGCGGCACGCCGGTGCGCCACCGCTCACCTGCGGTTGTCAGCGGGCCGTTCGTCCGGCCCGCGGCTGATCCGCCCTTCGGCACGCTGGACGGACTGTTACAGAGGTGATACAGGATGCAGTTCGACGACGATGCACCGCTGGACACCTCGCAGGTTCAGGGCCGGCGGGGGATCCGGGCCCGGCGGCCGACGGTCGGCGGCGATGCCCTCGCCCCGGCGCCGCCGCACGCCAGTGCGAACTGCCACTTTGGAGTGAAATGGGGCTTTTATGACGGCTCGTGGCCGTACTGTCGGGTGAGCCTTTCCCCGCCCGTCTGGAGAGCCCCATGCGACTCGGCCGCCTCACGCTGGCCGCCTCCGCGCTGCTTCTGGTCACCACCGCGAGCGTCCCGTCCGGCACGCCGCTGAGCCAGACCGGGCGGCACGCCGCACTCTCCTCGGACGTGGTCCGGCCGCGCGGCGCGGCGCCCCGGCCGGAGGTGCAACGGGCCCGGCACGAGGTGCCGTTCGGCGCCTTCGTCGGCTCCTGGGACAGCTACATCCCGAACATCGCCGCGATGGCCCGCTGGCTGAACGGCGCCAACATGCAGGTCGGCCACACCTACCTGGCGGGCAACGGGTGGAACGACGTCGAGGGCGAGACGACGGTGCTCGGCCTGTGGTCGCAGTGGCGGCAGGCGGACCCGGCCCGCCGGCTGGTGCTCGGCGTCCCGATGCTGGTGCCCAACGAGGCCGGGGTGCCGGACGCCGAGGTCGCCGGGCTGCTGGCCCGCGGCAACAAGGGCGAGTTCGACGCACACTTCCTGAAGCTGGCCCGGCAGCTGGTCGCCCTCGGCGGCGGGGACACCGTGATCACCCTCGGCTGGGAGATGAACGGTGTCACCTACACCAGCCGCTGCAAGCCCGACCCGACCACGTGGAAGGCCTACTGGCGCCGGATCGTCGGGGTGATGCGCTCGGTGCCCGGCCAGCACTTCGCGTTCGACTTCACCCCGACCCGCGGCCTGGACGCCGTCCCGTGGACGCACTGCTACCCCGGCGACGACGTGGTCGACATCATCGGGATGGACAGCTACGACCAGCCGGCCGGCGCCACCTTCGACGACTACGTCGCCGAGCCGTACGGGCTGCAGGACCAGGTCGAGTTCGCCGCCAAGCGCGGCAAGCCGGTCTCGTACCCCGAGTGGGGGCTGTTCCGCAACGGCGACAACCCGGTCTTCGTGACCAGGATGGTGGAGTGGATGCGCACCCACGACACCGCCTACCAGACCGTCACCGACTACTGCCCGCACGGCTTCTGGCAGTGCGGGCAGAACCCGAGGTCGGCCGCGCGCTACCAGCAGCTGATGTCCGGCTCGCAGGGCACGCCGTCGGGCGCCGCGGCCGGCCGGCCGGCGGGCGCGCCCGGGCAGGCGGAGCCGGCGCAGACGGCGTCAGCGCAGGCCGCGGGCGACTAGCGCCGCCTTCAGCCGCGGCATCCGGCTGCGCAGCACGCCCACCACCACCCCGCGCAGCCGCACCCGGCCCGCCCGGGCCGCGGCGAACGGGGCCAGTCGGCCGGGGCCCAGCACCAGCCGCTGGTTGTGCAGCCGGTCCGGGCGCCAGCGCTGCTTGTACGGCTCCTGGCCGCGCAGCAGGCTGAGCACCGGGATGCCCGCCTCCCTGACCTCGTCCAGCGCCACCCCGAAGAGCAGTCCGGCGATGTCCAGCCGCTCGCGCAGCGCCGGGTGCGCGCCGTACATGTAGAGGCCGCCGAAGGAGGGGCAGAGCACCAGCAGGTTGACCGCGACCAGCTCGCCGTCCAGCCAGTAGCGGTGCATGGCGGCCCGGCCGCCGGCCACCAGGGCGGTGGTGGAGTCGGTCAGGTGGGCGGCGAAGCGTTCCGTCCGGTGCTCGGGGGTCACGCCGCGGTCCTGCCACTGCAGGACGTGCAGCCGCAGCAGCGCCCGGACGGCCTCCGGCACCTCCTCGGGGGCGGTCGACCTGACCACCACCCCGGCCTCGGCGATCTTGCGCTGCTTGACCCGGCTGCGCTGCGCGGTCTTCCCGGGCAGGCGCTTCAGCAACTCCTCCATCGGCACGGCGGGCAGGTACTGGCAGAGCGAGTCCTCGAAACGGTGCCGGCGGCCGCGCCAGGCGCCGAAGAGCAGCTGGACGGCGGCGTCCGGACGCACCTCGTGCAGCTCCAGGCTGTGCCAGGGGCGGCGCAGCGGCAGGGCGGCCGCCAGCTCGGCGGCGGCGCGGTCGGCGCAGCCGTCGTCGAGCAGGACGTCGGTGAAGTCCACCAGGCCGCCGCCGAGGTTGGTCAGCCCGCCGAACCGGCCGCGGCGGCGCAGCGCGGCGGCGCCGACCAGCCGGCCGTCCCGGCGGACCAGCACCACCACCAGGTGGCCGGGCCGACCGTAGTGGCGCCACCAGGAGGCCAGCCAGCCGGCGGCCTGGAAGGAGGTCGCCGTGCGGCAGCGCGCCGCGAGCGCGTCCCACTCCCCGGCGAGCAGGTCGAGGGTGTCGTCGGCCCGGTGGACCTCGGCCGTCCAACGGGGGGCGGCGCCCTGCGCGGGCAGGCCGACCGCGGTCGCCTCGGTGGTCATCGGGGGCTCCCGACACTGCCGGCCGGCCGGCCGGCGCTCCCGGCGTCCTCGGTGTCCCGGTCCCCGGCGGTGGCGCCGCGCGGGCGGGGCGGGACGGGGGCGGTGCCCTCCTCGGCGGGGGCGGCGCCGGCCCGGCGGCGGGTCATCATCACCAGCGCGCCGACCAGCAGGCCGGCCGCCCCGCCGACGGCCGTGTCCAGCTGGGCGGAGGGCGTGGACGGCTTCTCCGGTTCGGCGGCGGCGGCCAGCGGCACCAGCCGGACGCCGGTCTCCTTGCTGCTGGTGTTGGCGAACGTGATCAGCGACCTGGCCACGGCGTCGGCCGCCCGGACGGCGTCCTGCGGCCGCGGCCCGGTGCCGGTGATGTCGATCACCGGGGCGTCCGGCGAGGTGGTGCCGCTGACCAGGCCGCCCAGCGCGGCCACCGTGTGCCCGGTCTCGGCCACCGCTCCGGCCAGCACCTGCGGCTGGCCGGCCAGCCGGCCGTACGCCTGCGCGAAGTTGACCGCGGCGGCGCCGTCCCCCCCTCGCTCCGGGACCACCACCACGTACGAGTCGGCCGCGTACGAGGGGCTCACCACCGCCGCGTAGCCGGCCCCGGCCAGGGCTCCCAGCGGGACGGCCACGGCCACCGGCCACCAGCGGCGGGCCAGCGCACGGGCGCTGAGGCGCAGATCGGACATCGGTAGCTCCTTGGATCGACGCAGCGGTGGTGCCACCGGGCCGCTGCGGACTGGCGGTTGGTTGGTTCAGACCCGGCCGGCGACGGCCCGGCGGGCGCGTACGGACGGGCTGTCGGCACGCCGGCTCCCCGCGGGCGGGCCGTCGGCGCGTGGGCTGCGGGCGGGCGGGCCGTCGGCGGCGCGGCCGACGCGGTCGTAGAGCCGGCCCAGCTCGGCGGCGATCCGGGCGATGTCGTAGTGCCGGACGGCCGGCGGCTGCGGCAGCGCGGCGCTGCGCCGGGCCCACAGCTCGCGCAGCGCCGCGGTGTAGGCGGCCGCCTCGGAGGGCAGTCGGACCGCCTCGGGGGCGGCCCGCGGGTCGAGCTCGTCGAGCGCCGGGCAGGCGCTGTGCCGGACCGGGAGGCCGGCCGCGAGCGCCTCCAGCACCGTCAGCCCGAAGGTCTCCCCGGCCGAGGGGGCGGCCAGCACGTCCATCGCGGTGAGCACGTCCGGCACGTCCTCGCGCTCACCGGTGAACCGGACGGCGCCGCGCACGCCGAGCCGTTCGGCGCGCTGCTCCAGGGCGGCCTGCTCGGGGCCGGCGCCGACCAGCAGCAGCCGGGGCTCGCGCAGCGCGGGGTGCCGATCGGCCTCGGCGCGCAGCGCGGCCAGCGCGTCGACCAGCACCTCGAACCGCTTCCCCGGCACCAGCCGCCCCACCCCGCCGACCACCCAGGCCTGTTGCGGCAGGCCCAGGTCGGTGCGGACGGTCTGCCGCAGGGCGGCCCGGGAGGCGGTCGGCAGCAGGTACGCGGCGGCGTCGATCCCGTTCGGCAGCAGCTGGACGCGGTCCGCCGGCACGCCCCAGTCGGCGAGGGTGCCGGCGACCTGGCCGGAGACCGCGACGGTGACGCTGCCGAGCCGCTCGGCGGCGAGGTAGAGCGCCCGCACGCCCCGGGAGGTGGGGCGGCCCTCGATCACCCCGGCGTGCAGCGAGTGCTCGGTGGCGACCACCGGCCGCACCCCGGCCAGCCGGGCCGCCAGCCGGCCGTACAGGCCGGCCCGGTAGAGGTGGGTGTGCACCAGGTCGTAGCCGCCGGAGCGGATCAGCCGGACGAGCCGGGGCAGCACGGCGAGGTCGCGGTTGCCGCGCATCGCGAGGTCGTGCACGGTGACGCCGTCGGCGCGCAGCGCGGCGGCCACCGTGCCGGGGTTGGTGAGGGTGGCCACCTCGCAGTGGTGCTCGCGGGGCAGGTGGCGCAGCATCAGCAGGAGCTGGCGCTCGGCGCCCCCGGAGGCGAGGCCGGTGATCACGTGCAGGACCTTCACGAGGACTCCCCGCGCCGGCGGACCGGGGTGGAGCGGCGCAGCCCGGTGACGGCGTCGCGCAGGCGGTGCCGGCCGGCCTTGGCCAGCAGCCGCAGCGCGCCGTCGCGGTCGCCGACGTAGCAGCGCGGCAGCGCGAACCGGCCGGTGAGCGGGGAGTGCTGGATCGCGCAGGCGTAGTCGTAGCCGGCGTCCCGGACGGCCAGGGTGGCGGGCAGGTCCACCGCGCCGTACGGGTAGCAGAAGCCGGTGACCGGGCCGCCGACCAGCTCCTCCAGAGCCCGGCGGCTCTCCCGGCACTGGGTGGCCAGCCGTTCGGCGGTCAGTCCGGGCAGCGCCTGGTGGCCGAGGCCGTGCGAGCCGATCTCCCAGCCCGCGGAGGCGAGTTCGGTGACCTGCCCGACGGTGAGCAGCTTCTTGCGCGGGCCTTCGCTGTCCCAGCCGTTCTCGGTGCCGAGCAGGTCGGGCACCACGTACGCGGTGGCGTTGAAGCCGAACTCGCGGAGCACCGGGACGGCGTGCCGGGCGAAGTCCGCGTACCCGTCGTCGAAGGTCAGGCCGACCAGGCCGGCGGCGTCGTCGCGGGCCTGCGCGTGCAGCAGTTCGCGGACGCTGACGCCGCGCCGGCCGGTGCGGTGCAGCCAGTCCATCTGGGCGGCGAACCGCCGGGGGCTCACGGTGAGCAGGTACGGGTCCTCCTCCTCGTCGGCCACCGAGTGGTACATCAGGATCCAGGGCGCCGGCCCGGTGGGCCCCGGCAGGGCCGGTCGGTGCGGATGCCGGGCGAGTTCAGCGTCCATGGGGCAGCTTCCCTTCAGCGGCCGTGGCAGGGGGGTTCAGCGCCCGGGCGAGGGCGAGGACGGGGCCGCGCACCTCGGCGGCGCCGAGCGCGGCGCCGAGCGCGGCGAAGGCGAGGACCACGGCGGCGCCGCCGAGCAGCGTGGACACCAGCGGGTTCTCGGACAGCCCGGCGGCCGGGGCGCCGACCGCGGCCGCGGCCACGGCGGCGGCCAGCAACCGGGCCTGGCCGGCGAGCACCCGGCGCAGGCGCAGCGCGATGCCGCGGAGCAGCAGTCCGTGCAGCAGCAGGGCGGCCGTGGTGGTGATGCCGGCCGCGTTGCCCGCGGCCAGGCCGAGCGCGCCGTAGCGGGCGGTGGCGGTGAGGCCGACCCCGACGGTGACCAGCAGCCCGAAGGCCATCGCGGCGACCGGGTACCAGTCGAGCAGCCGCCGGCCGCCGTCGTCGCTCCGCGGGTCGTCGGCCCGGCGGACCACCGGGCGCAGCGAGAAGAACGGCCGGACCAGCACGCCGATCATCGCCTGGGCCGGCAGCCCGAAGCTGTAGACCCGGATGACGGCGGCGGTGGCGGCGGTGTCGTGCGGGCCGAAGGCGCCGCGCTGGAAGAGCAGGGCGACCACCGAGGGGGCGCAGGCCATCAGGAAGGCGGTGCCCAGCAGCACCACGGCGGTGGCCTGGCCGAGGTCCTTCTCGACCCGGTCGCGGGCGGCCTTCAGATCCCCGGCGGCGAGGGCCCTGGCGACCAGCGGGAAGGTCACCGTGACGATCAGGATGCCTGCCGTCATGGCGAGTTGGGAGACCTTGGCGGCGTAGTTGAGGTGCGAGATGGTGCCCGGGGGGAGGCCGGAGCCGAGGTAGCGCTCGATGAAGACCTGCGCCTGGCGGGTGAGGGTGAAGGCCGCCACCGGCAGCATCGCCAGCGGGATCAGCACCAGGCCCTGGCCCGGGGTCCGGCGGCGGACCGGGCCGCGGCGACCGGCGCGCAGCCGGCCGAGGAACGGCCCGACCAGGACGCCGGCCATCAGCAGGCTGCCGAGGACGACGCCGAGCGCGGCCGAGCGCACGCCCCAGGCCGCCTGGCAGGTCAGCAGGACGGCGAGGATGCCGAGGTTGTAGGCGACGTAGATGGCGGCGGGTGCGGTGAACCGGTGGTGCGCGCGCAGCGCCGAGCCGAGGTAGCCGGCCACGCCGAACGGCAGCACCGTGAAGGCCGTGATCCTGGTGCAGGTGACGGCGAGGGCGGGGTCGGCCAGTCCGGGGGCGAGCAGGGCGACCAGCTGCGGGGCACCGAGCGCGGCCGCGGCCGACACGGCGCACAGCGCGAGCAGCAGCCAGGGCAGCGTGGCGCGGATCAACTGCCTTACCGGGTCCGGGCCGTGGGGGCGTTCCTCGCGCAGCACCAGGGCCAGGCTGAAGGCCGGCACCATGAGGAAGGCCATCGCGTCCTCGATCAGCAGCGGTGCGGCCGTCTCGGGGACCGTCCAGGCGACCAGGAAGGCGTCGGTGCCCTGGTCGGCGCCGAAGTAGCGGGCCAGCAGCAGGTCGCGCAGCAGCCCGCAGGCCGAACCGGCCGCGCTGAGCAGGGCGGTGACCCCGAAGGCCTTGGCCAGGAAGCCCCGGCGGCCCGGCGCGGCGTGGGCCGGACCGGGCGGGCCCGGCGGATGCGGCCGGCCCGGTGGCTCCGGGTCGACCGAGCGGGCCGGCGGGATCCCCGCGACGACCGCTCGGGCGGGTCGGTCGGTGGTCATTCGGCGTACGCTCCGCGGGAGTCCGGTCCGGGCAGGGCGGACCGGGCGGCGAGGCCCAGCACCACCGAGGTGAGCACCGTGGTGGTGCCGCCGATGTCGGCGTACAGGTAGTCGACGCTCACCCAGGCGAGCAGGGCGAGGGCCGCCAGGGCCGGGCCGCCGGGCCGGCGGAGGCAGCCGGTCAGCAGCGTGAGGAAGAGCGCCAGGTAGGCGACGACGCCGACCAGGCCCTGCTCACTGAGCACCAGGAAGTACATGTTGTGCGGGGAGAGCAGCGGTTCGCGCTGGAAGCCGATGGTCGCGTCGGCGGCGTCGCTGCCGGAGGACAGCCGCAGCGGGGCGTGGCTGTCGCGCAGCCGCTGGAAGGCCTTCGGGCCGGCTCCGGTGACCGGGTGGTCCTGCCAGATCCGTCCGGCGGTGGTCCACAGGTCGTAGCGGTCGCTGACCGACTGGTCGGGGGCGGCGGAGACCGAACCGATGCTGCTGAGCCGGTCGGTGACGCCGGAGGCGCCGAGCCCGAGGCCGCCGACCAGCACCACGGCGGCCGCCGCGGCGAGCACCGCGGACCGTACCGCGAGGCGGGCGTCGGCGCGCAGCAGCAGGACGGTGGCGGCGACCGCGCAGGCGATCCAGCTGCCGCGGCTGAACGAGACGGCGAGCGGGAAGAGCAGGAAGGCGGCGGCGCCGGTCATCGCCAGCCGCAGCCGGCGGTCGCCGCCCGGTCCGCGCTCCCCGAGGGCGAGCGCCGTGGCGGCGAGCAGCCCGAAGCTGACCACGGTGGACATCCCCATGATGTCCAGCGCGCCGAAGGTGCCGACCGCCCGGATCGGCTGCCCGGTGTAGGAGGCGCCGGTGCGGGTGAGGTACTGGTGGGCGCCGACCACGCCCTGGACCAGCGCGGCGGCGACGAAGGAGCCGAGCACGATCCGCTGGTCCCGGCCGTCCCGCAGCGCGCACACCACGGCGGCGGGGACGAGGACGAAGACCTGCACCAGCCGGACGAAGCCGGTGACGCTGGCGGCCGGGTCGATCGAGGTGAGGGTGGCGGCGGCGGCCGCCAGCACGATGCCGCCGAGGAGCAGCGCGGCCGTGCAGTCCAGCCGGCGGGTGCGGCCGCGCAGCAGGTCCAGCGCGGTGACCGCGACGAGGGCCAGCGAGGCCAGGTCCGCCGCGGTGATGTGGACGGCCGCGGTGACGTCCTTCTCGCCGGTCGGCAGGCAGACCAGCAGGATGGTGGCGGCGGCCAGCAGGCTGGGCCGCGCGGTCACTATCGCGGCCGCCCGGCGGAGGGCCGGGCCCGCGGCCGGGGCGGGCCGCTGGAGGGTGAACGCCATCTCAGCTCCCGTCCGGGTGCAGCATCAGGGCGGCGGTGCGGAGCAGGATCTTGGCGTCCTGCCACAGGCTCCAGCCCTCGATGTAGCGGTTGTCGAAGCGGGCCCGGTCCTCGATCGAGGTGTCGCCGCGCAGCCCGTTCACCTGGGCCAGGCCGGTCAGGCCGACCGGCACCCGGTGGCGGTCGGCGTACTCGGGGTAGGCCTGGCCGAAGCGCATCACGAAGTACGGGCGCTCGGGCCGGGGGCCGACCAGGCTCATGTCGCCGCGCAGCACGTTCCACAGCTGTGGCAGTTCGTCCATCGAGCTGCGGCGCAGCAGGCGGCCGACGGCGCCCATCCGGTGGTCCTGGGAGATGTTCCAGCGGGTCGCGGACTCGTGCTCGTTGCTGGGGCGCAGGGTGCGGAACTTGAGGACGGTGAACACCTTGCCGTCCAGGCCGGTGCGCTGCTGGCGGAAGAGCACGCCGGGGCCGGTGTCGAAGCGGACGGCCACCGCGCAGACGGCCAGCAGGGGGGAGAGGGTGAGCAGGCCGAGGCCGGCGGCGGCGATGTCCAGGGCGCGTTTGGCGGGCCAGCCGCTGCGGCGCATCGCCGAGCGGGCCAGCGGCAGGCAGGGGAAGCCGTACAGGTGGTCGGTGGGGAAGCGGCCGAGCGGACCGTACTCGCGCAGCGCGGGCACCAGCCAGACCTGGCAGCCGAGCCGGGCGGCCTCGCGCAGGGCGGCGGCGGTCTCGGCCTCGTCGGCGGCGCCCTCGGTGGCCACCACGTGGTGGATGCGCCGGCGGCGGATCTCGCGCTCCAGCACCTCGCGGCCACCGAGCACCGGGAGCCGGGCGTCGTCGGCGAGCAGCACCGGGTCGGGGTCGACGTAGCCGACCGGGCGCAGCCCGTACTCGCGGCGTTCGGTGAGGGCGGCGGCGATCCGCTGGCCCAGCTGGCCCGCGCCCAGGACCAGCACCGGGCTGGGGCGGCGGCGGCGGGCCTTGCGCAGCAGGTGGTAGGCGATCCCCCGGCCGCAGGTGGCGAGCAGCAGGATGCCGGCCACCAGGGCGGCGAGCCGCAGCGGGGTGGCGGGGCCGAAGCCGGGCCAGTGGCCGTCCAGGCAGCCGGCCAGGGTGACCGCGAAGGCGGTGGCCACGGCGGACCGGGCGGCGAGGGCGGGCACCTCGTCCAGGGCGGAGAGGCTGAGCCGGTTGCGGTAGAGGCCGCCGGCGAGGTTGAGCGGCAGCAGCAGGGGGAGCACCGCGGCGGCGCCGGCCAGCGGGTGCAGGCCGGGGGCGGCGGTGCCGGCCTGGGCGCCGTAGACGGCGAGGCTGTCGACGGCGACCAGCGAGAGCGGCAGGACGGCCCGGGAGCGGAACGGCCTGCGGTGCCGGCCGAGGCTCGGCGCGGAGCGGGTGCGGGCACCCGACGGCCGGTCGAGCAGCCCGGTGGCGAGCCGCCGCGGCGCCGGCAGGGAGCTGCCCGGCCGCGGCCCGCTCTCGTGGTCAATGGTCATCTGCGCACGAACTCCCCTGCTGTTCACCCGCCGTGGCGGGACAGCCGGAGCCGGGGTCGCGCCGGCACGGCGATCCCGGCCCGGTGGACGCGGTCCGGGTAAGCACCTGCTGCCTCGGGCGGCTATCGGCCGTCTCCCCGGTCGACCTCGCGGGGGTCTACCAGGAGAAACGGGAACGAAACAGGCAAAATCAGACATTAGCGAACGCTGCCTGCACGACGGGGAGTTGACGTGCCACGTCCGCCACCCGCCCATTAGTCGGACTGTCGGATGTCAACCCTCAGCCCTGTGGGTCAGGCGCGGACACGGCAGCACCGTCGCGGCACGCGTTCACGGTCTGAGAAACGATCAGGAGCGCTCCGGGACACGGGCCGCACGCCCCACGGGCACCACCGCTCCCGGCCGCAGCGAGCCGTACACGGCGGCCACCTGCCGGACCACCTCCCGGATGTCGTGCCGCTCGACCACGTGCGCGCGGGCCAGCGCGCCACGGCGTTCGCACCCGACCGGATCGGTCAGCGCCCGCACCATCCGTGCGGCCAGGGCGGCCGGGTCGCCCGGGGCCACCAGGGCGGCCGCCGCCTCCCCCGGCGGCAGGCACTCGCGGGCCCCCGGCACGTCCGAGATCAGCACCGGGCGGCCCGTCGCCATCGCCTCCAGCGGGGCCAGCGCCATCCCCTCCCAGCGCGACGGGAGCACCACCAGGTCGGCCGCCGCCAGCCACGGCCTGGGGTCGCCCACGTCGCCCGCCAGCAGCACCCGGGACGGATCGGGCAGCGCACGCACCCGGTCCGCGAGCGGGTCGGCGTCCGGCCCGCCGCCGACCAGGGCCAGCCGGGCCGCCGGCACCAGGGCCGCCACCTCGGACCAGGCGTCCAGCAGCACGTCCTGCCCCTTCTGCCGGCACAGCCGCCCGACGCAGACCGCGAGCGGGGAACGGGGATCCAGGCCCAGCCCGGCGCGGGCGGCCCGCCGGGCGGCGGCGTCGGCCGCGGCGAAGTGGCGCACGTCCACCCCGTTGGGCACCACCCGCCAGTCACCGTCCACCCCGGCGGCCACCCCGTCCACCCGCTCCTGCTCGCTGACGCACAGCAGCACCCGGGCCCAGCGGGCGGCGAACCGCTCCCAGGCCACCGTGGCGGCGGCCATCGGCCCCCCGACGGCGGCGAAGGACCAGGCGTGCGGCTGGAACACCGTGGGCACCGCGCCCCGCACGGCCAGCCGGCCCGCCAGGCCCGCCTTCGCACTGTGCAGGTGCAGGACGTCGGGGGCGGCCCCGCGAACGATCCTGCGCAGCCGCACCGCCTCCCCCAGGGTGGCCGGGCCCGGCGAGCGGCCGGCCGGCCAGTCCAGCACCTCGGCCCCGGCGGCGGCGGCCCCGGCGGCCAGCCGGCCGCCGGGCGGGCAGGCCACCAGGACCCGGCAGCCCGTCTCCCGCTGGCCACGGACCAGGTCCACCACCACCCGGGCGACTCCGCCGTCCACGGGCTGCGAGATGTGAAGGATCGTCATGCGCACGGCCGTGAGCCTAGGTCGGCGCGGGGCCCGGGCCGGGGTCGCTTCACCCGTCCCGGGGAACCGGGCCACCCGTACGGCACGCCGGTCGCACGGGCGTTCCCCGGCGGCGTACGGGCGTACGGGCCTGGCGGACCCACCGGCCGGGGCGGGCCGGTGCGGTCGCCGGTGGGTCAGGCCAGCTCGTCCGCGAGCTTGGCGAGCACCGCGTCGTGGATCCGGTTCAGGCCCTTGGGGGCGAAGGTCCGCTCGAAGAAGCCGCCGATGCCGGTGGCGCCCTGCCAGCTCGCCTCCACGCTCACCCGGGCGCCGGTCTCGCCGACCGCCGACACCGTCCAGGTGATCACCATGGTGGAGTTGGCGTCCGTCTCCACCAGCTTCTCGGGGCTCGGCTCGGTCACCGTGAACAGGCAGTCCCGGACGCGCTTCTCGGTCGCCTGCAGCCGCCAGTGCACCTGGGTCCCGGCGCCGGTGCCGCCGGCCCGCACCTCGTACTCGCTGTACTGCGCCGGCAGCAGCCGCGGACGGACGGTGGTGTAGTCCGCCAGTGCCTCGTACACCTGCTTGGGGGTGGCCTGGTAGACGCGTTCCGTGCCGGCCTGCACCTTGCCCATGTGACTGCTCTCCTTCTGCTGTCCGGACGATCGCCGTCGCACGGTGATCCGCACCAGCCAACCACCTGCCCGGCCGCCGCCCAAACCGGCCCGGAATTCGCGCGGGCCCCCGGAACCGGCGGGTTAGGCTGGCCGGGTGCTCGATCAGGTGACCGCAGTCCGCTATGTCGATCCGCTGCGCGCGGGTGGTTCGGTGCCGGGTGTCGTCGAGACCGACGACCTGGGCACCTACGTGGTGAAGTTCGCGGGCGCCGCGCAGGGCCGCAAGGCGCTGGTGGCCGAGGTGATCGTCGGCGAGCTGGCCCGGCGGCTCGGGCTGCGGGTCCCCCCGCTGGTCCTGGTGGACTTCGACCCAGCGGTGGCGGCCGACGAGCCGGACCCGGAGATCCAGGACATCCTGCGCGCCAGCGCCGGGCTCAACCTGGGCATGGACCTGCTCCCCGGCGCCCGCGACTACCGCCCCGGACTCCTGGACGTCGACCCCGTCGAGGCCGGCCGGGTGGTCTGGCTGGACGCGCTGACCGGCAACGTGGACCGCACCACCGCCAACCCCAACCTGATGGTCTGGCACGACCGGCTGTGGCTGATCGACAACGGCGCCGGGCTGGTCTTCCACCACCGCTGGTCCGGCGCCGCCGCCTCCCTGCTGAAGGCCTACCCGATGGCCGCGCACGCGCTCGGCGGCCACCGGCCGGACGTCCGGGCCGCCGACGCGGCGCTCGCGCCGCTGGTCACCGAGGAACTGCTGCGGGAGGTGGTCGCCCTGGTGCCGTCCGAGTGGCTGGCCGACGAGCCCGGCTTCGCCGACGAGTCGCAGCTGCGAGCGGCGTACGTGGCGCAGCTGGCGGCGCGGGCGGCCGGTTCCGCCGCCTGGCTGCCGACCTGCTTCGCCACCCCGGAGGAGCAGCGGGCCGCGGAGGCCGAGCGGGCGGCGGCCACCCTGGCCGCGCGGCCGGACTGGCTCAAGCAGGTGCCGAACCGGCACGGGCTGGCCCCCGTGGAGGCCGACTGGAGCCGGCACATCGGCTGACCGGCGGCCCGGTGCGGGCCCGGCGGCGGCCTGTGCGCGGCGGCCCGGTGCGGGCCCGGCGGCGCCCTGCCGCCGGGCCGTGAACGGCGAACCCCGCCCGGGCGCGGGGCCCGGGCGGGGCGGAGGGCTGCGGCGTGAGCCGGGACGTCAGTCCCGGATCACCAGCGCCACCACTGCGCGGCCTTGGCCGCGTTGATGACACCGGCACCGTAGAAGCCGTTGTTCGAGGTGCTGCCCTCGCAGACCGCCTTCCACGCGCCGTCGCCGGACGGGTCGTAGCTCGCCGGGCAGGCGTGCTGGTCCGCCTGGTGGACGAGCATGGCGCGCAGCTCGTCCGGGCCGGCCCACGGGTGGGTGGAGGCCAGCAGCGCGACCACGCCGGTGGTGTGCGGCGAAGCCATCGAGGTGCCCTGCATGTAGGCGTATCCGCCGCGGACGGTGGAGAGCACCCGGCCGTTCTTGTCGGGGGTGTCGGGCAGCTGGTAGCGGGAGTCGCCGCCGGGGGCGGCCACCGTCACCTTGCCCTTGCCGTAGGTGGAGTAGAAGGACTTGTCGCCCTTGACGCCCACGGAGGAGGTCACCACGACGCCGGGCACCTCGGTCGGCAGGACCAGGCAGTTGGCGTCGATCGGGCGCTCGACCGGGGTGGTGTCGTCGGGGCTGGTCGGGTCGACGGTCTTGTGGGCCAGGTCGTAGTTCTCGTTGCCGGCGGCGGCGACGTTCAGGACACCGTTGCGCTGCGAGAAGGCCACCGCCCGGCGGACGGCCGTGGAGACGGCCGCCTGGTCGGGTTCGCTCTTGCAGTTGAACAGCCACGGGTCGATGTAGTAGCTGTTGTTGGTCACCTTGAAGTGGTGCTCACCGGCCCAGACGAAGCCGCAGATGGCGTACTCCGGGTAGATGAAACCGCCGTCGTCGACGACCTTGACCGCCGCCAGCCGGACGCCCGGGGCGATGCCCTCGACGCCCTTGCCGTTCTTGGCGGCCGCGATGGTGCCGGCCACGTGCGTGCCGTGGTCGCTGGTGGTGGGCTGCCAGGCGGCGTAGTCGGTGTTCGGCTTGCCGCCCTCGATGCAGGAGGCGGAGAGCGAGGCGTCCACGTTGGCGGCCAGGTCCTCGTGCTTGGCGTCGATGCCGGAGTCCAGCACGCCGACCACGACGCGGCGGCTGCCGAGGGTGGTCTCGTGGGCCTTGTCCACGCCGATCTGCCGCATGTCCCACTGGTTCGCCCAGAGCGGCTCGGAGCCGTCGGTCGGGGTGGCACCCGCGGAGACCCGCTCCACGGTGGACTCCACGTCGGCGGCGACGATGCCGGCCGTCCGGCTGGCGCCGACCGAGTCGATGCCGCGGACGTGCCGCAGCTTCGCCGCGAAGCCGGTGTCGGCGGACCGGGCGATCACCACGCCGATCTGCTCGTACGCGTAGACCACCGTGCCGCCGGCCTTGGTGATCTCCTTCTGGGCCTTCTTCACCTGGCCGTGGTCGGCCTGGGTGTTCACCACATAGCTGAGCAGGGGCCCGGCCGCCGGAGCGTCCGATCCGGCTGCCGCGGCGGTGCCGGCCGGCAGCGCGATCGAGCCGGCGGTGGCGAGCGCGAGACCTGCCGCCGCGAGCCGCGCCCGACGTATCCGAGGAAGTCTCATAGGGGATGGCCCTCCCGAGTCTCGTGGTGCCCCGCTGGTGGCAGGAACACGTAAGTGGGTGGGACGGTAGTGATTATCGGATCGCTTCCGCAAGGGTGCCGACAGGAGCGATCCGCGACGGCCCGGGAAAGGCACGCCTGACCAGCTGATGTGACGTCAGGTAACTTGGCTGTCAGCTGAGGTGTCGGAATCCAGCCGGTAGAGCCGGCTCGCGTTGGCGCCGGACAGCCCGGCCTCGATCGCGGCGGCGTCCGCCGCGGTACAGGCCCCGTCGCGCCGCCAACCGGCCAGCAGCCGCTCCAGCGCGTGCCGGTACTGGGCGGCGCCGACCAGGTACAGCTCGGGCAGGCCGTACGCGTCGGAGGAGAACAACACCTTGCCGAACGGCGCCAGTTCGAGCACCTCGCCGAGCACCTCGGCGGCCCGCGGACCGGTGTACGAGAGGGTGAGACCGACGTCCACGTGCACGTGGGGGAAGCAGTGCGCCAGCCAGGCGGCCTGCCGGTGGTACGGGTAGCAGTGCAGCAACACCAGCGGCACGCCGGTGGGTTCGACCGCGCGGACGAAGTCCACCAGCAGCGCCGGATCGGCGCGGTGGAGGCTGAGGTCCGGGTCGCCGAAGCCGGTGTGCAGCTGGATCGGCAGCCCCAGGTCGACCGCCTGCCACAGCAGGTGGTGCAGCAGGACGGGATCGGTGAGCCGCTCGCGCGGCCCGGCCAGCCACGCGCCCGCCGCCCGGACCACCTCGGCGCGGCCCGGCGGGGCCGCCGGGACGGCCAGCCCGTGCCGGTACGCCAGCACCGACTTCACCGCCACCGCGTCCGCGCAGGCGTCGGCGAGCGCCCGGGCCAGCGCCCGCGGCCAGTCGGCCGGCTCGGCCACCACGCCGGCCGCGACCGTCTCCAGCCGGACCACCTCGTGCACCCGGGCGCCCGAGGCCCGGGCGAGGGCGGCGAGCGGGAGCAGCGGGCGGCCGGCCGCGACGGTCAGGCCGGTGTCCACCAGGCAGGCGCTCAGTCCGGCGGCGGCGAGCAGCCGCCGGGTGACCCCGGCCGTCCCCAGCTCGCGCCGCCGGGCCAGGTAGGCAGCCGGGTCGGCGTGGGCCGGCAGTCCGAGGGCGGGCGGGCACCAGCGGCGGACGGCGAGGCCGAGCGCGCTGGCGAACGGGTCGGTGCCCGCCGCGGGCGGGCGGTCGGACTCGGTGAGCAGGGTGCCGAGCATCGCGTCGTCCGGCTCCTCGGGGCCCGGTGCGAGCACGCTGTGGCAGTGCTGGTCGATCAGCACGCGGTCACCAGCGCAGCCGGGTCGCCGCGATCACGTCCTCGGCCGGCCACCCGGCGAACAGCGCCGTCTCGGCCTCCCGGACGGCCAGCACCGCCGAGTGCAGCTCCTCGCCGAGTGCCGTCCGCAGCACGTCCGACGCCTTGAAGGCGGCGGCCGCCTCCGCCAGGTCGGCGGGCAGCCGCTCGGCGTAGCCGGAGTCCGCCGGATCCCCCGACATCTCGGGCGGCAGCCGCAGCCCGCGGTCGATCCCGTCGAATCCGGCCGCCAGTACGCCACCGACCGCCAGGTACGGGTTGGCCGCCGCGTCGAAGCACTTCACCTCGGCGTTGGCCTGCTCCGGCACGGAACCGGGGATCAGCCGCAGCGCCGCCTCGCGGTTCTCCCGCCCCCAGCACCGGTAGGGGCCCGCCCAGCGCCCGGGCACCAGGCGCAGGTAGCTGGCCACGCTCGGCGCGCCGAGCGCGAGCAGGGCGGGCAGCTCCGCCAGCACCCCGGCGAGGAAGGCCTCGCCCTCCGCGGTCAGCCCGTACCGGCCGGGGCCGGTGCCGCCCAGGTTCCGCCCGGCGCGTCGGAGACTGACGTGCAGGTGCCCGCCGTTTCCGACGCCGCCCGGGGTGACGGCGGGGGCGAAGGAGGCGTCCAGCCCGTGCCGCACCGAGACGGCCTGCACGGTGTGCCGCACCAGCAGGGCGGTGTCCGCGGCCTCGACCGGGCCGGCCGGGGCGGTCGACACCTCGAACTGGCCGACGGCGTACTCCGGGTGGATCTGCAGGACCGTCAACCCCTGCTCCCGCAGGGCCCGCAGGACGTCCCGGAGGTAGTCGGACAGCCCGATCAGGCGCCGCATCCCGTACGCGGGACCGGCCCCGGCGCCGTCGACCACCACCCACTCGGTCTCGAAGCCCGCCCGAACCTCCAGGCCGCGCCGCCCGGCCTCGGCCGCCATCCGGCCGGTGAAGAGCCGCTGGCAGCCCGGGTGCGGCTCGCCGTCCTGGACGTAGCGGTCGGCCGGGGCCCAGGCCCAGCCGGGCTGCGCGGCCAGCACGGTGAGGCCGGCGAGGTCCGGGACGAGGCGCAGGTCACCGACCGGTCCGCCGGTCGGGGCCATCGAGTCGTCCACCAGGAAGGCGTCGAAGCAGGGCGCGGCGCCCACGCCCCACTCGGCCGCGTGCGGCAACTGCTCGACCGGGACGGCCTTCACCCGGTGCAGGCCGGCGTTGTCGACCCAGCCGAGCACCACCCCGTCCACCCCGTCGGCGCCCAGCCGGTCGGCGGCGGTGCGGGCGCGGGCGGCTCGTTCGGCGCGGGGCTGCAGCGTGCTCATGCGCCCATGCTGCCGTCCGGGTCGGCCGTGCACCGACCGCCGGCCGGTCCGTTCACCCGACCGGCGGACACGCCGGTCCGGCGCCGGGTACCCCGACACCCCCGGCAAACCTCATGTGGCGCACGTCACATCGGGTTCCGAAATTTCCGGGGACTCTTTCCCCGCTTACGCTAGTGTCGTAGCAAGCGGGGAGACATTCCCCGGAAGCATCCGCCACGGGGGTCGAAGGGAGCGCCAGATGATCACCACCAACACTCCGACCCCGAAGCTCCGGGCGGACGCCAGTCGCAACCGGGCCCGGATCATCGACGCGGCCCGGGAGGCCTTCGTCGAGCACGGCGCCGACGTCCCCTTCGACGAGATCGCGCGACGGGCCGGTGTCGGCAACGCGACGCTCTACCGCAACTTCGCCGACCGGCGCGAGCTGATCCACCACGTGACGCTCTCGGTGCTGGACCGCGTGGTGGAGCACGCCGAGCGCGCCATGGCCGAGGAGCCGGACGCCTTCGCGGCCCTCACCCGCTTCGCCCACGCCTCGGCCGACGAGCGGATGGGCGCCCTGTGCCCGCTGCTCTCCGACCACATCGACAAGAACGACCCGGAGATGGCCGACGCCAAGGCCAGGCTCCAGGAGACCACCACCGAGGTGGTCGCCCGGGCCCACGCCTCCGGACAGCTGCGCGAGGACGTGGGGGTCGGTGACTTCGTCATCGCCATCACCCAGCTCACCCGCCCGCTGCCCGGCACCAAGTGCCTGGACATCGACCAGTTCGTCCACCGCCACCTGCAGCTGTTCCTGGACGGCATGCAGGCCCCGTCCCGATCCGCCCTGCCCGGCCGCGCCGTGACGCTGGAGGACCTGACGCCGCGCGCCTGACGCCGGCCCCGCCTCCCGCACCCGTCCCGCACGCCTCAGATTGCCCGTCCGCCCGACCCGTACGTCCTGCACTTCCTGCACGACCCGCACGACCGTTTTCGCCCGTCCCGCACCACCTCCCTGACTTTTCCGCTCTCTCGCACACAAGTGGGTACCCCCATGTCCGAAACAGCCCTGCAGCCCGATCCGCGGCGGTGGAAGGCACTCATCTTCATCGGCCTCGCCCAGCTGATGGTCGTCCTGGACGCGACGGTCGTGAACATCGCGCTCCCCTCGGCCCAGGCCGACCTGCACATATCCGACGGCAACCGGCAGTGGGTGATCACCGCCTACGCGCTGGCCTTCGGCGGCCTGCTGCTCTTCGGCGGCCGGATCGCCGACCTGTGGGGCCGCAAGCGGACCTTCACCGTCGGCCTGATCGGCTTCGCGCTCGCCTCCGCGATCGGCGGCATGGCCGCCAACACCGGCATGCTGCTCGGCGCCCGCGCCCTGCAGGGCGTGTTCGGCGCGCTGCTCGCCCCGGCCGCGCTGTCGCTGCTCGCGGTGATGTTCACCGACGCCAAGGAGCGCGCCAAGGCGTTCGGCATCTACGGCGCGATCGCCGGCGGTGGCGGTGCCATCGGCCTGATCCTCGGCGGCCTGCTCACCGAGTACCTGAACTGGCGCTGGACCTTCTACGTCAACATCCCGTTCGCCCTGGTCGCCGTCGCGGGCGCCGTGCTGGTGATCCGCGAGCCGGTCGGCAGCCAGAACCGCAACCGCCTGGACATCCCCGGCGTGCTGCTGGTCACCACCGGCCTGGTCTCCCTGGTCTACGGCTTCACCCGCGCCGAGTCGCACGGCTGGACCTCCGCCAGCACCGTGGGCCTGTTCGTCGCCGCCGCCGTCCTGCTGCTCGCGTTCGTCCTGGTGGAGAGCAAGGTCAAGGCCCCGCTGCTGCCGCTGCGGGTCGTCACCGAGCGCAACCGCGGTGGCGTCTACCTGTCGCTGGGCCTCGCCGTGATCGGCATGTTCGGCCTGTTCCTCTTCCTGACCTACTACCTGCAGGTCGTGCTCGGCTACACCCCGGTCGTCACCGGCCTGGCCTTCCTGCCGATGGTGGCGGGCATGATCACCGGCTCGACCCAGATCGGCGCCCGCCTGATGACCCGGGTCGCCCCGCGCTACCTGATGGCGCCCGGCTTCCTGGTCGCCGCGCTGGGCATGCTGATCTTCACCCGGATCGGGATCTCCACCTCGTACTGGGAGCTGCTGCCCGGTCTGATCCTGATGGGCCTCGGCATGGGCACCGCGTTCATGCCGGCGATGAGCATGGCCACCCACGGGGTGAAGCCGCAGGACGCCGGTGTGGCCTCCGCCATGGTGAACACCTCCCAGCAGGTCGGCGGCGCGATCGGCACCGCCCTGCTGAACACCATCGCGACCAGCGCCTTCACCGCGTACCTGACCTCCCACCACGAGGGTCCGGAGCAGCTGATCAAGCTCCAGGCCATGGTGCACAGCTACTCCACCGCCATCTGGTGGTCGGTGGGCATCCTGGTGCTGGCCGCCGGCATCGCCTTCACCCTGATCAACACCGGCCGTCCGGACGCCCACCAGGCCTCCGGCGCCGACTCGGACGAGCTCGCCGTGCCGGTCATGGCGCACTGACCCCACGTCCCACCCCGCTGCGGCCCGCCCGGTACCCACCGGGCGGGCCGCGGTGCGTCCGGGGCACGCCGGCGCGGCGGACGACAACCGGCGGGCCCCGGTGGCCGGTTGTCGTCACCGGCCACCCCCTTCCTCCCCCGGGGCAACTCCGATACAGTGACCGCACGCACCACTGCCGGGCTTCGGGAGCCGCACCGGCAGGGCTGCGGCCGTGTGTGATCGACGGCCGCCCGGTGTTCTGCTTCCCGGGCCCTCAGGGCCTCCTCAGCGCAGTCCTTCAGAGTCGCTTCCTTCTTCTCTCAGAACGCCTGAGCACCTCGGCACACCCTCAGCACGACCGGAGCGGACCGGTCCCTGTCGGCATGCCACGAAACGTCATCTCCCGCCCCCGCGCCGCCGAACCCTCCTCCCGCGCACCCTGCGCCGCCGCTCGACGACGAGCCGGCCGGCCGTGCGGGAGCGCGGCGCGGGCCCATGACAAGGAGTCCGGACAATGGAGCGTCCCTTCCCCACTGTCGCTGTGGTCGGCCTCGGCACCATGGGTGCCGGTGTCGCCGTCGTGGTGGCCCGCAGCGGCCGCCGGGTGATCGGCATCGAGGCCGACGCGGCCGCCGCCGCCCGGGCGCTGGCCCGGATCGAGGAGGCCACCGCGCACGCCGTCGAGCGCGAGCGGTTCACCCCCGAGGCCCGTAGCGCGCTGCTCGCCCTGATCTCGGTCGGCCACGAGCTGGAGGCCGCCGCCGCCGCCGACCTGGTGATCGAGGAGGTGCCGGAGCAACTGGAGCTGAAGCGGCGGATCTTCGCCGATCTGGACCGGATCTGCCCGCCCGGGACCGTGCTCGCGACCGGTACCACCGCGCTGTCGGTGACCCGGATCGCCGCCGCCACGGCCCGCCCGGAGCGGGTGCTCGGCGTGCACTTCTTCAACCCGGTGCACTCGATGCGGCTGGTCGAGGTGGTCCGCACGGTGCTGACCTCCCCGCAGGCCGCCGAGGACGTCGCCGCCCTGGCCCGCGAGCTGGACAAGGAGCCGGTGGCGGCGGGCGACCGGGCCGGCTTCATCGTGAACGGCCTGCTGTTCGCCTACCTCAACCAGGCCGCCGCGATGTTCGAGTCGCGGTACGCCACCCGGGAGGACATCGACGCCGCGATGCGGCTGGGCTGCGGCCTGCCGATGGGCCCGCTGGCACTGCTCGACCTGATCGGCATCGACACCGCGCGCACCGTGCTGGAGGCGATGTACGAGCAGTCCAGGGACCGGCTGCACGCCCCGGCCCCGATCCTCGGCCAGCTGGCCTCGGCCGGGCTGCTCGGCCGCAAGTCGGGACGCGGCTTCTACACCTACGAGGCCCCCGGGTCGTCCAAGGTGGTCGCCGAGTCCGTCGGGGCGGGCCGGGCGGGCCGGGTCGCGGGCCGCGAGGTGCGCAGCATCGGCGTCTGCGGCTCGGGCACGATGGCGACCGGCATCGTCGAGGTGCTGGCCAAGGCCGGCTTCCCGGTGCTGCTGGCCGCGCGCAGCCAGGAGAAGGCGGACCGGGCCAAGGCCCAGCTGGCGAAGTCGCTGGAGCGCTCGGTGGCCAAGGGCCGGCTGACCGCCGAGCAGCGGGACGCGGCGCTGGCGCTGACCACCGCCACCGGGCAGTACGCCGACCTGGCCGAGGTCGACCTGGTGGTCGAGGCCGTGGCGGAGGACCTGGAGATCAAGCGGGAGCTGTTCGCCACCCTCGACAAGATCTGCAAGCCGGGTGCGGTGCTCGCCACCACCACCTCCAGCCTGCCGGTGATCAGCTGCGCGACCGCGACCTCGCGGCCGCAGGACGTGATCGGCATGCACTTCTTCAACCCCGCGCCGGCCATGAAGCTGGTCGAGGTGGTCTCCACGGTGCTGACCGCCGAGGACGTCACCGCGACGGTGCTGGAGCTGTGCGGCAGGGCCCGCAAGCACGCGGTGGAGTGCGGCGACCGGGCCGGCTTCATCGTCAACGCGCTGCTCTTCCCGTACCTGAACGACGCGGTGCGGATGCTGCAGGAGCACTACGCGACGGTGGACGACATCGACACCGCGATGAAGCTGGGCTGCGGCTACCCGATGGGCCCGTTCGAGCTGCTGGACGTGGTCGGGCTGGACGTGTCGCTGACCATCGAGCAGGTGCTGCACCAGGAGTTCCGCGAGCCGGGGCTGGCGGCCGCGCCGCTGCTGGAGCACCTGGTGGCGGCCGGCTGCCTGGGCCGCAAGAGCGGTCGCGGGTTCCGCGACCACGCCCGCCGGTGACCGGCCGGGCGGGCGGGCCCGGCGGGGTTCCGGCCGGGGTGCCCGGGGTGCTGCCGGGCGGTCCCCGGCGGCAGGCCGGGCCGGCCTGGGGCGCGCTGCCCGCGGGGACCTCCGCGGGCGGCCGGTGGCCGCGGCCCGCGGCGGGCACGGCGGCGGTTCCGGTGCGCAGGACGAAGCCGGCGGCAGCCGCTCCCGGTGCGTGTAGCGTTCCGGCCATGGATCGGGATCAGTCACCCTCGGAACAGGACGTCGCACGGCCCGCAGTGGAATCGGGCGCGGGCGGACGGCGGGCCGCGGCCCAGCGTCAGCAGATGCGCCAGGACCTGGCGACCGCCGCCATGGAGCTGTTCGCCACCCAGGGGTACGAGGAGACGACGGTCGACCAGATCGCCGCCGCCGCCGGGGTGGCCCGCCGGACGTTCTTCCGCTACTTCCGCTCCAAGGAGGAGGCGATCTTCCCGGACCACGACGACACCCTGGTCCGGGTGGCCGACCTGCTGGCCAGCGCGGACTCGGAGGAACACCCGCTGGACGTGGTGTGCCGGGGCATCAAGGAGGTGCTCCGGATGTACGCCTCCACCCCGGCGGTGTCCGTGGCCCGGTACCAGCTGATCCGGCAGGTGCCGGCGCTGCGCGAGCGGGAGATCGCGGTGGTGGCCCGCTACGAGCGGCTGTTCACCCGGTACCTGCTCGGACGCTTCGACGCGGCGGAGGAGACCCCGCCGAGCTGGCAGCGGGGCGGGGACGACGACTCGATGCTGGCCGAGGTGTCGGCGGCGGCGGTGGTCGCGGCCCACAACCACGTGCTCAGACGCTGGCTGCGGGCCGGCGGGCACGGGGACGTGGAGTCGCAGCTGGACCACTCCTTCGACGTGATCCGCGGGACGTTCTGGCCGACCCCGCCGAGCGGGGCCCGGCGGCGCGGCACGGCTGTGGCACCGGGTGCCACAAGTGACCCGCTGTCACCGATGGAGGCCGCCGCGGTGAGCGCACTCAGCGCCAGCCCGGGAGGTGAGGTGCTCATCACAGTGGCCCGCACCGACGCCCCGCTGGACCTGGTGGTCGATTCCATCAGGGCGGCCCTGGCCGGCTCCCAGGCTGGTTAACGCAGGCGATTCACGCAGGTCACAGCAGATTCGAAGGCCCGCCCGGGAGTTTTCCGGGCGGGCCTTCGCCATGCCGGGCCCCCGGTTATCGAACTGTCATCGGGTTCACTCGAACTGGTGACACCCGGTGTCTTTACGAGTGGCACAGGGTGCCACTACTTTGTTACCCACCGGTCGCGGCGCCGCGGCTCCCCACCTCGGCGCGCCGTGTCCGGGCGTCCCCGCACCGCTGGGGGCGGCCGTACCAGCACCACCTCGGCGACCCACCCATCAGTCGCACCGCAGAACCACCCAGACCCTCAGCGAAGCCGGTGTCCGCTCCCGGCTCCCCCAGACGCCCTGTGCGCCCTCAAACACAGGTACGCCTTCGGAGGCAGCCATGCAGGAAATCCTCGACGCGATCCTCAGCTCCGACAGCACCGCGGCGGACTTCGCCGCGCTCAAGCTCCCGGACTCCTACCGCGCCGTGACGCTCCACAAGGACGAGGAGCAGATGTTCGCCGGCCTCGACAGCCGCGACAAGGACCCCCGTAAGTCCCTGCACCTCGACGAGGTCGCGCTGCCCGAGCTCGGCCCGGGCGAGGCCCTCGTCGCCGTGATGGCCAGCGCGGTGAACTACAACACCGTGTGGTCCTCGATCTACGAGCCGGTCTCCACCTTCGGCTTCCTGGAGCGCTACGGCCGGCTGTCCCCGCTCACCAAGCGCCACGACCTGCCGTACCACGTGCTCGGCTCCGACCTCGCGGGCGTGGTGCTGCGCACCGGCGCGGGCGTCAACGCCTGGAAGCCGGGCGACGAGGTCGTCGCGCACTGCCTGTCGGTCGAGCTGGAGAGCTCCGACGGCCACAACGACACGATGATGGACCCGGAGCAGCGCATCTGGGGCTTCGAGACCAACTTCGGCGGCCTGGCCCAGATCGCGCTGGTGAAGACCAACCAGCTGATGCCCAAGCCCGCCCACCTCACCTGGGAGGAGGCCGCCTCCCCGGGCCTGGTCAACTCCACCGCCTACCGCCAGCTGGTCAGCCAGAACGGCGCCGGCATGAAGCAGGGCGACAACGTGCTGATCTGGGGCGCCAGCGGCGGCCTCGGCTCGTACGCCACCCAGTACGCGCTGGCCGGCGGCGCCACCCCGATCTGCGTGGTCTCCAACGACCAGAAGGCCGAGATCTGCCGAGCCATGGGCGCCGAGGCGATCATCGACCGCAGCGCCGAGGGCTACCGGTTCTGGAAGGACGAGAACACCCAGGACCCGCGCGAGTGGAAGCGCCTGGGCGGCCGGATCCGCGAGCTGACCGGCGGCGAGGACGTCGACATCGTCTTCGAGCACCCGGGCCGCGAGACCTTCGGCGCCTCGGTCTACGTCACCCGCAAGGGCGGCACCATCGTCACCTGCGCCTCCACCTCCGGCTACATGCACCAGTACGACAACCGCTACCTGTGGATGTCGCTGAAGAAGATCGTCGGCTCGCACTTCGCCAACTACCGCGAGGCCTGGGAGGCCAACCGGCTGGTCGCCAAGGGCAAGATCCACCCGACCCTGTCGAAGGTCTACTCGCTCGACCAGACCGGTCAGGCCGCGCTCGACGTCCACCAGAACAAGCACCAGGGCAAGGTCGGCGTGCTCTGCCTGTCCCCGTCCGAGGGCCTGGGCGTGCGCGACGCCGAGCTGCGCGAGAAGCACCTGCCGGCCATCAACCGCTTCCGCGACATCTAGGACCTCCGATGAGCACTCAGAAGCGTGACCGGCCCTGGCTGATGCGCACCTACGCCGGTCACTCCACCGCGAGCGACTCCAACGCGCTCTACCGGCGGAACCTCGCCAAGGGCCAGACCGGCCTCTCGGTCGCATTCGACCTGCCCACCCAGACCGGGTACGACTCTGACCACATCCTCGCCCGCGGCGAGGTCGGCCGGGTCGGCGTCCCGGTCGGCCACGTCGGGGACATGCGGACGCTGTTCGACGGCATCCCGCTCGAACAGACCAACACCTCGATGACGATCAACGCCACCGCGATGTGGATGCTGGCGCTCTACCAGGTGGTCGCCGAGGAGCAGGGCGCCGACATCGCCCGGCTCACCGGCACCACCCAGAACGACATCGTCAAGGAGTACCTGTCGCGCGGGACGCACGTCTTCCCGCCCGGCCCGTCGGTCCGGCTGATCACCGACATGATCGCCTACACGGTCGCCCACATCCCCAAGTGGAACCCGATCAACATCTGCAGCTACCACCTCCAGGAGGCCGGGGCCACCCCGGTCCAGGAGATCGCGTACTCGATGTGCACGGCGATCGCGGTGCTGGACGCCGTCCGCGACTCCGGCCAGGTGCCGGCCGAGCGGATGGGCGAGGTGGTCGCCCGGATCTCCTTCTTCGTGAACGCGGGCGTCCGCTTCATCGAGGAGATGTGCAAGATGCGGGCCTTCAACCGGCTCTGGGAGAAGGTCACCCGGGAGCGGTACGGCATCGAGGACGCCAAGCAGCGCCGCTTCCGGTACGGCGTCCAGGTCAACTCGCTCGGCCTGACCGAGGCGCAGCCGGAGAACAACGTCCAGCGGATCGTGCTGGAGATGCTCGCCGTCACCCTCTCCAAGGACGCCCGCGCCCGCGCCGTCCAGCTGCCGGCGTGGAACGAGGCGCTCGGCCTGCCCCGGCCCTGGGACCAGCAGTGGTCGCTGCGGATCCAGCAGGTGCTGGCGTACGAGTCCGACCTGCTGGAGTACGGCGACATCTTCAACGGCTCCGAGGTGATCGAGGCCAAGACCACCGAGCTGCTGTCCGGCGCCGAGGCCGAGATCGCCAAGGTGCTGGAGATGGGCGGGGTGATCCCGGCCGTCGAGTCCGGCTACCTCAAGTCCAACCTGGTGGCCTCGCACGCCGACCGGCGGGCCCGGATCGAGGCCGGCGAGGACAAGATCGTCGGGGTCAACTGCTTCGACACCACGGAGGAGAACCCGCTCACCGCCGACCTCGACGCGGCCATCATGGTCGTCGACCCGGCGTCCGAGCAGTCGGTGCTCACCGCTCTGCTGGACTGGCGCGAGGGCCGGGACGAGGCGGCCGCCCAGACGGCACTGGCCGAGCTCAAGGCCACCGCCGCCACCACCGACAACCTGATGCCCGCCACGCTGGCCTGCGCCCGCGCCGGGGTCACCACCGGCGAGTGGTCCTTCGCCCTGCGCGAGGTCTTCGGCGAGTACCGCGCCCCCACCGGGGTCGGCGGCGCGCCGGTGGCCGTCGCCGCCGAGCCCGGCGGCGAGCTCGCCGCCGTCCGCGAGGCGGTCGCCGCCACCGCGGCCGAGCTCGGCACCGGGAAGCTGCGCCTGCTGGTCGGCAAGCCCGGCCTGGACGGCCACTCCAACGGCGCCGAGCAGATCGCGGTCCGCGCCCGGGACGCCGGCTTCGAGGTGGTCTACCAGGGGATCCGGCTGACGCCCGAGCAGATCGTCTCCGCCGCCGTCGCCGAGGACGTCCACTGCGTGGGCCTGTCCATCCTCTCCGGCGCCCACCCCGAGCTGGTTCCGGACGTCCTGCACCGTCTGCGCCGGGCCGGGGTGGAGGATGTGCCAGTGATCGTGGGTGGCATCATCCCCGCAGCGGACGCCGAGACCCTCAAGGCCGCCGGTGTCGCCGCGGTCTTCACCCCCAAGGACTTCGGCATCACCACCATCATCGGCCGGATCGTGGACGAGATCCGGCTGGCCAACAGGCTTCAGCCCTGGGCCGCCGCCACCGCTGCGACCAGCTGACCGGGAAGGACCAACCCCCTCATGACCACCGTCAACCGCCTCCGGCCCCGCCGTTCCTGCCTGGCCGTACCCGGCAGCAACCCGCGCTTCCTGGAGAAGGCCCAGGGCCTGCCGGCCGACCAGGTCTTCCTCGACCTGGAGGACGCCTGCGCCCCACTGGTCAAGGAGAGCGCCCGGCACAACATCGTCGACGCCCTGAACAACGGCGACTGGGGCAACAAGACCAAGGTCGTCCGCGTCAACGACTGGACCACCCACTGGACGTACCGCGACGTCATCACCGTGGTCGAGGGCGCCGGACCGAACCTGGACTGCATCATGCTGCCCAAGGTCCAGGACGCCACCCAGGTCAAGGCGCTCGACCTGCTGCTCACCCAGATCGAGAAGACCATGGGCTTCGAGGTCGGCAAGATCGGCATCGAGGCGCAGATCGAGAACGCCAAGGGCCTGGTCAACGTCGACGAGATCGCCGCCTCCTCGCCCCGGCTGGAGACCATCATCTTCGGCCCGGCCGACTTCATGGCCTCGATCAACATGAAGACCCTGGTGGTCGGCCAGCAGCCCCCCGGCTACCCGGCCGACGCCTACCACTACATCCTGATGCGCATCCTGATGGCGGCCCGCACCCACGACCTCCAGGCGATCGACGGCCCCTACCTGCAGATCCGCAACGCGGAGGGCTACCGCGAGGTGGCCGGCCGCGCCGCCGCGCTCGGCTTCGACGGCAAGTGGGTGCTGCACCCCGACCAGGTCGCCGCCGCCAACGAGATCTTCTCGCCCTCGCAGGAGGACTACGACCACGCCGAGCTGATCCTGGACGCCTACGACTGGTGCACCTCGGAGGCCGGTGGCGCCAAGGGCTCCGCGATGCTCGGCGACGAGATGATCGACGAGGCCAGCCGCAAGATGGCCCTGGTCATCGCCGGCAAGGGCCGGGCCGCGGGCTTCGAGCGCACCAGCAAGTTCGAGCCCCCGCAGGCCTGACCGCTCCCCACCTCTCCAAAGGAATCTGAATCATGCAGTTCGGACGCACCTACGAGGAGTTCGAGGTCGGCGCGGTCTACAAGCACTGGCCCGGCAAGACGGTCACCGAGTACGACGACCACCTCTTCTGTCTGCTGACCATGAACCACCACCCCCTCCACATGGACACGAACTATGCGGAGAAGACGACGGACTTCGGCAAGAACGTCGTGGTGGGCAACTACATCTACTCCCTGCTGCTCGGCATGTCCGTCCCGGACGTCTCCGGCAAGGCGATCGCCAACCTGGAGATCGAGTCGCTGCGCCACATCGCGCCGACCTTCCACGGCGACACCATCTACGGCGAGACCGTGGTGCTCGACAAGTGGCCGTCCAAGTCCAAGGACGACCGCGGCATCGTCTACGTCGAGACCAAGGGCTACAAGCAGGACGGCACGGTGGTCTGCATCTTCCGCCGCAAGGTGATGGTGCCGACGGAGACGTACATCAAGGCCCGCGGCGGCGAGCAGCCCGGCCGGCCGGAGCCCCTCTCCTAGGTCCCCGGACCACGCCAGCAGTTCCCCGCACCACCCCAGGACCCCGGCTGGGCAGGCCGCCGTCATCGGCCGATCCCACACCGGTACGGGGGCCCGGCTGCCGCAGCCACGCCGGCCGGGCCCCCGGCAACACCCTTTTCCCCCACCCTCAGCGCATTTCCCAGAGACGGAGCCGCACGATGGGACGCCTCGCACAGACCGACGGCCTCACCGAGATCCAGCGGGACATCCTCGCCACCGTGCGGGACTTTGTCGACAAGGAGATCATCCCGGTCGCGACCGAGCTGGAGCACAAGGACGAGTACCCGGCCGCGATCGTCGAAGGGATGAAGCAGCTCGGCCTCTTCGGCCTGACCATCCCGGAGGAGTTCGGCGGTCTCGGCGAGTCCCTGCTGACCTACGCCCTGGTGGTCGAGGAGATCGCCCGCGGCTGGATGTCGGTCTCCGGCATCGTCAACACGCACTTCATCGTCGCCCACATGATCAACGCGCACGGCACCCAGGAGCAGAAGGAGTACTTCCTGCCCCGGATGGCGGCCGGCGAGATCCGCGGCGCCTTCTCGATGTCCGAGCCGGGCCTCGGCTCCGACGTCGCGGCGATCTCCACCAAGGGCGTCAAGGACGGCGATTTCTACGTCCTCAACGGCCAGAAGATGTGGCTGACCAACGGCGGCACCTCCACCCTCGTCGCGGTGCTGTGCAAGACCGACGAGGGCGGCTCGACGCCGTACAAGAACATGACCACCTTCCTGATCGAGAAGACGCCCGGGTTCGGGCCGAACGAGACCGTCCCGGGCCTCACCGTGCCCGGCAAGATCGAGAAGATGGGCTACAAGGGCGTCGACACCACCGAGCTGGTGCTCCAGGACGTCCGGATCCCCGCCGACCGGATCCTCGGCGGCGTTCCCGGCAAGGGCTTCTACCAGATGATGGACGGCGTCGAGGTCGGCCGCGTCAACGTGGCCGCCCGCGGCTGCGGCGTCGCCCGGCGCGCCTTCGAGCTGGGCATCCAGTACGCCCAGCAGCGCTCCACCTTCGGCAAGAAGATCTCCGAGCACCAGGCGATCCAGTTCAAGCTGGCCGAGATGGCCACCAAGGTCGAGGCCGCGCACCAGATGATGGTGATGGCCGCCCGCAAGAAGGACAGCGGCGAGCGGAACGACCTGGAGGCCGGCATGGCCAAGTACCTCGCCTCCGAGTACTGCAAGGAGGTCGTCGAGGACTCCTTCCGGATCCACGGCGGCTACGGCTTCTCCAAGGAGTACGAGATCGAGCGGCTGTACCGCGAGGCTCCGATGCTGCTGATCGGTGAAGGTACGGCGGAGATCCAGAAGATGATCGTGGGACGCCGCCTGCTGGAGGAGTACCGGCTCGCCGACTGAGCCGGCCGGTCTCCCCGACGAGACCATCCGCCCGGCCGGGCGCGGGCGTGCGGGCCCGCCCCCGGCCGCGCCGCACCCGCCGCGGGCTTGGTCGGCCCCGGCGGCCGTGCGGCGCCCTGAGGCGGCCGTAGGGCGCGTTCTTGCCGTACGCGCCCTACGGCCGCCCCTTCACGCCGCGCCGACGCGCCCGAGCGCCCCTCCAGTGCCCCTCAAGCGCCCTCCGAGCGCCCCCGTGGCCTCCCTGTGGCCCCCTCCACCACCGTTCGGCCCCCGGCTCCGGTGTGGCCCCCGACGCCGCTCCGGCCCCGCCGGAGCCCCGCCCGGGCCGCCCGCCGGGCCCGCTCCGGCGTGAGACATGGATCACCCGATCCGTCCGGAGCCTTGGGGAACGGGACCGGGCCGAGCTACGGTCGTACACATAGCACGCACACCTGGGTACCGCACTGGAGAGTTCCACGAGCAGGCGGCTTGCCCACCTACCGTCTGGTCCCGATAGCATCCACCGGGACAGCAGCCGTCCCCATATCACCCGAACCCCGCGGTGGCCCCCGTCCAGCGGCCATGCTCTGTCCCTCGGGGCCCGCGACAAAGGTCTTCGATGCCCATCAGCCCGTCCCCTCACACCTCCGCCCAGGACCGCGATGCCCTCGTCGCCCCGGCGGCCGGCCCGCGACCCCGCGTGACCATCGCGCGCGGAGCCACGCCGTGGTTCGTCCCCACGCTGGCCACCGCCGCCGTCACGAGCGCTCTCACCAAGCGCAACGGCAAGTGGGCCCTGGCGGCCGTCCCTGCCTGTGCGCTCAGCGCCGGCATGCTGTGGTTCTTCCGCGACCCCGAGCGTGAGATCGGCGTCGGCAGAGTGATCTCGCCGGCCGACGGCGTCGTGCAGTCCATCGACGCCTGGCCGGACGGCCGGACCCGGGTCGCGATCTTCATGAGCCCGCTCAACGTGCACGTCAACCGCGCGCCGCTGCCCGGCACCGTGACGTCCGTGGAGCACGTCGCCGGCGGCTTCGTCCCGGCGTTCAACAAGGACAGCGACCGCAACGAGCGCGTCGTGTGGCACTTCGACACCGAGCTCGGCGACATCGAGATGGTGCAGATCGCGGGCGCCGTGGCCCGTCGCATCGTGCCCTACGTCGACGCCGGTACCAAGGTCGAGCAGGGCGAGCGGGTCGGTCTGATCCGCTTCGGCTCCCGCGTCGACACCTACCTGCCGGCCGGCATCGAGGTCGGTGTCGAGGTCGGCCAGAAGACCACTGCCGGGGTGACGCGCCTTGACCGTGACTGATCCTGAGACCCTCGTCGGACTCGACGACGACGCGGAGACCGACCTGCGCCGCCGCCGCTGGGCGCGCGACCGCGAGCTGCGGGCCCCGCGCTCGCCGCAGCACCTGTCCACCGCCGACTTCCTGACCCTGGGGAACGCCGTCTGCGGCTTCCTGGCGATCTACTCGATCACCACCGGGGTCCTGATGCCGCACCTCACCGGCGAGTCCAACACGCCGGACAAGCACAGCGCGGCGACGGCCGTGACGCTGCTGCTGATCGGTGCCATGTGCGACCTGTTCGACGGCCTGGTGGCCCGCAAGCTGCGCTCCTCGGCGCTGGGCGCGGAGCTGGACAACCTCGCCGACCTGATCAGCTTCGGCATCGCGCCGGCGTACTTCGTCGCGGTCTGGGGCATCGTCTCGCCCGACAGCAACCAGCAGCTCTCGGCGTTCATCGCGCTGACCGTGCTGCTCTCGGTGGTGCTGCGGCTGGCCAGGTTCTCGACCGTCAAGATGCGGCCGGGGATCTTCCAGGGCATGCCCTGCCCGATGGGCGCGATGACCGTGATCGCGATCGTCCTGCTGGACCCGCCGTTCGTGCCGGGCCTGCTGATGATCTTCGGTGTGGCCTACCTGATGGTGAGCCGGATCGAGTACCCGAAGCCGCAGGGCCTGCTGGCCACCGCCACGCTGGCCTGGATCGTCGTCAGCATCGGCTGCCTGGCCTCCTGGGCGGCCGGCCTGCCCGGCGGCGACACGCTGATGCACATCGGTGCGGTCGCCCAGATCGCGCTGGCCGCGATGGCGCCGCTGCTGGTCATCCGCCGCAAGGTGGGCCAGAAGGTCGGCGACGTGCGCGCCCGCCGCGCCGAGTCCCGGGGCTGCTGACCCCGGTCGCGGCACGGTCGTACCACGCGAAGGGCCCGGATCCACCAGGATCCGGGCCCTTCGTCGTACCTCGTCGTCGTACCCGCTCGTCGTACCGCGTCGTCGTACCGCGGTGCGGCCGGTGCGGCCCGCGCCGCTACGCGCCGCCGCGGTGGACGCTGAAGGCCGACCTGCGGGCCGCCCGGGCCACCGCCGGGTCCGGGTGCACCCCGGCCACCGCCGTGAGCACCGAGGCCGCCCTGGGGTGCCCCGACTGCCGCGCCCGGTTGAACAGCCGCACCGGCTCCCCGGCCGACGCGCCCTCGACGTGCCCGACCAGCAGCTCGGTCTCCCCGTGGTCGAGCACGGCGGCCGCCGTGTCCACCCAGAGCCAGGCGGCGTCCTCCGCGCCCAGGACGTCGGCCGGGGAGACACCCCCCTCGTCCAGCTGCTCGGCCAGCCAGAGCAGCGCGTAGGGGCGCAGCACGGCCTCCTCGACGGCCTCGCGGACGGCCGCCTCGGCCGTCCGGCCGGCCACCCGGAGCGCCTCGAAGGCCAGGCCGCGCACCAGCGCGTCCTCGCCGCGGGCGGCGTCCATCAGCTCGGCGACGGCGCGGTCGGCCGGGCGGGCGGCCACCCAGGCGCGGTACTCGGCGCGGGCCGGGCCCGGTGAGTAGTCGGCGCAGGCGCTGAGCAGCTCGGGGGCGCTCTGCTCGATGTGCCCGGCGGCGGTCTGCGCCACCGTGCAGATCTCCTCCAGCTTGGCGCGGACCGCCCAGTGGCCCAGCGGGGAGAGGTCGGCCGCCTCGTCGTGGCGGGTCAGCGCCCCGACGGCGGCCAAGCCGTCCAGCATCCAGTCCAGGACGGCGGCGACGTCGCCGGAGGCCGGCAGGGTGTCGATCTGCGGCTCCCGGCAGGTGCCGCGGACGGCCGAGACGGCGGAGGCCGCGTGCGGGACGGGCGAGAGCGGTCCGGCGCCGACGGCCACGCCGACCCGGCGCTCGTCGAGGCCGCGCCGCAGCAGCTCCAGCAGCTCGCTGTCGGGGACCGGCCCGTCCACCAGGTGCAGGAAGGACAGCAGCTGGGGCGCCTGGTCGACGGCCTGCCCGGCGAGCACCGCGAAGACGCCGCGCATGGCGGCGGGCGGCACGGGGGCGAGCAGCGTCCAGGCGTCGAACAGCGCCGACCAGCCGCGGACCACGGCCTCGTCGTCGTGCTCCCAGGCGTGCAGCCGCCAGCCGGGGCCCGCACCGCCATCCCGGAGCTCGACCAGGCCGATCTGGAGCGCCTGGCCCCAGGCCTTGGCGGCGGCCGCGACGGTCATGGCGAGGGCCTGCCCGGCCGCCCGCGCGTCGTCGGGCAGCAGTTCCCCGCGCTTGTCGACCTCACCCAGCTCGCCGGCCCAGCGGGCGACCCGGACCGCGTCGGCGAGCATCCGCCGGGCGAGCGGTGCCAGCTCGGCGGGGGCGGGGAAGCCGTCGGGTACGGGTACCCTGCCACGCCCGGGCTTGGGCTGGGGGGTACGGCGGCGGGCTGCGGCGGGGCTGCCCTGGGGTGCGCTGTCGGCTCGGCGGGCCGTGCCGGGCAGACGGGTCACCGTCGCACCGGTACGGATCGTCGGCGGGAGCGGGGCATCACGGTCGCGCGGGTTCCGAGACGTCACGCCGTGCAGTCTTCCCCTTGTACGGGCGTTCTGTCACATCGGGTGCGGCGCGTCTTTCCGGCCGGCGGGCCGGGGACGGTCCCGGATTCGGGCAAGGACCCGCAAACCGGGCCGAGTGGACCCCATTGACGCCGGGTACACGACAACGATCCGTGGCCGATCCGGCTCAAAGCAGCGGGGTCAGAAAGCGCCGCAGGCTCTCCAGGTAGCCGTCCGGATCGGCGTTCCACAGCGCCGCGTGCCCCGCCTGCGGCACGGAGTGCAGGCTCACCAGGTTCTCGGCCTCCTCCGCCAGCCGCTCGGCGGCCCGCGGCGGGGCCACCGGGTCGTCCGGGCTGTACATCAGCAGCACCGGCAGCCGGAGGTCCTCGCCGTCCGCGAGGCGGGGGGAATCGGCCAGGTCCGGTCCGGAACGGCCGCGGACGGAGGCGCCCATCGCGGCGAGCCGGGCCGGCACCCCCGACCGGCCGGGTGCGGCCGGCGGGTCGGGTACCGGGGAGTCCAGCACCAGCCCGCTGATCGACCCGCGCCAGTCCGAGCGGACCGCCGTTCGCAGCGCGAGGTTGGCGCCGAGCGACCAGCCGTACAGCACCACCTTGCCCGCCCCGGAGGCCAGCGCGGTGCGGACCGCCGCCTCGACGTCCACCCACTCGGCCTCGCCGAACCGCCCGTGGCCGTCGGCCGGGCTGGGCGCCGGGGCTCCCCGGTCACCGCGGTAGGTGACGGTCAGGGTGGGCAGCCGGAGCGACCTCAGCAGCGGCAGCACCGGCAGCGCCTGCGACCGGTCCTCACCCGGCCCGTGCACCAGGACCACCCAGGTCCCCCGGACCGCCGGGACGTACCAGGCCGGGAGCGGCCCGAGGTCGCTCGCCACCTCGGCGTCCTCGAACGCGACGCCCAGCGCGCCGAGCGGGTCCCCCCGGTACACCCGGGGGGTCATCCGGACCTCGGTACCGGTCGTGAGCGTCCCGGCCTCGGCGCGCTCCAGCCTGCGGGTGACGCTCTGCGCGTCCGCCGCGACCGGCTCGCCGACCACCGCGTGGCCGTTGTCCCCCCACTCCAGCGCGTACCGGCCCGGGCGGAGCGAGTCGGGCGTGCGGGTCAGGGTGACCAGGCCGGGAGCCAGCCGGTGCACCCGCAGCGAACCGCCGGGGCCGAGCTCCGGGCCGGCCATGTGCAGCCGGTCGGCGGCCCGCCGGCCGACCAGCAGCACCACGGCTCCGGTCCCGACGGCGGCGGCGGCCACGACGGCGGCGGTTCCCCAACGCATAGCTGCTCCCGGTGTACTGGTCGCGGACCGAACTCGGTGCCGTACCAGTCCACCGTCCGGGCGCGGACGCAGCCACCGGACGCGTCCGTTCGAGGGGCCGCGGCGGGGGTCGCGGCGCGTCAGACCGGGATCTCGGTCGGCCGGGCCGCCAGCAGCTCCCAGAACCGCTCGGCGAGCGGCCCGCGCGGCGCCTCCTCGGCGGCCGCGGTGCCGGCGCCCCAGTGCATCGGCACCCGGTACTCGCCCTGGAGCTCCGCCAGGACCTCCGCGAGCAGCTCCCGGTCGACGGGCACCAGCCGGGCGACCGCCTTCAGCTGGCCCTGCCACCGCCCCTGGACCACCCGCCGCAGCAGCTGGTCCAGCTCCTCCCGGCGGTGGGTGACCAGCACCAGGCTGCGCAGCCCCAGGCCCAGCACGTGCGCCAGCGCGCGGGTCTGCTCCTCGTCGCCGGTCCACCGCCCGGAGACCTCGGCCCGCTCGTACGTCTGCGCCGGGACGCCGATCCGGCGGGCCGCCTGCTCCTGGCTGAGCTCCCGGGCCAGCCGAAAGTCACGCAGGCTGGCCGGGCGGGCGGCCATCAGCTGGGCGGGCGGGCACCACAGCGCCCGCGACAGGGCGATGAACTCCTCCTCCGACGGCCGGATCCCGCCGGTCTCCCAGCCGATCACATGGGCGGGCAGCAGCCGCACCCCGTGCGCGGCCATGCCCTCGACCACCTGTTCCGGCGTCAGGCCGAGACCGGCCCGGTGGGCCCGGGCGGCCGCCGGGGAGAAGGGCACCGGGGCGGGGACGGGCTGTCTTCGTCGCATGGGACAGAAGCTATGCGCGGGGCGGCGGCGCCTGTAGCCGCCGAACGCACGAAGCCCGGTTGGAGGCCCGGACAACGGACTGGGTGATCGTCCAGCCCGGGGCTCCGCAGAGCCCGGGCCACTCGGACGTAGTGACGGCGCCCCGTCACCGGCGCGGGCCACCCGCGCAGTTGGGCCCGCCCGCTCCCGCCCGGGCCCGTCGCCCCGGCCCCGGACGCCCCCCCCGGCGGGCCCCCGAACTGCCGCCGGGCCAGCGGTGAGCTGCGGTGATGACGTGTGATCAAGCCCTCCGCCGGGCTGGTTGACTCCCGGACGAGCCCCGTGATGGGATCCTTGCGCCATACGGAGGCAAGGAGAGGAAGCCGGTGCGAGTCCGGCGCGGTCCCGCCACTGTCACCGGGGAGCACACTCGGCCGGCCGCCTGCGCGGCGGCCCGGGAGTGCGTCCGACCCGGAAGCCAGGAGACTCTCGCCGCCGTTCGTCGATCCAGGGCGCGGACCCTGAGTGAGGACACGCACGCCATGCCGGCTGCCCCCGACCGAGCCCCGCTCGCTGCGCCGTGCGCCGCCTGAGCCCGGCCCTCCCCCCGCTGCTCGGCGCCGTCGCCGGCTACCTGGCCGACACCCGGTACGGCGACCCCCGCCGCGGCCACCCCGTCGCCCTGTTCGGCTCGGCCGCCGGCCGCCTGGAACGCGCCGTCTGGCGCGACCACCGGGCCGTCGGGGCCGCCTACACCGCCGCCTGCGTCGGCGGCGTCGCGGCCGCCGCCGTCCTGGCCGAACGCGCCCTCGGCCGCTCCCCCGCCGGCCGGGCCGCACTGACCGCCGCCGCCACCTGGACCGTCCTCGGCGGCACCTCGCTCACCCGCGAGGCCCGGACCATCGGCGGCTCGCTCCGGGCCGGCGACCTCACCGCCGCCCGGGACCGGCTGCCGCACCTGTGCGGCCGCGACCCGAGCGCCCTGGACGGCCCGCAGCTGGCCCGCGCCGTGGTCGAGTCGGTCGCCGAGAACACCGCCGACGCCGTGGTGAACGCCCTGACCTGGGGCGCCCTGGCCGGCACCCCCGGGCTGCTCGCCTTCCGGGCCGTGAACACCCTGGACGCCATGGTCGGCCACCGCTCGGCCCGATACCGCCGCTTCGGCTGGGCCTCCGCCCGGCTCGACGACGTGGCCGGCTGGCCCGGCGCCCGGCTGACCGCCCTGCTGACCGTCACCGCCTCCCCCGAGCCCGCCCGCGCCTGGCGGATCTGGCGGCGCGACGGCTCCGCCCACCCCAGCCCCAACGCGGGCCAGGCCGAATCCGCCTTCGCCGGCGCCCTCGGCGTCCGGCTGGGCGGCACCCTGCACTACGGCGAACGCGTCGAGCACCGGCCGGTCCTGGGCGCCGAACTGCGGCCGGTCACCGCCGACGACATCGAACGGGCCTGCGTGCTCTCACGCCGCGTGGGCACCCTCGCGCTGGTCGCCACCGTGGCCGCCCGCACGGCCTGGACCCTCACCCGCCGCCCCCGGACCACCCCGTGAAGCCCCCGGCCCGCACGGCCGACGCCCGACCGCACCGGGGCAACCGGACACGAACGACCAACCCCCAGGGGCGCGAGGAACTGCGCGACACCGGAAGAAACACCGCCGCACCGCACAGCTCCCCGCACCCCCGAACCGACCCGGCCCGCAAGGGCACCCCCACCGGCCGGGGCCGGGTCGCGCAGACACACCGCAGGAGAGGGAGGCAGACATGAGCAACGCGCTGTTGGTGGCCGGGACGACGTCCGACGCGGGCAAGAGCGTGGTCACGGCGGGCATCTGCCGCTGGCTGGCCCGGCAGGGGGTGCGGGTCGCGCCGTTCAAGGCGCAGAACATGTCGCTGAACTCCTTCGTCACCGCGGACGGCGCCGAGATCGGCCGGGCGCAGGCGATGCAGGCCGCCGCGGCCCGGGTGGCGCCCGAGGCGGCGATGAATCCGGTGCTGCTCAAGCCGGGCGCCAACGGCCGCAGCCAGGTGGTGCTGCTCGGCCGGGCGGTCGCCGAGGTAGGGGCGCTGGACTACCGGGAGCGCAAGCCCGTCCTGCTGGAGCGGGCGCTGGAGTGCCTGGCGGACCTGCGCGGCCGGTACGACGTGGTGGTCTGCGAGGGGGCCGGGTCGCCTGCGGAGATCAACCTGCGGGACCGGGACATCGCCAACATGGGCCTGGCGACGGCCGCCGGCCTGCCCACCGTGGTGGTCGGCGACATCGACCGCGGCGGGGTGTTCGCGGCGATGTACGGGACGCTGGCGCTGCTCTCGGCCGAGGACCAACGACACGTGGCCGGCTGGTTCGTCAACAAGTTCCGCGGTGACGCGCGGCTGCTCGCGCCGGGGCTCGACATGCTGCACCGGCTGACCGGCCGTCCGGTGCTGGGCACGTTGCCGATGCTGGCCGGGCTGTGGCTGGACGCGGAGGACTCGCTCGACCTCACCACCGTGGTGGAGGGGGGCGCGGTGAGCGGCCCGGTCGGTGCGGACGTCCTGCGGATCGCCGTGGTGCGCTTCCCGCGGCTGTCGAACTTCACCGACCTGGACGCGCTGGCCCAGGAGCCGGGCGTGCTGGTCCGCTGGGCCACCCGGCCGGAGGAACTGGCCGACGCGGACCTGGTGGTGCTGCCCGGCACCCGGGCGACCGTCGCCGACCTGGCCTGGCTGCGCGAGCGCGGCCTGGAGGCTCCGCTGCGGGCCCGGGCGGCCGCCGGGCGGCCGGTGCTGGGGGTCTGCGGCGGCTACCAGATGCTGGCCCGGGAGATCGTCGACGAGGTGGAGTCGAGGGCGGGCGCCGTCGACGCGCTCGGTCTGCTGCCCACCCGGGTGGTGTTCGGCACCGAGAAGGTACTGGCCCGGCCGGTCGGCGAGGCGTACGGGGAGCGGGTCGAGGGGTACGAGATCCACCACGGGGTGGTGGACGTGGAGGGGGGAGAACCGTTCGTCTCCGACGGCGCCGGGCGCGGCCTGGACGGCTGCCGGGTCGGCGCGGTGTGGGGCACCACCTGGCACGGGGTACTGGAGAACGACGGCTTCCGCCGGGCGCTGCTGCGCGACGTGGCGGCCCTCGCGGGGCGGGCCTTCGTCCCCGCGCCCGACACCTCGTTCGCCGCCGCCCGCGAGGAGCGGCTGGACCGGCTGGGAGACCTGATCGAGGAGCACGCCGACACCGACGCGCTGTGGAAGCTGATCGAGGGCGGGGTGCCCGCCGCGGGCTCGCTGCCGTTCGTCCCGCCGGGGGCACCGTGAGGGCGTCCCGCCGGGGCACCGTGAGAAGTCTGGAGAGTGGCACGACTGATGAGTGACGTCCGATACCCGTTCACCGCGATCGTCGGCATGGCCGACCTGCGGCTCGGGCTGCTGCTCAACGCGGTCTCGCCGGCGGTCGGCGGTGTGCTGGTCCGCGGCGAGAAGGGCACCGCCAAGTCCACCATGGTGCGGGCGCTGGCGGGCCTGCTGCCGTCGATCGCGACGGTCGACGGCTGCCGGTTCGCCTGCGACCCCGTCGCGCCGGACCAGCAGTGCCCGGACGCGCCGCACGCCGTACCCGGCACCGAGCTGCGCCCGGCCCACCTGGTCGAGCTGCCGGTCGGAGTCTCCGAGGACCGGATCGTCGGCTCGCTGGACCTGGAACGGGCGCTGGCCGAGGGCGTGAAGGCCTACGAGCCCGGCCTGCTGGCCAAGGCGCACCGCGGGGTGCTCTACATCGACGAGGTGAACCTGCTCCAGGACCACCTGGTCGACCTGCTGCTGGACGCCGCCGCGATGGGCCGCTCGTACGTGGAGCGCGAGGGCGTGTCCGTCCGGCACGCGGCCCGCTTCCTGCTGGTCGGCACCATGAACCCGGAGGAGGGCGAGCTGCGGCCGCAGCTGCTCGACCGGTTCGGGCTCACCGTGGAGATCGCGGCCACCCGGGACGCCGCCGAGCGGGCCGAGGTGGTCCGGCGGCGGCTCGCGTACGACGCCGACCCGGCGGGCTTCGCCGCCCGGTTCGCCGAGGACGAGCGGGCGCTCGCCGAACGGATCACCACCGCACGGGAGTTGCTGCCCGAGGTCGAGCTGAGCGACGTGGCGCTGCGCCAGATCACCGCCGTCTGCGCCGCCTTCGAGGTGGACGGCCTGCGGGCGGACATCGTGATGGCCCGTACCGCCGTCGCGCTGGCGGCCTGGGCGGGCCGTACGGCGGTCGAGGAGGGAGACGTCCGGCAGGCCGCCCGGCTGGCCCTGCCGCACCGGCGCCGGCGCAACCCCTTCGACGCCCCCGGGCTGGACGAGGAGCAGCTGGAGCGGACGCTGGAGGAGCACGCCGAGCAGCCGGACGACCCCGAGGACCCCGACCGGGACCCGGACGGCGGACCGGAGGGCGACGGCGGGCCCGACGGCGGCGACCCGGACGGCGGCGGTGCCCCCGAGCCCGGCACCGCGCCGCAGGACGGCAGCACCGCCCCCACGCCCGAGGAGCCCGCGCAGCCCGGGACGCCCGCTCCGCAGCCCGCGCCCGGCGGCGGCCGGGAGGCCACCCCGGTGGCGTCCGGCGAGCCCTACCGGACCAGGCTGTTCAAGGTGCCCGGCACCGGCAAGGGCGCCCAGGGGCGCCGCTCCCCCGCCGAGACCGACAGCGGGCACACCATCCGGGCCCGCCGTCCGCAGGGCCGGCTGGCCCGGCTGCACCTGGCCGCCACCCTCCAGGCCGCCGCACCCCACCAGGTGGCGCGCGGGCGGGACTCGCGGGCCCTGGTGCTGCACCGGGACGACTTCCGGGAGCAGGTGCGGCAGGGCCGGGAGTCGAACCTCGTGCTGTTCGTCGTGGACGCCTCCGGCTCGATGGCCGCCCGACAGCGGATGACCGCCGTCAAGGGCGCCGTGCTGTCGCTGCTGATGGACGCCTACCAGCGGCGCGACAAGATCGGCATGATCACCTTCCGCGGCGCGGCCGCGGACCTGGTGCTGCCCCCGACCTCCTCGGTCGAGGTCGGCGCGGCCCGGCTCGAACAGCTGCCGACCGGCGGCCGCACCCCGCTGGCCGCGGGCCTGCTGCGCGCCCACGAGGTACTGCGGGTGGAGCGGATGCGCGACCCCGACCGCCGTCCGCTGCTGGTCGTCGTCACCGACGGCCGCGCCACCGGCGGCCGGGACGCCCTCGCCCAGGCCGACCGGGCCGCCGGACTGCTGGCCTCGCAGGGCCTGGCCGCCGTGGTGCTGGACTGCGAGTCCGGCCCCGTCCGGCTCGGCCTCGCCCACACCCTGGCCGCCCGCCTGAACGCCCCCGCCGTGACCCTGGACGAACTGCGCGCCGAGGGCGTGGCCGCCCTGGTGCACGCCCACCGCTCCGCCGACCACGACCGAAAGGCCGCGTGATCCCATGCCGCAGGGCAAGCCCGAGACCGTCCCCGACGACGGCCTGACCACCCGCCAGCGCCGGACGCTGCCGATCACCGCCGTGCACACCGGCCCCGGCAAGGGCAAGTCGACCGCCGCCTTCGGCATGGCCCTGCGGGCCTGGAACCAGGGCTGGCCGATCGGGGTGTTCCAGTTCGTCAAGTCCGCCAAGTGGAAGGTCGGCGAGGAGAACGCGCTGCGCGTGCTCGGCGCCTCCGGCCAGGGCGGCACGGTCGACTGGCACAAGATGGGCGAGGGCTGGTCCTGGGTCCAGCGCTCGGCCGAGATGGAGCAGTCCAGCGAGGAGGCCGCCAAGGAGGGCTGGGAGCAGGTCAAGCGCGACCTCGCCGCCGAGACCTACCGCTTCTACGTACTGGACGAGTTCACCTACCCGATGCACTGGGGCTGGGTCGACGTGGACGAGGTGGTCGCCGTGCTCAGGGACCGCCCCGGCAGCCAGCACGTGGTGATCACCGGCCGCTACGCCAAGGAGCCGCTCACCGAACTCGCCGACCTGGTCACCGAGATGACCAAGGTCAAGCACCCCATGGACGCCGGCCGCAAGGGCCAGCGCGGTATCGAGTGGTAGTCCGTTGAACATCCCCCGTCTCGTCGTCGCCGCCCCCTCCTCCGGGGCGGGCAAGACCACCGTCGCCACCGGACTGATCGCCGCACTGGCCGCGCGCGGCCTCACCGTCTCGCCGCACAAGGTCGGCCCGGACTACATCGACCCCGGCTACCACGCGCTCGCCGCCGGCCGGCCCGGCCGCAACCTGGACGCGTACATGTGCGGGCCGCAGCGGATCGCCCCGCTGTTCCTGCACGGCGCGGCCGGCGCCGACGTGGCGGTCGTCGAAGGCGTGATGGGGCTCTACGACGGCGCCGCCGGGCAGGGCGAGCTGGCGTCGACCGCCCAGATCTCCAAGATCCTCAAAGCACCCGTGGTGCTGGTCGTCGACGCCTCCTCGCAGTCCCGCTCGGTGGCCGCCCTCGTCCACGGCTTCGCGTCCTGGGACCCGGAGGTCCGGCTGGCCGGGGTCGTCCTCAACCGGGTCGCCTCCGACCGCCACGAGGAACTGCTGCGCGAAGCCCTGGAGGAGGGCTCCGGAGTCCCCGTCCTCGGCTCGGTCCGGCGCACCGCCTCCGTCGCCACCCCCTCCCGCCACCTCGGCCTGATCCCCGCCGTCGAACGCACCTCCGAAGCCCTGCACGCCGTCCACGACATGGGCGAACTGATCGGCCGCTCGGTCGACCTCGACGCCCTGCTCGCCCTAGCCGCCACCGCACCACCCCTCACCGCCGCCCCCTGGGACCCGGCCGCCGAGGTCTCACCGGTGCCCGGCCGGCCCAGGATCGCGGTCGCGGGCGGCGCCGCGTTCTCCTTCTCGTACGCGGAGAACACCGAACTGCTCACCGCCGCGGGCGCCGAGGTCGTCACCTTCGACCCGCTTCGGGACACCGAACTGCCCGAGGACACCGCCGCGCTGGTGATCGGCGGCGGCTTCCCCGAGCTGTACGTGACCGAGCTGAGCGAGAACGCCCAGCTACGGACGGCCGTCGCCCGGCTCGCCGCCTCGGGCGCGCCGATCGCCGCGGAGTGCGCCGGACTGCTCTACCTGGGACGGGAGTTGGACGGCAAACCGATGTGCGGCGTGCTCGACACCACCGCCCGGATGACCGAACGCCTCACCCTCGGCTACCGCGAGGCCGTCGCGCTCGGCGACAGCCCCCTCGCCGTGGCCGGCACCCGGGTACGCGGGCACGAGTTCCACCGCACGGTCTGCGAACCGGGCAGCGGCGAACAGCCCGCCTGGGCCTGGCGCGCCCCCACCGGCCCACGCACCGAGGGCTTCGTCCACGGCCCGGTCCACGCCTCCTACCTCCACCTCCACTGGGCCGGAACCCCCGAAACCGCCGAACGCCTCGTCCGCACGGCAGCCTCACCCGCCACACCTTAGGCCCCTCAAAAAAAACGCCCCCCGCACAAGACGGGAAACCCTCAGGGGCGCGAGGAACTGCGCGCGGCAGCTAGACCGTGGTCGGGGACGAGCCGCGGCTGTGGCCGGTGGCGAGGTCGAGGGCGGTGCGGACGACGGTGGCCCTGATGGCCGCTGCACCGCTGTTGGCGTCGTCGAGTTCGCGTTCGATCGCGGCGGGGTCGGTGGACTGGGAGGCCGCGCGGAAGTGGGTACCTTCCTTGCGGACGGCGACGACGAGGTCGGCGACCGCCTGGCGGGTGGCGGCGGTGGTCCAGGTGGCGGACTCCAGGGCCTTCGCCTCCGCGTCGGCACCGTCGGCGAGTTCCTTGGCCCAGGCGCGGTAGGCCTCGGGGTCCTCGGCGGGGTCCTCGGCGTCGGGGCTGTGCAGCAGGGCGGTGTTGAAGGGCTTGACGGCGTTGAGGTAGGTCATCTGTTCGGCCGTCAGGTTGCTGGCGTCGCGCCGCAGGGAGCCGGTCCGGTCGCCGTGTTCGAAGGAGTAGACGCAGGTGACCTGCCGGTCGTCGGCCCACTCCCAGCCGGTCTTCTGCGGGTAGTAGTAGAAGAGGTCCGTCTGGTCGGGGACGGCCCGGTCGTCCATCGTGTACTTCTCCTGGTTCGTGGAGCAGAGCTTCTCCGCGGCCGCGGTGACCTTCTCCTCGCCCGGGTAGTCACCCTTGGGCAGGTTGCCCACGGCGTACACCTCGCCGTAGTGCGCGCTCGCGCAGCCGACCAGGGTCAGCCGGGTGGCGCGGTCGAGGTCCTTGGGCCGGGCGTAGCAGTCGCCGACGCGCAGGTCGTCGACGCTGATCCGGCCGGTCCGCACGCCGCGGTCGTCGGTGTGGTCGCCGACCCGGTCCAGGACGCCGGAGGCGGCGACCGCGATCAGCAGGGCGCCCCAGACGGCGCCCAGGACGATGCCGGCGACCGCCATGCCCTTGCCGCGCTGGTTGCGCTGCGGGATGGCGCGCAGTGCCGCGATGCCGAAGGCGATGGCGCCCACCCACAGGCAGCAGGCGATGCCGATGATGCCGAGCACCAGGGAGGTGATGGCGAAGCCGTTCCAGCCGGTGGGCGGCGGCGGGGGCACCCAGCCCGGGAAACCGGGGTGGTGGCCGGGGTAGCCCGGGTACGGGTGGCCCCAGGGGCCCTGCGGCTGGGGCCCGGCGGGCGGGTACGGCCCGGCCTGCTGGTGGGGCGCGGGCGGGGGTGTGCCAGGGGTCTCCGTCGGTGGCGCGAACGCCTGGAACATCGCGTCCCCGGGCGGCGGGGTGGGTTCGGCGGCGTCGGTCGGGGTCTGGTCGGACGGAATGGCGGGCTCTCCTCGGGCACAGGGCTGCCGCCGGGGTGATCCGTTCGACGGCTGCGCGAATATAGCCGACTGGATCATCACCGAACCACCGCATTCCGCTGGATGCTTGAATGCCCGTACGTACCGGCACCACCATCCGCCCGCACGTCCGCCCGCACGTCCCCGGGGAGTCATGGCATGAGCAGGCTGCACACGTACACCGCGAGCGTCACCTGGACCGGCAACCTCGGTACCGGCACCAGCGGTTACCGCTCGTACGGGCGCTCGCACGAGGTCGCCGCCGAGGGCCGGCCGACCATCCCGGGCAGTTCCGACCCGGCCTTCCGCGGCGATCCGGCGCGGTGGAACCCGGAGCAGCTGCTGCTCGCCTCGATCTCCCAGTGCCACCTGCTCTGGTACCTGCACCACTGCGCCGTCAACGGCGTGGTGGTGGTGTCGTACCGGGACGAGCCCCAGGGCACCATGGCGGAGACCGCGACGGGCGGGCACTTCACCGGGGCGGTGCTGCGGCCGCGGGTGGAGGTGGCCGAGGCCGCGATGGTCGACCGCGCGCTCGCGCTGCACGGGGACGCGCACGCCTCCTGCTTCATCGCGAGTTCGGTCAACTTCCCGGTCCGGCACGAGCCGGAGGTGTCCGTCGCGGTGTGAGCCGATCGCTTCCCGCGCCGACCGGCGCGAGAGCGCCGGGCCGGGTCGAGTCGGCCCGCCCCGGGTCGATTCAGGAGCAGGAGGCCAGGATCTCGTCCTCCAGCGCGCTCTGCTGGGCCTCGTCGAGTTCGAGCCGGTCCCGGAGCTCGCGCAGGCGGGTGCGCAGCGCCTCGATCTGGCTGGGCGGGGTGTCGGGGATGTGTCCGAGCGCGTCGATCTGGCTCTCCAGCAGGTCGATCCGCCGCCTCTCGTCCTCGATCTCCTTCCGCCCTTCCTTGGCCATCCGCTTCATCAGCTGGCAGCCGCTCAGCACGGTACTGGTGGACATGGCGCACTCCTTCGGACGTGCCGGGCCCTCGCCACCGGCCCGCCCGGCGGCCGACCCGCCGGCCGACCTGCCGAGGGGAGGCCGCGTCCGGAGTCCTCCGGTGGCGGGCCCGTCCGGTCGGATCGTTCGGCGCGCGGCGCCGGGGCCGTCGACGCGGCTCCCCCGCACGTGCGCAGTTCCAGCCTGGCACCGCCCGGGCGCCCCCGCAGCTCGGCCTCCCGGCCCGCCGGGGACTCGTCCGTCGGACGAGCCCTATCCCAGGTAGGCCGGCGCGACGGCGGAGGTCATCAGCCGGACGGGCGCCCCGCTGCCGTCCGCGGGGACGGTCCACAGGTCGGAGCCGTAGTCGCCGGGGAGGGCGTAGACGAGGGTGGAGCCGTCGGACCACAGTGCCTGGTCGTCGATGTTGCGCTGCTCGGCGGTGGCGGTCTCGGTCATCGTCCGCAGGTCCAGCACGGACAGCCGCCAGGGCGCGTCGGGCGAGGCGCCGGCGACCCGCTTCTTGTAGGCGACCCGGGTGCCGTCGGGGGACAGCGAGGGGCACTCGACGTTCTGGTGCAGGGTGGTGAGGGTGCGCGCGGTCACGTCGCCCCGGACCAGGTAGGTCTGCCCGCCGGTCGCCAGGGTGGCGTAGAAACCGCCGTCGTCGGCGAAGGTGACGCCCCAGATGTTGATGTCGGACGCCCGGTAGGGCTTGCCGTCCTTGGTGACGGCGAAGGTCTCCAGATTGTCCTCGACGGCCCAGGTCCGGGTGTCCACGATCGCGGTGCGGGTGGAGAAGTCGGTGCCCGCGTACGAGTCTCCGCTCACGAAGACCGTCCAGGCCACCAGGTGGCCGGAGGGCGAGACCCGGGCCCGGGTCGGGATGCCGGCGGCCGGGAAGTGGCGCACCTCGTGGAGCTGGGAGTCGAGCACCACCGCCCGGTAGGTGTCCTCCAGCGCGCCGTGCTCCGCCTGGAGGCAGATGCCGGTGCCGGCGGCGGCGTGGAAGCGCAGGCACTTGACGCCGGAGACGGTGCGCGGGCCGTCCGGCCGGTCGGCGGCCACGGCGGCCAGCTCGTCGCGGTGCGGGCCCCAGGCGAGGTTGCGGACCAGCAGCTGCCGGCCGTCCGGGCGCAGCGACACCTGGCCGGTGCGGACCGGCGGGCCGCCCGCCTGCTCCTGGTCGCGTCTGCCGGAGCGGTCGGCGGCGTACCGTACCGCGCCGGTGCCGACCGCGCCGAGCAGGACGACGGCGACCAGGAGGATGAGCAGGCGGGTGCGGTTGCGGGTCATGCGGACACCTCTTCGGCGGGACGGAGGACGAAGGCGGCCGCGACGGCCCCGGCCGCCAGCGCGACGGCGGCGACCGCGAGCGCGGTCCGCCCGCCCCACAGGCTCCAGGCCGCGCCGAACGCGAGCGAGCAGGCGAACCTGGCGAGCGCCTGGCCGGTGCCGACCAGCGCCTGGCCGGCGCCCTGCTGCGCGGCCGGGACGGCGTCCGCGGTGGCGGCGGCGAGCACGCCGTCGGTGGAGGCGTAGAAGGCCCCGTGCAGCACCAGGACGGCGACCAGCACCGGCAGCCCGCGAAGCGGCGACAGCACCAGGCCGTAGCCGGCCAGCAGGACGGCGTGGCCGACCAGGAAGAGCCGGCGCCGCCCGATCCGGTCGGCCAGCGCACCGAGCGGGACGGCCAGCAGCAGGAAGGTCGCGGCGGTGCCGAGCGGCAGCAGCGGGAACAGGTGGGCGGAGAGGTGCAGTTCGCGCTGGAGCAGCAGGTACAGGAAGGAGTCGCTGACCGTGGTGAGGCCCAGCAGGGCGGCGCAGGCGGCCAGTCGGCGCAGCGCGGGGCGGCGCAGCAGGGCCAGCGAGTCGCGCAGGGTCGGGCGGGGGCCGGCCGGCTCGCTCCCGGCGGTGCCGGTCGCCGCCGGTCCGGTCGCCGCCGGTCGAGCTGCCGGTCCGGTCCCGGCCGCGGTGATCCGCCGGGGGACGAAGAGCACCAGCACCAGGACGCCGAGCGCCGCGACGCACCCGCTGACCGCGAACACCGCGTCGTAGCCGCCCGCGTCGCCGCCCTCGCCGAGGAGCGGTCCGCCCGCCACCCGCAGCACCGCGAAGGCGGCCAGCGGGCCGAGCAGCGCGCCGGTGGTGTCCATCGCCCGGTGCACGCCGAACGCCCGGCCGCGGTGCTCGGGCGGTGTGGCCAGCGAGATCATCGCGTCCCGGGGGGCGGTGCGCAGGCCTTTGCCGGTGCGGTCGGCGGCGAGCACCGCGCTGATCAGCGGCAGCCCGTGGGCGAGCAGCAGCAGTGGCTTGCAGACGGCGGAGAGCCCGTAGCCGAGGCCGGCCACCACCTTGTGGCGGCGGCCGCCGCCGTCGGCCAGGTGGCCGCCGGCGAGCCGGACGAGCGCGCCGACCCCGTTGTTGATGCCGTCGAGCAGGCCGAAGCCGAGCGGGGAGAGGCCGAGGGTGGCGACCACGTAGAGGGGGAGGACGGCGGTGACCATCTCCGAGGAGACGTCCGTGATCAGGCTGACCGCGCCGAGGGCCAGGACGGTGCCGGGCACGGCGGCCGGCCGCCGCCCCGGACGGGTGTCCGGGGCGGCGGCGGCCTTCGTGCTGCGGGAGTCCGCGAGGTACACGGGTGTCAGTTCCAGATGCCGGTGATGTCCGTGGCGGAGGCGGCGTTGCCCGCGTGCGCGGACAGGCCCGCCAGGTCCTCCAGGGTGCGCAGCACGTTGTAGTGGTTGTAGGTGGTGCTGCTGGAGCTGCCCGGGGTGACGTGCTCGCCGTACAGGACGGTGGGGATGCGGTTGCCGGAGAGCTTGTTGTCCTCGTCGAAGGTGACGACCAGGACGCTGTTGTGGGTCTTGGCCCAGGTGGCGTACGCGCCCAGGTTGTTCTTGAGCCAGGTGTCGCCGGTGGAGACCGAGCAGTCGTGCATGTCGTTGCACAGGTTCGGCACCACGAAGGAGACCTTGGGCAGCGTGGTGTAGTCGGTCGGGAACTGCGTCATGGTCTTGGCGGTGCTGGTCGGCACGTTGGAGAAGCCGAACCACGGGTTGTGCTTCTGGGCGTACTTGCCGCTGCTGCAGGTGGTCGAACCCTGGCTGGGCAGGCCCTCGTTGTAGCTGGCCCAGGTCTTGCCGGCGGCGATCAGCTCGGACGCCAGGTTGGGCGCGGAGAGCGAGCCGACGCCGACACAGCTGTCGTCGGTGCGGCCCTGGTTGGAGCCGGAGAACAGCATGTAGTAGTTGGGCTCGCTGGGGTGGGTGAGGCCGAAGGACTGGGTGAGGTTCGCCCCACCGGCCTTGAGCGTGTTGTTCAGGTACGGCGCGCTGGAGCTGCCGATGACCTGGGTGTAGGCGTGGTTCTCCATCACCACGATGACCACGTGGTCGGGCGAGGGCAGGGCGGCGGCCTGCGCGGTCGAGCCGGTGGCGGCCCACAGGCCGGCCGAGGTGGCGGCGAGGACGACGGCCCCGGCCAGGGCGGTCAGGGAGCGGCGGTTGCGCTGAGGGGCCTGAGCGGCGGTCATGACTGTCCTCCGGACAGAAGTGACGGGCGTGCGACGGGGTTGGAGCGCGGCAACCCTAGGAGCGCGGCGGTGGACTCGGCCGCGCTTCGCAGGTGAAGAACTGGCGAACGCTGGCCCCCCGATTCTCCCAGCGGGGACCGGAACCGGCCAGGTCCACGACAGGAGTCACCGCCGGGTGCGCCCGCGGGGCGGCCAAGCTCACAACCCCGCCGATTGACCCGGTCCGCGGCCCCGTGGTGGGATTTCGACGCCGATGACCAGGTCGTTTTCGAGAGGGGTGGGCCCTGTGCACGGACCCTCGCTGACCGTCGGGGTCGGCGCGAGCCGCGGGGTGGACACCGGCGAGGTGCTCGCCCTGATCGACGCCGCCCTGGCCGAAGCCGGCCGCACCCGGCCCGAGGTCGCCCGCCTCGCCACCCTGGACACCCGGCTCGACGAGCCCGCCCTGCGCGCGGCCGCCGCCGAGCTCGGCGTCCCCCTGGCCGGTTTCGGTGCCGCGGCGCTGGCCCTGGTCCCGGTGCCGAACCCGTCCGACCGGACGCTGGCCGCCGTGGGCACCCCCGGCGTGGCCGAGGCGGCGGCGCTGCTCGGTGCGGGCGGCGGCCTGCTCGTCCCCAAGCGCGCCTCCGCCCGGGCCACCGTCGCCGTCGCCGTCGAACCCGACCTGCGCCACCACGGGGACGCCGAGGTCGGCGCACCCGGGCTGGTCGACCTCGCCGTCAACGTCCGCACCGGCACGCCGCCGCGGTGGCTGCGCGACCACCTGGCCGACACCCTCCTCGGCCTGGCCGCCTACCCCGAGCAGTCCGCCGCCCGCGCCGCCGTCGCCGCCCGGCACGGCCGGCCGGTCGAGGAGGTGCTGCTGACGGCCGGCGCCGCCGAGGCCTTCGTCCTGCTGGCCCGTGTCCTGACGCCGCGCCGGGTGGTCGTGGTGCACCCGCAGTTCACCGAGCCGGAGGCCGCCCTGCGGGACGCCGGCCATCCCGTGCACCGGGTGCTGCTCACCGCCGGGGACGGCTTCCGGCTGCGGCCGGACGCGGTGCCCGAGGACGCCGACCTGGTGGTGATCGGCAATCCGACCAACCCCACCTCCGTCCTGCACCCCGCCGCCGACCTGACCGCGCTGGCCCGGCCCGGGCGCACCCTGGTCGTCGACGAGGCGTTCATGGACACCGCCCCGGGCGAGCCGGAGTCCCTGGCCGGTCTGCGCGAGCTCCCCGGGCAGGTGGTGGTGTTGCGCAGCCTCACGAAGACCTGGGGGCTGGCCGGGCTGCGGATCGGCTACGTCCTCGGCCCCGCCGCGCTGATCGCCGGGCTCGGCGCCGCCCAGCCGCTCTGGCCGGTCTCCACCCCGGCCCTGGCCGCCGCCGAGATCTGCAGCACGCCCGCGGCCGTCGCGGAGGCGGACCGCGCCGCCCGGACCTGCGCCGAGCACCGCGCCCACCTGCTGAAGGGGCTGGCCGGGGTGCCGGGTGTCCGGGTGCACGGCGTGCCGGCCGCCTCGTTCGTCCTGGTCGAGCTGCCCGGTGCGGCGGCGGTCCGCGAACGGCTGCGGGCGGCCGGGTTCGCCGTACGGCGCGGGGACACCTTCCCGGGGCTCGGGCCGGACTGGCTTCGGATCGCCGTCCGCGACCCGGCGACCACCGACCGTTTCCTGGCCGCGCTCAGTCGGCTCGCACCCGGTCCCCGGGCCTGATCACGCCGGGGCGCAGCACCCGCGCGTACACGCCGGCGCAGGGCTGCGGGCCCATCCCCGGCAGCGGCTCCACCCGGTTGTGCCGGGCGGGCACCCGCAGGGCGTCGCGGTCCCCGGGCAGCGGGCCGTGGGCGAGCGTGGGGACCGCGCAGCGCGGCGTCGCCACCAGCACCTTCAGCCGCAGCTCGGCGCCGATCAGCAGCTCGCGGCCGACCCAGCCGTTCTCGGTGAAGCCCTCCGCGTCACCGGTGTCGATCACCACGTTGGGCCGGTAGCGGGCCGGCTCCACCGCGCCCCGGGGGCTCAGCCGGGCGATCCGGTCCAGCGCGGCGGTGGTCAGCAGGTGCAGCGGCGCGAAGTCGAAGAAGGTGCCGGGCGGCGCGGCCCGGCCCAGCTCCGAGACCGTGACGGGGACCTCGGCACCGCTGCCGTGCGCCAGCACCTCCTCCGGGACGGCCCGGAGCAGCTGCGCGCCGGGCGGCGGCGCGTCGATCAGGGTGACGGCACGGCCGAGGCCGGCCGACAGCTCCTCGTCGGCACCGGGATCGGTGCTCAGCAGCGGCTTGCCGTCGGGGGACTCGATCCTGACCCCGTGGCCGGTGCGGGTGGCGGTGTAGCCGAGCAGGCCCTGCCACAGGCGCGGCTGTTTGGCGCTGGCGACGCGGCCGCTCTCCCGGTCCAGCAGGGCGAGCGCACGGTCGCCGGTCACGCCGCGCCCGGTGACCTCGGCCTGCGCCAACTCCTCGCCCAGCATGGACTTCACCGGGTACCGGTGGACGCTGCCGACCACGCCGAGGGTCACCACGGGGCCGTCGCCCACGCGGCGAGGCGGGCGAAGTCCGCCGGCTGCAGGCCCACCCGATGGTCGACGGCCACCGTCAGCGCCGGGGCCGGGTGGTGCGCGGCGATCCACGCGGTGTCCTGCGGCTCCAGCTCGTCGTCCACCCAGGCGAAGGGGCGGCCGGCCGCCCACTCCACCAGGTACCGGGTCTTCCAGTGCAGCCCGTCCGGGTCCCCGTGGTGCATGGACGGCCAGTCGACGTAGGGCAGTTCGGGCAGGCCGAGGAGCGGTCCGACGTGCTCGTTGGCCTCGTCCTTCCAGGTGGTGCACCAGACCAGCTCGAACGGCAGCGCCCGCAGCGCGGGCCCGTGCCCGGGGTGCAGCCACAGCCGCAGCGGCTTGGCGCGCTCCGGCGGCCGGTCGCTCTGCCGCGCGATCCACGACGCGGGCCGGACCCGGTGGGTCAGGTACCCTTCCGGACGCCGGTACGGCTTGGCCACGTACGGATTGAGCGGCCCGTCGACGTCGAGCATCAGCAGCGGTCTCACGACTCCCCCTCCCGGATCCACGCCCCCATCCTCGGCGCCGCCGTCCCCCCGGCGCCAGCGAAATTCGGGAAACGTGCGGCGACGCGCGGTGATCCGAACGACGGCGTCGGCCGAGGGCGGTTTCGGGTTCACGCCGTGAGGGCGGCGGATGTCAGGCGTGCTGCCAGGCGCGGGCGGCGGCGATGCGGCGGACGGCGCTGGGGTGGGTGGCGAAGAGCAGTTCCAGCAGGCGGGGCGGGTCGACGTCGGAGACGTTGGTGACGGCGAGGCGTCGCTGCATGGCGATGAACTGGTCGGGGTCGGCTGTGAGTTCGAGGGCGTGCCGGTCGGCGCGGGTCTCGATCCGGCGGCTGACGGCGCACTGGGCCGGGCCGCTCACGGCGCCGATGAGCGCGGCACAGGCGGCCAGCAGCGGCAGTGAGCGGGGGTCGGCGGCGTCGGTCGCGCCGGCCGCCGAGAGCAGCGGCTGCCAGGAGAGCAGCAGGCCGAGCAGGCAGACCGCGGCCGCGGCGCCCACCGCGCCCAGCGCGGTGCCGGTGAGCACGTCGCGGTGTTTGACGTGGCCCAGCTCGTGCGCGACCACCAGTTCCACCTCGCGTGGTTCGGCGGCCTCCAGCAGGGTGTCGTAGGCGACGATCCGGCGGGTGGCGCCGAGGCCGGAGACGTAGGCGTTGAGCGCGGTGGTGCGGCGGGAGGCGTCGGCGACCAGGACCTGGCCGACGGGGATGCCGTCCCGCGCGGCGAGGGCCAGCAGGGCGTCCCGCAGCAGCCCGTCCGGCATCGGGGTGAAGCGGTTGAACAGCGGCTCGAACAGCAGCGGGTGGAGGAAGGACAGCGCCACGGTGAGCAGCGCCGCCGCACCGGCCGCCGGCAGCCACCAGCCCTGGACGGACCACCCGGTCAGGGCGTACAGACCGGCCGCGAGGGGCAGCCCGAGCAGCAGGGTCAGGCCGAGCCCGCGCAGCGCGTCCACGGCCCAGCCGCCCCAGCCCTGGGTGACCAGCCCGTAGCGGGCGCGCACCACCCGGACCCGGGCGCCGAACGGCAGGCCGAGCAGCTGTCCGAGCAGGACCAGCGCGGCGGCGCCGGCCAGCACCTCGGCCGTCCGCGAGCCGCCGAACAGGCCGCCGGCCGCGGTCACCAGGCCGGCGCCGGCGGGGGTGAGGCCGAGCAGCAGGGAGAGCGCCAGGGCCGCGAGCCGGCCGGCCAGCAGCCACGGCACCTGGGCCTGCCGCAGCGCGCGCCCCCGGGCCACCTGTTGGGGCGTGAAGTCGTCCATGGCGACCACCCTAGGGCGCGCCGACGGGCGGCCGGGCCGCCGGATCCGGTCAGCCGGCCGCGGCGGCCAGCAGCGTGTCGGCGACCGCCGTGCGCTGGTAGAGCACCGAGCGGCCGGCCCGGTGCGAGGTGACGATGCCGGCCGCCCGTAGCGCGCCGAGGTGCTGGGAGACCCCGGCGGCGGACAGGCCGGTGCGGCGGGCGAGTTCGGTGGTGGAGGCGGGTTCGGCGAGCTCGGCGAGCAGCAGGGCGCGGGACTTGCCGAGCACCGCCGCGACGGCGTCCGGCACCCGGGCGGGGGCCTGTTCCCAGAGCGTTCCGACGCCCCGGGTCGGGTAGCACATCTGCACGGCGTCCGGCGGGGCGTTGACGATCAGCACGGACGGGCCGACGAACGCGGACGGCACCAGGAGCAGCCCGCGCCCGGCCAGGCTGCCGGAGCTGCCGCAGAGCGACTTGGGGATGCTGAGCACCTCCTCGCCCCACTCCACGTGCGGGTTCAGCTCGCGCAGCACCGCGGCCGCGCCCTCGGCCGCGAACCGTCGCGACTGGTGCAGCACGTCGGCCTCCAGGACGGCCCGCAGCCGCGGCCAGTAGGGCGCCAGCGCGACCTCCCAGTAGCGGCCCAGTTCGTCGGCGAGCCGGGTCAGCCCGGCGGCCGGGTCGTCGTGGAGGGCCTGGACGTCGGGGGTCCAGCGGGTCAGTCGGCCGAGGTCGGCCCGGATCCGCTCGGGGCCGGTACGGGTCACGGCGGCCAGTTCGGCGTCGAAGGACGGGACGGCGGAGGGGGCCGGCGGGTTGAGGAAGTCCGGGACGTAGCCCTGCGCCGGGACGAGGGCGGTCAGCAGGGGGAGCTCGTGCAGGTGCGGCCTGGTCCGGGCGGCCCAGCGCAGGTGCAGCGGGCGGATCCGCTCGGACTGCAGGGCCCGGAGGCTGGTGACCACCTCCCAGAGGGGTGAGACGGCCAGCCTGGTTCGGGCCAGGTCCCGGGCGGAGAAGGCCAGTTCCAGCATGCGTACCCCCAGGATTCAGCCCTGACCGAATGATTGGTGGCAACGAGGAGCACGGACGCAGGATTCCCCCATGACCTCGCCGACCCTGCATTCTCGCCCACCCGTCACTCCGCCACCACCCGTTACCGGCCGGGTCCGCACCCTGCTCGCCGGCCGTTTCGGCGGCTTCGACGGGCCGTTCTGGGTGGTGATCGGCGGGACCGCCATGAACAGGGTCGGGAACATGGTGCTCCCGTTCCTGGTGTTCTTCCTCGGGTCGCGCGGCGTCGCCACCGACCGCATCCCGTACGTGCTGGCGGCGCTCGGGGCCGGTGGGCTGGTCGGGCCGGTGCTGGGCGGGCTGCTGACCGACCGCTACGGCACCCGGCCGACCCTGTTGGCCGGACTGCTGGCCACGGCGGCGGGGCAGGGGCTGCTGTTCGCCGCCCCGGGCCTGGCCACCCTCACGGCGGCGGCCGCGCTGCTCGGCGCCTCGGGTTCGGTGTACCCGCCGGCGGCCGGCGCGGTGATCGCCGGGGCGGTGGCGCCGGCCCGCCGTCAGATCGCGTACGGGCTGCTGCACTGGGCGGTCAACGTGGGCACGGCCGTGGCGGGCGCGCTCGGCGGCTTCCTGGTGGTGCACGGCTACGGGCTGCTGTTCGCGCTGGACGCGGTCACCTGCCTGGCGTACGCGGCGCTGGTCGCCGCCCGCTTGCCGCGGGAGGCGGCCGGCCCGTCGCGGCAGCGCGGGGGCGCCGGCGGCTACCGGGTGGTGCTGCGGGACCGTCCGATGCTGCTGCTGCTCTCGCTGAGCGCGGTCGCGGAGGCGGTCTACGCGCAGACCGAGTTCACCCTGCCGCTGGCGGTGCGGGACCACGGGCTGCCGGCCACCACGTTCGGGCTGGCGGCCGTGGTGAACGCCCTGCTGGTGGTCACCCTGCAGCCGTTCGCCTCGGTCTGGCTGGCCCGCTTCGACCGGCTGCGGGTGTGGTCGTTCGCCTCGGTGCTGGCGGCGGTGGGCGTCGGGCTGACCGGACTGGCGGACAGCACCTGGGAGTTCGCGCTGACCGTGGTGGTGTGGAGTGCGGCCGAGGTGTGCGTCGGCGGCATCGTCACCTCGATCGCGGCGGACCTCGCCCCGGCGGGTGCGCAGGGCCGCTTCCAGGGGGCGCTCAGCTGGTCCCGCGGGCTGGCCCGGTTCGCCGCCCTCGGCGGCGGGGCCGCGGTGTACGCGGGTCTCGGCCCGGCGGTGCTGTGGTGGGGAACGGCGCTGACCGGCGTCGCCGGGGCGCTGCTCGGCCTGCGGCTGGCCGGCGCGGTCCGCGAGCGCATGGGCTGACCGGGGGCACACGAGCACGCGCCCGCCGGTCCTCTCCCCACGGGGGTGGGAGGGGGACGGCGGGCGCGTCGGGCGCTGGGGGCCTCGGGTCAGACCTGGCCGGCCTTCTCCAGGGCGGAGCAGCAGGTGTTGACCAGCAGGCGGGTCACCACGTACGGGTCGACGTTCGCGTTCGGACGGCGGTCCTCGATGTAGCCCTTCTGCTCGACCTCGACCTGCCACGGGATGCGGACCGAGGCGCCGCGGTCGGACACGCCGTAGGAGTAGACGTTCCACGGGGCGGTCTCGTGCAGGCCGGTCAGGCGGGACTCGATGCCGAAGCCGTACTGCTTGACGTGCTCCAGGACCTTCTCCTGCGAGGTGCCGAGCGACTCGCAGGCGGTGATGATGGCGTCGTAGCCCTCACGCATGGCCTTGGTGGAGAAGTTGGTGTGGGCGCCGGCGCCGTTCCAGTCGCCGCGGACGGGCTTGGCGTCCAGGGTCGCGTCGATGCCGAACTCCTCGGCGGTGCGGTAGAGCAGGTAGCGGGCGACCCACAGGTGGTCGGAGACGGTCAGCGCGTCGACCGGGCCGATCTGGAACTCCCACTGGCCGGGCATGACCTCGGCGTTGATGCCGCAGATGGCCAGGCCGGCCTCGATGCAGCGGTCCAGGTGCAGCTCGACGATCTCGCGGCCGAAGACCTCCTCGGCGCCGACACCGCAGTAGTAGCCGCCCTGCGGGGCCGGGAAGCCGCCCTCGGGGAAGCCGAGCGGGCGCGAGCCCTTGAAGAAGGTGTACTCCTGCTCGATGCCGAAGATCGACTCCTGGGCGGCGAACTGCTCGGCGATCGGGCGGAGCAGGGCGCGGGTGTTGGAGACGTGCGGGGTGCCGTCGGTCTCGTTGACCTCGCACAGCACCAGGATGTTGTCACCACCGCGGATCGGGTCCGGGAAGGACGCGACCGGCGCGAGCACACGGTCCGAGGCGTGACCCTCGGCCTGGTTGGTCGACGAGCCGTCGAAGCCCCAGGTCGGCAGCTTGTCCGCGTTGGCCAGGATCCGAGTCTTGGAACGGAGCTTGGCGGTCGGCTGCGTGCCGTCGATCCAGATGTACTCGGCCTTGATTGCCATTGCGGTGAACCTCACTGCTTGGGTGGTGGGTGCCCGCGTAGCGTCGCAAGCCGCCGTTTCCCGGTTGTTCCTCCTATGTAACGCCCATGTGAACCAACGGACCGCAGCGGCACGCTCACGTACGGAGAGTGCCAGTCCCACCCCGGGGGCGCGCCGCCGGGCCGCGCGGGCCGGTACCGCCTCGCGCCCGCGGTCAGTGGCGGCGGGCGTGGGCCCGGCGGCGGCGGGTCATCCAGAGCGCGGCGGCGCCGCTGACCAGCAGTGTCCCGCCGCCGGCCAGCAGGGGCAGGGTGCCGCTGCTGCCGGTCGTGGCGAGTGCGGCCTCGCGGTCCGCGGCGGGCACGGCGCGGCCCGCGGTGCTGGCGGGCGGGGCGCCGGTGACGGGTGCGGCAGAGGTGGCGGGTGCCGGTACGGGCTTCTCGCAGCTGACCGAGGCGATGGTGATCCGGCCGCTCACCCGGGCGACGTTCAGGTTCAGCGGGTTGACGTCGAGGGTCGCCTCCAGGGCCGTGGCGGCGGCCGTCGCGGAGGTGGTGGTGCGGTGCGAGAACTGGATGTCCACCGTGCCGACGCCGGGCACCACGACGTGACTGGGGCCGTCCAGGCCCGCGGTGACCGACTTCCCGAGCACCGTCACCTTCGCCGGGTCCACCACCTTGGCGGTGGGCGGCCCGTCGACCGGGCAGGTCACCTCGGCGCTGAGCGCCTCCAGGCCGAGCAGCGTGGTCGCCGGCAGGCCGGGCGCGTGCAGGTCCGCGTCGACCAGCTTGACCGAGGCGGCGGCGCCGCGGTCGTCGGCGCTGGTGACGGACGTGCCGACCCGGGCCTTCAGCAGTGTCTGCGGCCGGCCCTGGTCGACCCCGTCGACCTTGGCGGTCAGGACGGCGGTGTCCTGCCGGGCCGGGCTCTGCACCCGGTTGAGCGACACGTCCACCGGCACGTGGACCTTATTCAGCAGGCTGACGTCCAGGTTGAGTTCGGCGGTCACCGCGGTGGCTCGGCCGGCCCGGGCCACCGGGTCGGCCGCGTGCGCCGCGGAGACCGGCAGCGTGACGGCGAGCACCGAGGCGGCGAGGCCGGCGGCGACGGCGGTGCGCAGGGCGGTGCGCGGAGCAGGGACGGCTGCGGACATGGCGGTACCCCCACGGGTGCGGACGGGACAGAGCGCGCTCCGGACTCACCCCGCGCGGGCTCACACCGCAGCGGTCAGGGGGAAGGGGCTTGTGCTCTCGACTGCCGCCAGTCTCATCGAACGATCAGTCACATGAGTCACACAGAAAGCCCTTTCACTCCTTCGAGTGAGAATGCCCCGCTCCTTCCCCCCTCCGACCGCGGGCCGGCAACCGGGCCGCCGGTGGAGCCGAAAGCTCCGTTTTCTGTCGCAGTCCTGTGACGAACCGAGGCGCCTGATCAGCCATTTCCTCTCATCCGCTCTGTCTACGCTCGGTCCATGCCCTCGCCGAACACACGCCCCGCGATACCCCGGCTCGCCCGGGCCGCCGGGCTCACCGTCAAGCTGGTCGCCGTCAGCACCGTCGCGGGTGTCCTCACCGCCGGGCTGGCCCTGCCCGCCGTCGGCAGTGTCGGACTCGCCGCGAAAGGCGCGGTCTCGGACTTCGACAGCCTGCCGGACGACTTCACCACGCCCCCGCTCTCCCAGGCCTCCACCGTCTACGACGCGGCCGGCAAGGTGATCGCCACCGTCTACGAGCGGGACCGCACGGTGGTGCCGAGCGACCGGATCTCCCCGCTGGTGAAGTCCGCCCTGGTGGACATCGAGGACAACCGCTTCTACGAGCACGGCGCGGTCGATCTCAAGGGCGTCCTGCGCGCGATCAACAAGAACGCGGCCAGCGGCGGGATCTCCCAGGGCGCCTCCACCCTCACCCAGCAGTACGTCAAGAACGTCTTCGTCGACCAGGCCGGCGACGACCCCAGGGCCGTGCAGGCCGCGCAGGCCCAGACCCTCGGCCGCAAGGTCAAGGAGATGAAGTACGCGATCAAACTGGAGGAGACCCTCACCAAGGACCAGATCCTCACCAACTACCTGAACATCACCTTCTTCGGCGAGCAGGCGTACGGCATCGAGGCCGCCTCCCAGCGGTACTTCAGCACCGGCGCCGACCGGCTCACCCTCCCGCAGGCCGCGCTGCTGGCCGGCCTGGTGCAGTCGCCGTCCGGGTACGACCCCGTGGTCAACCCCAAGGCGGCCAAGGAGCGCCGGGACACGGTGCTGAACAAGATGGCCGAGTACGGGCACATCACCCGGGCCCAGGCGGACGAGGCGATCGCCACCCCGGTCGCGCTGACCGTCAGCCGCCCCCGGCAGGGCTGCATCACCGCCCAGGACGGCGAGGGCTTCTTCTGCGACTACGTGCACCGGCTGATCACCACCGACCCGGCCTTCGGCGCCACCGCGGCCGAGCGGCAGGCCCTCTGGGCCCGCGGCGGCCTGCAGATCCGCACCACCCTGGACCCGGTGACGCAGCGGGCCACGCAGAAGGCGGTCACCGACCACGTGTACGCCACCGACAAGGCGGCCGGCGCGATGACCGTGGTCCAGCCCGGCACCGGGAAGATCCTCGCGATGGCCCAGAGCCGCCCGTACGGCCTGGCCGCCGACCAGACCCTGATCAACCTCAACGTCGGCAGGGCGACGGGCGGCGGGCTCGGCTTCCCGACCGGGTCGACCTTCAAGCCGATCGTGGCCGCGGCGGCCCTGGAGAGCGGGCTCACCCCGGCGCAGTCGTACCCGTCGCCGTACAGCATCCCGTGGCCGGCCATGAAGAACTGCGAGGGCGGCCGCTACCCGCAGGGCGGCGAGGTGCACAACGACGAGAGCGACCTGACCGGGCCGTTCACCATGGGCCCCGCGATGGCCAAGTCGGTGAACACCTACTTCGCCGCGCTGGAGGGCGAGATCGGGCTGTGCACGGTGACCCAGATGGCCAACCGGCTGGGGATCAGGCAGCAGGCCGGCGGCACCAAGCTGGACGCGGTGCCGTCGATGGCGCTCGGCAGCAACAGTCTGAGCCCGCTGGACATGGCGAGCGCCTACGCCGCGTTCGCCGCGCACGGCACCTACTGCCGGCCGGTCGCGATCGACTCGGTGACCACGGCGGACGGCCGGGCGCTGAACGTCCCCGCCGCCGGCTGCGGTCGGGCGATGACGGCGCAGACCGCCGACGCCCTCACCACCATGCTCAAGGGCGTCGTGCAGGACGGCACCGGCACCAGGGCCGGCCTGGACGACCGTGACAGCGCCGGCAAGACCGGCACCACCAACGGTTCCAAGCAGGTCTGGTTCGTCGGCTACACCCCCGAGCTGGCGGCCGCCACCGTGGTCGGCGACACCGACAACCAGGCGTCGCTGAACGGGCGGACGATCGGCGGGAGGAACGTCGGTCCGGCGTCCGGCGGCACCGTGGCCGGCCCGATCTGGCGCGACGCGGTCACCGGCGCCCTGCGCGGGACGACCCCGCAGCCGCTCGCCCAGGTGCCGCTGCCGTAAGGCTCGCACCGGCCCCCGGAACCCGTCCCAGGACGCGTCCCGGGGGCCGGGCCGTGCTACGGCAGGCGCCAGTCGACGGGCTGCGCGCCCTGGCGGACCAGCAGGTCGTTGGCCCGGCTGAACGGCCGGGAGCCGAAGAAGCCCCGGTCGGCCGACATCGGGCTCGGGTGCGCGGACTCCACCGACGGCACCTGGCCCAGGACCGGGCGCAGGTTGCGGGCGTCGCGCCCCCAGAGGATCGCCACCAGCGGGCCGCCGCGCGCCACCAGCGCCCGGATCGCCTGCTCGGTGACCTCCTCCCAGCCCTTGCCGCGGTGCGCGGCCGGGTTGCGCGGGGCGGTGGTCAGCGCCCGGTTGAGCAGCAGCACGCCCTGCCGCGTCCACGGCGTCAGGTCGCCGTTGGCGGGCGCCGGGTGGCCGAGGTCACGCCCGTACTCCTGGAAGATGTTCACCAGACTGGCCGGGATCGGCCGGACCTCCGGCGCCACCGAGAAGCTGAGGCCGACCGCGTGCCCCGGCGTCGGGTAGGGGTCCTGACCGACGATCAGCACCCGCACCTGGTCGAACGGCTGCTGGAACGCGCGCAGCACGTTCGGCCCGGACGGCAGGTAGGTGCGGCCCGCGGCCAGCTCGGCGCGCAGGAAGTCGCCCATGGCGGCGACCCGCCCGGCCACCGGCTCCAGGGCCTCGGCCCAGCCGGGTTCGACGATTTCGTGGAGGGGACGCGGTGCCATGCCGCCACCCTATCGGCCCAACGTCAGCCGACGATCCGCCCCCTGAGCACCACCAGCCGCGGATCGGCCAGCACCCGGATGTCCGCCCGCGGATCCTCCGCGTAGACCACCAGGTCGGCCGACGCCCCCTCGGTCAGCCCGTCCCGGCCCAGCCAGGCCCGGGCCCGCCAACTGGCCGCGTCCAGCGCCTCGGTGGCCGACAGGCCGGCCTTCACCAGCTCGGCGGCCTCCTCGGCCACCAGGCCGTGCGCCAGCGAGCCGCCCGCGTCGGTGCCGACGAAGATCGGGATGCCCGCGTCCCGGGCCGCACCGACCGTCCGGTACCGGCGCTCGTGCAGCCGCCGCATGTGCGCCGACCAGGCCGGGAACCTGCTCTCACCGCCCGCGGCCAGCCCCGGGAAGGTGGCGATGTTGACCAGCGTCGGCACGATCGCCACCTGGCGCTCGGCGAACTGCGGGATCAACTCCTCGGTCAGGCCGGTGGCGTGCTCGACGCAGTCGATCCCGGCCGCCAGCAGGTCCGGCAGCGACTCCGCGGCGAAGCAGTGCGCCGTCACCCGCGCGCCCTCGGCGTGCGCCGCCGCGATCGCCTCCTTCAGCGCGTCGCCCGGCCAGCAGGCCGCCAGGTCACCACGCTCGCGGTCGATCCAGTCGCCGACCAGCTTCACCCAGCCGTCGCCGCGCCGCGCCTCCCGGCGGACGTACGCGGGCAGGTCGCCCGGCTCGATCTCGTGCGCGTAGTTGCGGATGTAGCGGCGGGTGCGGGCGATGTGCCGGCCGGCCCGGATGATCCGGGGCAGGTCCTCGCGGTCGTCGATCCAGCGGGTGTCGGCGGCCGAACCCGCGTCGCGGATCAGCAGGGTGCCGGCGTCGCGGTCGGTCAGCGCCTGCTTCTCGCTGGTCTCGGCGTCCACCGCGCCGTGCGCGTCCAGACCGACGTGGCAGTGCGCGTCCACCAGGCCGGGCAGCACCCAGCCGGTCACCGTCCGGACGTCCGCCGCGGACACCGGCCGGTCGAAGGTCACCCGGCCGTCGACCACCCACAGCTCGTCCCGGACCTCCTCGGGCCCGACCAGCACCCGGCCCCTGATGTGCAGCACCGCACCGTCGCTCATGAACCGCACTCTACCGAGACCGCTCCGCCCGGCGGCAGAGTGCGATGCGGCAGACTGGCCCGGTGTCCGTCCGTACCCGAAAGGCCGTCGCCATGAGCCCGTTCCTGGACCTCCCGCCGCTGAACGCCGCCCGGTTCGCCGCGATCGAGGACCGGGTGGCGGCGCTGCTGCGCACCTCGTCCGACGTGATCGTCACGCAGGGCGAGGCGCTGCTGCCGCTGGAGGGCGCGATCCGTGGCGCCGCCCGCCCCGGCTCGACCGCGCTCAACATCGTCACCGGCCCGTACGGTCAGACCTTCGGCGGCTGGCTGCGCGACTGCGGCGCCGAGGTGGTGGACCTGGCGGTGCCGTACGACACGGCGGTCTCCGCCGGGCAGGTCGCCGAGGCGCTGCGCGCCCACCCCGCCGTCGACTTCGTCTCCCTGGTGCACGCCGAGGCCGCCACCGGCAACACCAACCCCGTGGCGGAGATCGCCGCCGAGGTGCACCGGCACGGCGCGCTGCTCATGCTGGACGCCGTCGCCTCGGTGGGCGCCGAACCGCTGCTCACCGACGCCTGGGGCGTCGACCTGTGCGTGATCGGCGGCCAGAAGGCGATGGGCGGCCCGGCCGGCGTCTCCGCCGTCGCGGTCAGCCCGCGCGCCTGGGAGCGGATCGCCGCCAACCCGGCCGCCCCACGCCGCTCGTACCTCTCCCTGCTGGACTGGAAGGAGCGCTGGACGGACGCCGGACGCACCGCCCTTCCGCACGCGCCGGCCCAGTTGGAGATGCTCGCGCTGGAGGCCTGCCTGGACCGGATCGACGCCGAGGGACTCGACACGGCCGTCACCCGCCACCGCGCCGCGGCCGCCGCCACCCGTGCCGGAGCCCGCGCGCTGGCCCCGCTCGCCCCGTACGTCCACCGCGACCGCGACGCCGCCCCCGTCGCCACCACCCTGCGCACCCCCGCCGGCCTCGACGCGGCCGACCTCGCCGCGGCCGCCCTGCGCGCCGACCCGTCCGTCCCGCTCCAGGCCGCCGGCGGCACCCTCGCCACCACCGTGCTCCGGGTCAACCACTACGGCCCCGCGGCCACCCTGGACACCGTCCTGGCCACCCTCACCGCCCTGGCCGCCGCCCTCGGCTCCGACCCGGCACCCGCCCGGGAGCGGGCGACGGAGGCCTGGCGGTCGTTCGCGGTCTGATCCCGGGATCCGCGTTCGGACCGGCTTCCCCGTGAGGGCGGGAACCCGGCTCGTTACGGCGCTCACGGCCCGCTGTTCGCCTCCCGGACATCTGGCGGACGGGTCGGCATCACCGGGGTTCGGCAGAGTCGGGGTGCAGAGAAGTTGTCTGTACAACTGATGCACCGTGAGGAGTCGAGAGACGATGGCCCCGTCCCCGTACTGGCTGCGCGACAACTGCCCGTGCACCGCGTGCCGCGACCCGCGCAACGGGCAGAAGCTGTTCCAGATCGGCGAGTTGCCCGACGACCTGGCCGCCGTGCAGGAGACCGAGGAGGCCGGGGCGCTGCACGTGGTGTGGTCGGACGGCCACCGGTCCTCGTACCCGCTCGGCTGGCTGGCCGAGCAGGCCGAGGGCGACGGGCGCACCGAGCGGGGCAAGCGGCTGTGGGCGGCGGCGGACCTCGCCGGCGGGCTGCCGGAGGCGGACTGGGCCGCCTACCTGGCGGATCCGGCCGAGCGGGCGGCGGTGCTGGGGGCCGTCCGGCACCTGGGCTTCGCGGTGCTGCGCGGGGTTCCGGGCGAGGACCGGCAGGTGCTGGCGGTGGCCCGCAGCTTCGGGTTCGTCCGGGAGACCAACTACGGGGAACTCTTCGACGTCCGGGTCGAGCCGGACCCCAACAACCTGGCCTTCACCAGCGCCGCCATCGCCCCGCACACCGACAACCCGTACCGCGACCCGGTGCCGACGCTCCAGCTGCTGCACTGCCTGCGCAACGACGCGACCGGCGGCGACTCCGGCCTGGTGGACGGCTTCCGGGCGGCCGACCTGCTGCGCGCCGAGCACCCCGCCGACTTCGCCGTCCTCACCTCGACCCCGGTCCCGTTCGTCTTCCGCGACCGCCGTACCGAGTTGACCGCCGAACAGCCGCTGATCGGCACCGACCCGCGCGGGCGGATCCGCGAGGTGCGTTTCAACAACAGGTCGATCGGCACCCTGCGGCTGCCCGCCGCCGAGCTGGACGCCTTCTACGCCGCGTACCGCCGGTTCGCCGCGATCACCCTGCGCCCGGAGCTCCGGCTGACCTTCCGGCTCGGGCCGGGCGACTGCCTGGTCTTCGACAACACCCGGCTGCTGCACGCCCGGACGGCCTTCGAGCAGGACGGCCACCGCCACCTCCAGGGCTGCTACGCCGACCTGGACTCGCTGGCGAGCACCCTGGCCGTGCTGCACCGGCGGTCGGCCGCACTGGACACCCTGGAGCGGCTGTTCGAGGGCGAGGGGGCCGCCGAGTACCTGGGCGAGGACGTGACCATGGCGCAGCACATGCTGCAGGCCGGCGCGCTGGCCGAGGCCGCGGGCGCGCCGCCGCACCTGGTGGCGGCCGCACTGCTGCACGACGTCGGCCACTTCAACGGCTCGGGGCTGGAGCTGATGCAGGGCCGGGACAACCGGCACAGCCACAGCGGAGCCGACTGGCTGGGCCGGTGGTTCGGCCCGGCGGTGACGGAGCCGGTGCGGCTGCACGTGGCCGCCAAGCGCTACCTGTGCGCGGTGGAGCCCGGGTACCGGGAGCGGCTCTCGGAGGCCTCCGAGTACACCCTGCGGGTGCAGGGCGGTCCGATGGACGAGCGGGAGGCCGCCGACTTCTCCGCGCTGCCCGGGGCCGTGGACGCGGTGGCCGTGCGCCGCTGGGACGAGCAGGCCAAGGACGCCGACGCGATGGTCCCGTCCTTCGCCCACTTCCGGCCGCTGCTGGCCGAGTTGATGGACTGACCGCGCAGCGGTTCGGCCCGTGACGGCCTCCCGGTGGCAGCTCCCGTGTCATTCTGGACGGGTGGAGTTCCACCACGGCTGACGGGGGGGCTCGGATGACGGCAGCACGACGGCGGAGCGGGACCGGGGGGCCGGCATGAGCTCCTTCGACGTCGGTTTCGTGATGACGGTGAACGCCTTCCTGGTCGCCAACTACGTGGCGGTCAGGCTGTGGCCGTCCGGGCTGCGGGCCACCGTGGCCTACCTGCTGCTGCTGCTGAACGCCGCCATGCTCTGGCTGGTGCACGACGTCGGGTCGGGCTGGGCCCTGCCGGTCACGGTGGTGGTGTCGCTGGTGGCGGCCGGGGTGGCCCTGCGGTCCTCGGTGCGGGAGATGACGGCCCGGATCGCCGTGGTCGACGGGCCGGAGTTCGACCGGCTGGCCGCCGCGGCGGCGGCCGAGGGCCCGCAGGTGTTCGGGCTGTGCGTGGTGCCCAGCGGCGCCCTGATGGTCATCGCGCTGCCCGACGCCGACCACCCGGAGGGCCGGCGGTTCATGCTGCCGCCGGGCGCCGACTGCCACTCCTGCCGGGTGGAGGAGCAGGTACGGGCGCTCCTCGGCGCCGAGAGCGTCCTGGTCACCGAGTACCGCGGCCACCTGCGGGCCGGCCGCAGCAGGCATGCGCTCATCAAGCGCCCCTCAGCGGCCGAGCCGTGGACCGGACGGCTGCGCGACCGCGTCCTGTACCGCGCCCCCGCAGCCGGCCGCCGACCCTCCTGCCCGGTGCACGACGACGTCCTCGGCCCGGGCTAGCGAGGGCCGGGCCGGCGAAGGGCCCGGGCGGGCGAAGGGCCGGGGCGCGGGGCCGGGGCGGCACCGCGCCGCCGGGGCTCACTTCTTGCGGGCGACGGCGCCCCAGTAGTAGGCGGCGGTCGGGTCGGCCGGGGGTTCGCCGTCGGGGCGCCAGGCCATCACCGGGGAGACGCCGGGCTCGACCAGCTCCCAGCCGTCGAAGAACCGGGCGACCTCCTCCCGGGTGCGCGGCACCAGCGTCATCCCGCCCTGCTGGGCGGCGGCGGCGACGGTGGCGACGGTCTCGGGGTCGAAGTCCTGGGTGGGGTGGGTGAGGGCGATGCAGCTGCCGGAGGGGAGCGCGTCGCGCAGCTCGGCGACCTTGCCCCAGGGGTCGTCCGCGTCGGCGATCAGCATCAGGACGGCGATCAGCAGCAGGCCCACCGGCCGGTCGAGGTCCAGGGTGGCGGTGAGCTCCGGGTCGGCGAGCAGCTCGGCGGGCTTGCGCAGGTCGGCGTGGAGGTAGGTGGTGCGGGCGCCGGGGGTGCTCACCATCAGGGCGCGGGCGTGGGCGAGCACGATCGGGTCGTTGTCGACGTAGACCACCCGGGTGCCGGGGCTGACGGCCTCGGCGATGTCGTGGGTGTTGGGGGAGGTCGGGATGCCGGTGCCGAGGTCGAGGAACTGGCGGATGCCGTGTTCCCGGGCCAGGTGGCGGACGGCCCGGCCCTGGAAGGCACGGTTCTCCTTGGCCATCGCGCGGATGCTGGGGATGGCCTCCTCGAAGGCCTGGCCCATCGCGCGGTCGGGGGCGAAGTTGGTCTTGCCGCCGAGCCAGTAGTCGTAGACCCGGGCGGAGTGCGGCGCACTGGTGTCGACTCCCAGGCGTTCCCACTCCCCCTGCTCGGCGGCGGGGTCGTGCTCCGGCTCGGGCAGGGTCGGGACTTCCTGACGTGACGTCACAGCATCATCCCCTAAAGGCAGATCATCACACTGGCCGCCCAGGGTAGCGCGCCGAGTGCCCCATTCTCCCGGGATGCGCGCGAACGGCCCGGCAGGACCGGCCGACCCCGCGGCGGGGTCCACCCGAAGGGCGGCCCGCACGGCGGGGCCGCCGCGGTCCGCGGGCCTCAGTCGTCGGCGCGGGTGTGGCGCGAGAGCGCGGAGGCCGCCAGGGAGTTGTGGACGCTGAAGGCCACCGTCCCAGGCAGGTAACGGTCCTGGGACCACTCCACCGGGGTGCCCGTGGGGTCGGTGGTGCGGCGGCGTTCGCGCAGCAGCGGGCTGCCCCGGCGGCAGCCGAGCAGCCGGGCGTCGTCGGCGTTGGCCGCCACCACGTCGATGGTGTGGTCGGCGTCGGTGAACAGGATGCCGTGCTCGCGCAGCGGCTCGGTGTGCGAGACCACGTCGGCGGGCAACTGGGCGACCACCTCGCCGACCCGGGGCGGGTAGACGGTGCGCTCGACCATCACCGGCGTGCCGGACAGCGTGCGCAGCCGCAGGGTCACGTACACCTCGGTGCCGGGGTCGAGCCGCAGGTGCTCGCGCTCGGCGGCGTCCGCGGGGCGGCGGATCAGCGACTCCAGCCGGCCGCCGGGCTCCTCCCCCATCGAGCGGGCCCAGTGGGTGAAGCTGAGGAGCTCGGAGAAGCTCTGCACCCGGGCGGTGCCGAGGACGACCCGGCGGGTGCCGCGACGCGAGGTGACCAGTCCGTCGGCGCGGAGCATGGCGAGGGCCTGCCGCACGGTGCCACGGGAGACCCCGTACTGCTCGGCCAGCGCGCCCTCGGCGGGGAGCCTGCCGGCCTCGCCGTAGCTGCCTGAGGTGATCGCTTCGCGCAGGTCGGCGGCCACCCGGCGGTAGAGCGAGCCGGCGGCGCGGTCCTGGTCGAGTGCCACGTCGGTCATGGTCCCTCCTGGGGTGGCGGCCCGGGCAGTGGTGTCGCGCGGGACGCCACCGACTGTAGCCGCTGCGGATCTCCGTGGGCGGACGGGATTCGACCGTTCCGGCAGCCGACCCCTGTTCTGGGTCGTCCGTTCACCTTCCCGTCACCGGACTCGGGCGTACTTACCCCCGTCAGCACAAGTTGGCCAGCCAACTTGGCTCAGCGTCAGCTGACCCACCTTCGCGAACTCTCCCCGCCTGTTCACCTCATTCAGGAGAACCACCCGTGACCGTGTACCGCCCTCGTGCCGCCGCCCTCGCGGCCGTGCTGACCGCCGCCGCGCTCTCCCTCTCCGCCTGTGGCTCGGCGGGGACCTCCGCCAAGTCCGGCGACGCCGCCGCCGGTGCGAAGAAGGAGGCCAAGGACGCCACCTCGGCCACCGACCTCGGCGGCATGGACGCCCTGGTCGCCGCCGCCAAGAAGGAGGGCAAGCTGCACGTCATCACGCTGCCCAAGGACTGGGCGAACTACGGCAAGATCATGGACTCGTTCAAGGCCAAGTACGGCATCGAGATCGAGGACGAGAACCCGGACGGCTCCAGCCAGGACGAGATCAACGCGATCACCTCCCGCAAGGGCCAGGACCGCGCCCCCGACGTGGTCGACCTGGGCAGCGCCTTCGCCGTCTCGGCCGCCAAGGACGGCCTGCTCGCCCCCTACAAGGTGGCGAACTTCGACAAGGTGCCGGACACCATGAAGGAGGCCACCGGCCTCACCGTCAACGACTACGGCGGCTACATCTCGATCGGCTGCGACGGCAAGGCCATCCCAGTCTGCCCGAAGACCTTCGCCGACCTGCTGAAGCCGGAGTACAAGGGCAAGGTCGCCCTGAACGGCAACCCGACCAAGTCCGGCTCGGCCTTCGGCGGCGTGTACGCGGCGGCGCTCGCCAACGGCGGCTCGCTCGACAACATCCAGCCCGGCATCGACTTCTTCGCCAAGCTCAAGCAGAGCGGCAACTTCGTGCCGGTCGAGTCGACCCCGGCCACCGTCGAGAAGGGCGAGACCCCGATCTCGATCGACTGGTCCTACCTGAACGCCGGCTACACCGACGAGTTCAAGGGCAAGGGCATCGACTGGCAGGTCGCCGTCCCGTCCGACGGCTCGTACGCCCAGTACTACAACCAGGGCATCAACAAGTGGGCCCCGCACCCGGCCGCCGCGCGGCTGTGGCAGGAGTACCTCTTCAGCGCCGAGGGCCAGAACCTCTTCCTCGGCGGCTACGCCACCCCGTCGCTCTTCGACTCCCTGAAGAAGGACGGCACCCTCGACGCGACGGCCGCCGCCAAGCTGCCGACCGTCGAGAAGCCCTTCACCACCTTCCCGACCCAGGACCAGATCACGGCCGCGAAGAAGGTCGTGACCGAGAACTGGACCAAGGCGATCGCGGGCTGATCACAGACATGACCACGGCTCCCACCCCGGTGCCGACCCCGGCCGCCACTGACGACCTCAGTGGCGGCCCCGGGGCGTCCGGCACCGCAACCCCCTCCCGTTCCCGGGCCCACCGGGCCGGCAGGCGCCGCGGCCCCCGCGGCGGCTCCTGGACGGCGACCCTCCCGCTGTTCGCGTTCTTCGCGATCGCCTTCGGCCTCCCGGCCGTCGCCATCGTGATCGGCGCCTTCACCCTCTCCAGCGACGCGGAGAGCGGCGCCGGCGGCTTCACCACCGCCAACCTCACCGACTCGGTGTCCGGCGCGTACTGGACCGCCCTGGTCAGCAGCGTCAAGCTGTCCGCGCTGACCGCGCTGATCGGCACCCTGGTGGGCCTGCCGATCGCCCAGGCCGTGGTCACCTCCCGGTTCCGGATGCTGCGCGAGGCGGTGCTGACCGCCTCCGGCGTGCTCGCCAACTTCGGCGGCCTGCCGCTCGCCTTCGCCTTCGTGGCGACCCTGGGCAACGCCGGCGAGCTGACCAAGCTGTTCCACCTGACCGACCACGGCTGGACGCTCTACAGCTTCACCGGCCTGACCGTGGCCTACCTGTACTTCCTCATCCCGCTGATGGTGCTCACCATCACCCCGGCCCTGGACGGCCTGCGGGTCCAGTGGCGCGAGGCGGCGCAGAACAACCGGGCCACCGGCCTGCAGTACTGGCGGTACGTCGCGCTGCCGATCCTGCTGCCCTCGCTGCTCGGCGGCTTCGTGCTGCTGTTCGGCAGCGCCTTCGCGGCCTACGCGACGGCCGCCGCGATGGTCGGCGCGACCGTCCCCCTGATCAGCCGCCAGATCGCCGACGCGCTCTCCGGCAACGTGCTGGTCGGACAGGGCAACCTCGCGCTCGCCCTCAGCCTCGACATGATCATCGTCGCCGTCGTGGTGATGGCGATCTACCTGCCCCTCCAGCGCCGGAGCGCCCGATGGCTCAGCTGACCTCCCGCTCCCGGCTCCGCCGGATCCAGCCCGGCCGCGGCATCGTGCTGCTGGTGGCGGCGCTGTACTTCCTGATCCCGATGGCCGCCTCCGTGTGGTTCTCGATCAGCGACAAGAACGGCATCGGCTTCCAGGCGTACACCGGCCTGCTCGGCGCCGAGGGCTTCACCGACAGCCTGTGGCTGACCCTGAAGCTGGCGCTGGCCACCGTCGTGCTGCTCCTGCTGCTGCTGGTGCCCGCGATGATCGCCGCCCGGCTGGGCTCGCCCCGGCTGCGCACCGTGCTCGAAGTGCTCTGCACCCTGCCGCTGGTGGTACCCCCGGTGGCCCTGACGGCCGGCATGATCGGCGTCCTGCGCTGGGGCCCGGACTACCTGATGGACACGCCGTTCTTCCAGACCTTCGTGTTCATCCAGCAGCCCGAGTTCCCGATCGTGCTGGTGCTCGCGTACGTGCTGATGGCCCTGCCGCTCGCCTACCGCGCCCTGGACGCCGGACTGCGTTCGGTGGACGTCCGCACCCTGGTCGAGGCCGCCCGCAACTGCGGTGCGAGCTGGCCGCGCTCGGTCTTCACGGTGATCCTGCCGAACCTGCGCGGCGCGCTGCTGAACGCCTCCTTCCTCACCCTCGCGCTGGTGCTCGGCGAGTTCACCGCCGCCTCGATCCTCGGCTACCAGCCCTTCCCGGTCTGGATCTACGCGGTCGGCAACAGCCAGGGCCAGATGTCCGTCGCGGTCTCGGTGCTCAGCCTCCTGATCACCTGGGTCCTGCTGCTCCTGCTGGCCGCGGCCGGCCGCGAGCGCCGCCACCAGCCCGCCCACTCCTGAACCACCAGCGGAGACAACCCCCATGACCACGGTTACCGCCCCCGCCGCCGGCGCGCCGCTCGCATCCGGCAGCGCGACCGTCGAATTCCGTTCGCTGCGCCGCTCCTTCGGCGCCACCACCGCGCTGGACGGCCTGGACCTGGCCGTCGAGCCCGGTGAGCTGCTCGCCCTGCTCGGCCCGTCCGGCTGCGGGAAGACCACCGCCCTGCGGATCCTGGCCGGCTTCGAGCAGCACGACTCGGGCCAGGTGCTGGTCGACGGCGAGGACATCACCAGGATCCCGGCGCACCGCCGGGACGCGGGCATGGTGTTCCAGTCGTACAGCCTCTTCCCGCACCTCACCGCGGCCGACAACGTCGCCTTCGGGCTGCGGATGCGGGGGGTCGGCAAGGCCGAGCGCCGCAAGCGCGCCAAGGAGCTGCTGGAGCTGGTCGGCCTGCCGCAGCACGCCGACCGCTACCCGCACCAGATGTCCGGCGGCCAGCAGCAGCGCATCGCGCTGGCCCGCGCGCTGGCCCTGCAGCCCCGGGTGCTGCTGCTCGACGAGCCGCTCTCGGCGCTCGACGCCAAGGTCCGGCTCAACCTCCGCGAGGAGATCCGCCGTCTGCAGCAGGAGCTGGGCATCACTACCCTGTTCGTGACCCACGACCAGGAGGAGGCGCTGTCCATGGCCGACCGTGTCGCGGTGCTGCGCAGCGGCCGGCTGGAGCAGTGCGCCGCGCCGTCCGAGCTGTACGCCCGTCCGGCGACCGCGTTCGTCGCCGAGTTCGTCGGCACCATGAGCCGGATCCCGGCGATCCGCTCGGGCGAGGGGGTCGAGGTGCTCGGCCGCCGCCACGCGGTGGACGGCGCGATCCCCGCCGACGGTCCGCTGGACGTCCTGGTGCGGCCGGAGAACGTCGCGCTGCGGCCCTCCGCCGGCGGCCCGGCCCAGGTGGTCGGGGCGTCCTTCCTGGGCGCCGTCACCCGGCTGACCGTCCGGCTGGCCGACGGGACCACGGTCAAGGCCGACCTGGCGACCGAGCTCGCCGCCGCCCTCCCGGTCGGCTCCCGGGCCGACCTCGCCCTGCCGGAGCGGCCGGTGCTGGTCGACCGCCGCCCCTCCTGAGCGGCCGGTCCCGGTCGACCGCCGCCCTCCTGAGCGGTCGCACGACCGGGCCACCGCTCCCCGCCGATCTCCACCCGAAGGTACCGCCATGCCTGACAACCCGATTCCGCACCCCGCCGCCGTCCTGTTCGACATGGACGGCACCCTGGTCGACACCGAACACCTCTGGTGGCAGTCGGCCGCCGAGCTGGCCGTGGAGCTCGACCTCACCCTCACCGACCGGGACCTGCCCGAGGTGCTCGGCCGCGCGGTCGAGCACACCGCCGCCCACCTGCACCGCGCGAGCGGTACCGGGCGGCCCGAGCAGGAGCTGGTCGAGCGGCTGAACGAGTCGTTCAGCCGCAAGGTCGCCGCCGAGGTGGTGCCGCGGCCCGGGGCGCTGGCCCTGCTGGCCGCGCTCCAGGGCGCCGGGGTGCCGACCGCGCTGGTCTCGGCCTCCCCGCGCCGGGTGGTGGAGCTGGTGCTCGACGGCATCGGCCGGCAGTGGTTCAGCGTGACTCTGGCCGCCGAGGACACCCCGCGCACCAAGCCCGACCCGGCCCCGTACCTGGCCGCCGCCGCGCGGCTCGGCCTCGACCCCGCGGACTGCGTGGCCGTCGAGGACACCCCGACCGGCGTCGCCTCGGCGCACGCGGCCGGCTGCGCGGTGCTGGCGGTGCCCTCGACCGTCCCGATCCCGGCCGCCGAGCGGATCACCCTGCTGGAGAGCCTGGAGCAGGCCGACCTCGGCCTGCTCGCGGGGCTCACCGCGGCCCGGCCGCTCTGATGCCGTACCTGTTCCTGGCGCTGGCGATCGCGAGCGAGGTGTGCGCCACCGGCTGCCTCAAACTGACCGAGGGCTTCACCCGGCTGTGGCCGAGCCTGGGCGTCGGGGTCGGGTACGCACTGTCCTTCGCGCTGCTCGGCCGTGCGCTGCGGCACATACCGGTGTCGGTCGCGTACGCCGTCTGGTCCGGTGCCGGCACGGCCGCGGTGGCCGGTATCGGCGTGGTCGCGTTCGGCGAATCCCTGGGCCGGGCCCAGTGGTTGGGCATCGCGCTGGTCATCGTCGGGGTGGTGGTGCTGAACCTGCGGGGCAGCCACTGACCGGCCCGGGCCGTGGTCACCCGACGCGTCGTCGGGTGACCAGGTTGCCGACCACCAGGAAGACCACGGCGGCGATGCCGTAGTCCAGCAGGATCTGCAGCACCCGGCTGGAGACCGCGAACAGCCCCCGGCTCCAGGCGGCGAGCCAGTCGGCGGCGTGGTGGATCCAGGAGACCACCGTGTTGCCCGGGTCGGCCTCCAGCAGGTCGAGCACGATCCACACGATCAGGATGCCTGCGACGACGTGGGCGAGCGTTCTGACGGCTGATGTGAGTCCTCTCATGCCCCGCGCCTAACCCGGCACGCGGCCGGCAAACACGCCGGTCCTCGACGCGAGTTACCGCAACTCCCGACGGCCGGTCACACCCTGTTCATCCGAAGTCCGCCGCGGCTAGAGTGAATTGAGTCAGTTGTACAGTCAACTCGACTCAGCCGCACCGGACTTGGCGCGGCGGACAGGACCCCCGTGGCGACAGGATCCTCCCTCGTCCTCTCCACACCCCCCAGCCCGGCCGAAGGCGACCGGCTCACCTTCCACTGGACCACCGACGCACCCGACGCCAAGAACTGGGTGGGCGTCTACGACGGCACCCGGCAGCCCGGCACCGGCTCCTCGCTGCTGTGGAAGTACACCCCGGGCGGCTCCGGTGACGTCCAGCTGGACACCTCGGCGCTGACCGGCGGCCCGTACACCGCGTACCTGCTGGCCAAGGACGGGTACGGGATCCTCGCCCAGACGGCACCGTTCAGCTTCCGGCCCAAGCCGGTCTCCCCCCGTCCGCACGCCGCCGTCGACGCGCTCACCGCCACCCGGGTCGCGCCCGGCGCGGCGGTGAGCATCAAGCTGGGCGGCCTGTGGATGCGCTCCTCCGGCGCGCCGACCTTCCGGAAGATCGCGGGCGACGCCTGGCTGTCCGTCGCCGCCGACGGCACGGTCGCCGGCACCGCGCCCGCCACCGCCCCCGCCGATCCGTCCGTGCTCACCGTCGGGGTGAAGGACGCCGCGGGCAACACCGACACCGTCACCGTGCAGGTCCCGGTCGTCACCGCGGCCGCCCCGCTGCGGCTCAAGACCGCCGCGTGGAACCTCTGGGACGCCGGCACCCACGTCGACGACGGCCTGGAGAAGCAGCTCCGGGCGATCCTCACCCAGGGCCTCGACGTGGTGGCCCTCCAGGAGACCGCGGGCACCGCCGCCACCGCGCTGGCGACCGCCCTCGGCTGGTACGCCCACCAGTCCGCCGGCAGCGTCGGCATCGTCAGCCGCTACCCGCTCACCGCGGTCACCGGCACCACCGCCGCCCTGCCCGCCGCCGGCGTCACCCTCCAGCTGCCGGGCGGCCGGAGCGTGCGCTTCTGGGCCGCCCACCTGAACGAGTCGGACTACGGCCCGTACGCCGTGCAGGACGGCCGCACGGCGGCCGCGACGGTGGCGAGCGAGAGCGCCTCCACCCGGGGCCAGCAGGCCACCGCACTGGCCACCGCCGTGAAGGCCGACATCACCGCCGGGAAGGCCGTGGTGCTGGCCGCCGGCCTGGCCTCGCCCTCGCACCTGGACTGGACCCCCGCCACCGCCACCGCGCACAGCGGCGTCACCGCGCTCGCCTGGCCGGTCACCGTGGCACTGCAGAACGCCGGCCTGACCGACGCCTACCGCCTCGCCCACCCGGACCCGGCCGCCTCCCCGGGCACCACCTGGTCGCCGACCCGCAAGGTCCGCGCCGGCAAGGCCGAACCGCAGGACCGGATCGACCAGGTCCAGTTCGCCGGCCCGCTGACCCTCCTGGAGGCGCACACCCTGGCGACCGGCTGGCCGCAGCCCGACCCGGGCACGGCCGCCAACGAATGGCCCTCGGACACCGCCGCCGCCGTCGCCACCTTCACCCTCTGAGAGGCCGACCGATGACCCCCCAGCTCAGCCGCCGCACCTTCGTCTCGGCGACCGCCGCCGCCGGCGCGGCCGCCGTGGTCGGCCTGCCGGACACCGCCGCGGCCGCGGCCCCGGCCGCCACCGGCACCGTGGCCGACGTGAAGCACGTGGTGATCCTCATGCAGGAGAACCGTTCCTTCGACCACTACTTCGGCACCCTCAACGGCGTCCGCGGCTTCGGCGACAGGCAGGCCCTGCAGTTCCCCGACGGCGGCAACGTGTTCCGCCAGCCCGACGCCGGACGCAGCGACGGCGGCGTGATGCTGCCGTACCGGATGGACACCACCAAGTACAACGCCCAGAACGCGGCCGGCCTCGCCCACGACTGGGCCACCGGCCACCAGGCCGTCAACAACGGCGCCATGAACAAGTGGATCGCCGCCAAGGGCGAGCGCACCATGGGGTACTTCACCCGCGCCGACATCCCCTACCAGTACGCGCTGGCCGACGCCTTCACCCTCTGCGACGCCTACTTCTGCTCGCTCGCCGGGCCGACCGACCCCAACCGCCTCTACCTCTGGACCGGCACCAGCGGCCCCGGCCGGGACGGCACCACCGGCCCGTGGATCGACAACACCCCGGTCACCGACAACCCCGTCGCCGACTGGACCACCTACGCGGAACGGCTCCAGGCCGCGGGCGTGAGCTGGCGGGTCTACCACAACCCCAGCAAGGACGACCGCACCGGCGACTACGACGACAACGCGCTGTCGTACTTCAAGCAGTTCCACAACTTCCCCGCCACCGACCCGCGCTACGTCAACGCGATGACCAAGTTCGACCCCGCGGCGTTCGACCGGCACTGCAAGGACGGCACCCTGCCGACGGTCTCCTGGCTGGTCGCGCCGTACCTCTTCTGCGAACACCCCAACGCCAGCCCCGACTACGGCGCGTACTGGGTGGACACCGCCCTCAAGTCGCTGATGTCCAACCCGGACGTCTGGCAGCACACCGTCTTCCTGGTCATGTACGACGAGAACGACGGCTACTTCGACCACATGGTCCCACCCACCCCCGAACCCGGCACCCCCGAGGAGTACACCCAGGGCCGGGCGATCGGCCTCGGCAACCGGGTCCCGCTGTGGGTCGCCTCCCCCTGGTCCCGCGGCGGGTACGTCAACTCCCAGGTGTTCGACCACACCTCGGTGCTGCGCTTCCTGGAGGTGGTGACCGGCGTCCAGGAACCGAACATCTCCGCCTGGCGCCGGGCCGTCTGCGGCGACCTGACCAGCTGCTTCGACTTCACCGCGCCGGACCACTCCGTCCCGGCCCTGCCCGACACCGTCGCCCTGATGGCCAAGGCCGACGCCAACGCGAGCCTGCCCGCCGTCAAGCTCCCCGCCGTCGGCGCCCAGGCGCTGCCGCCGCAGGAGCCCGGCGAGCGCCCCCACCGCAGACTGCCCTACGCCCCCGGCGCGGACGTCACCGTCGACCGCACCACCGGCGCCGTCACCTGCACCCTCACCAACACCGGCACGGTGGCCTTCCCGTACACCGTGTACCCGAACATCGTGTACGCCTTCGCGGGCACGCCGTACACGGTGGCCCCGGGCGCCACGAAGACGTACACCTGGGACGCCGCGGCGACCGACGGCCGCTACGACTTCACCGTCCACGGCCCCGACGGCTTCGTCCGCCGGTTCGCCGGCTCGGTGGTCCGCGCCGGCCAGGACGACATACCGGTGCCCGCCGTCACCGCGACCGTGCGGAGCGGCAAGGTCTGCCTGCGACTGTCCAACGGCGGCGCGACGGCCGTCTCCTTCACCGTCACCCCCAACGACTTCGGCGGCCAGCCGAAGACCGTCTGGGCCGCCCCCAACTCCTCGGCCATCGTGGACTGGCCGCTCAACCAGGGCCGCTACGACATCACCGTCACAGCCGCCACCGGCACCCGCTTCACCCGCCGCTACGCGGGCACCGTGCACTGACGGGTACTCCCGACGCCCCCGCCGCCCGACGGTGGCGGGGGTGCCTGCCCGTAGGATCGCCGCAGGTCGGCGGTGTACGGGCGGAGGGACGGTCGCGGTGGGGCGGCATCTGGTCGAGCGGATGGAACACCACCAGGTCGCCGTCTACCTCGGCGCGCTGGCCGCCGGGGCCGCCCTCGGCCTGGCCGTGCCGGCCGCGGGGCCGGGGCTGGAGCAGGCGGTCAACCCGTTGCTGGCCGCCCTGCTGTTCGTGACCTTCCTCCAGGTGCCGGCGGCCGAGTTGCTCCGCTCGCTGCGCGGGGGCCGTTTCCCGGCCGCCGTCCTGGTGGTGAACTTCGCGGTCGTCCCGGTGGTGGTGGCCGCGATGTTCCCGTTCCTGCCGGACGACCGGGCGGTGCGGCTCGGGGTGCTGCTGGTGCTGCTGTGCCCCTGTGTGGACTACGTGATCGTGTTCAGCGGTCTGGCCGGCGCCGACCACCGCCGGCTGCTGGCCGTCACCCCGGTCCTGCTGGTGGTGCAGCTGGCACTGCTGCCGGTGTTCCTGCGCCTGTTCCTCGGCCCCGGGCTGGACGAGGTGGTGGCCGTCGGCCCGTTCCTGACGGCCTTCGCCACCCTGATCGCCGCGCCGCTCGCCGTGGCCTGGGCCTGTCAGGCCTGGGCGGCCCGGCGCCCGACCGGACGGCGGGCCACCGAAGCGGCGGGCACCACGATGGTCCCGCTGATGGCGGCCACCCTGCTGGTCGTGGTCGCCTCCCAGGTCCCCCGGCTCGGCGGCAGCCTGGGCGACGTGGCCGCGGTGATCCCCTGCTACGTCCTGTTCCTGCTGGTGATGGCCTTCGCCGGCCGCGCGGTGGCCCGCCTGTTCCGCCTCGGCTCCCCCGCCGCCCGCGCCGTCGTCTTCACCGGCGCCACCCGCAACTCGCTGGTCGTCCTCCCGCTCGCCCTCGCCCTCCCCGGTGACCTCGCGGTGGCGGCGGTCGTGGTGGTGACCCAGACCCTGGTCGAGGTCCTCGGCATGGTGGCCTACGTGCGCCTCGTGCCCCGGCTCGTCCCGGGTGCCCGGGCCACCACCCCCTAGGGGCGCGTCGCAACGGACCAGCGGGACCGTCAGACGTCGGCGATCAGCGCGTACCGCTCGTCCGGCACCGGGCCGCCCCACAGGTCGACGACGCCGCCGAGCGGTTCGGTCCGCAGCTCCCGAACCAGCGGCCGCACGGCGGCGGCCAGGTCGTCCGCGGTGATCCCGCCGTTCCACGGGAGCGACTCGGCCCCGGCCACGTACGGCGCCGCGGCCTGCCCGGACTCCCGCCAGCGGCCCTCGACCAGGACCAGCCGGCCGCCGGGCCGCAGCCGCCCGACCCAGCCGCGCAGCGCGGCGACCGGGTCGGGAAGCGTCCACACCAGGTGGCGGCAGAGCACCAGGTCGAACGCTTCCTCGCCGGTGGGCGGCGCGGCCGCGTCGCCGACCAGGAACCGTCCCGGCAGCCCGGTGGCCGCCAGCTTGGCACGGGCCCGCTCCACCATCCGCGGCGCCAGGTCGACCCCGGTCACCCGGTGCCCCGCCGTGGCGAGCAGCAGCGAGAGCGAGCCGGTGCCGCAGCCCACGTCGAGGACGTCGGCCGGACCGGCCGGTGCCCAGGCGTCGAGCAGCCGGGCCCAGGCGGCTCGGGTGGCCGCGGCCCGCAGGCCGTGGTCGGGTTCGTCGTCGAAGGCGGGCGCGGCGGCGTCCCAGTACGCGGCGATGGCGGCGGCGGGGTCGGTCATCGGACCATCCTGGCAGCCGCCACCGACACCCGGAACCACGTCGCGGCGCACCACCCGGCGGCCGTAGTCTCGGCCGTTCGGAACACCAGAGGTGGGGGAACCATGCTGTCTGACACCGCAGTACGCGCCGTCAACGCGCTGACGGCCCGCTGGGCCCGGAGCGCCGCTACCAGCGGCGGGACGGTCTTCTCGGCCGCCGGCCTGTGGCCGCTGCTCGCCGCGCTCGCGGACGGCGCCGAGGGCGCGGCCCGCAAGGAGCTGGCCGACGCCGTCGGAATACCCGCCGAGGACGCCGCGCGCCATGCCCACGACCTGCTCACCGCCCTGGGCGGCCTCCCCGGCACGGCCGCGGCGATCGGCCTGTGGACCCGCCCCGACCTGGCGGTCTCCCCCGACTGGACGGCTCGGCTGCCCGCCCACGTCCACCAGCGGATCGCCGAGGTCGACCCCCAGCGGCACCTGGACGCCTGGGCGGCCCGGCACACCGACGGTCGGATCGACCGCTTCCCCGTGACCGTCGACGAGAGCACCCGACTGGTGCTGGCCGGCGCCCTCGCCGTCCGCACCGAGTGGATCCGGCGGTTCTTCCCGGCGACGCTGTGGCCCGCGACGGGTCCGTGGTCCGACCGTCAGCTCGCGGCCCTGGGCCGCACCACCGCGCTCCTCGACCGCCTCGGCGTCGCCGACACCGCCGCGGGCACGGTGTCCGAGCTGCGGGTCCTCGGTACCGGTGGCATCGACGTCCACCTGCTGCTCGGCGAGGAGCCGGCCCGCCCGGGGGACGTCCTCACGGCCGGGATCGACCTCCTCCACCGCCGGTACCCCCGGGTGTCCGGCGACGTGCTGCCGTACGGGAGTCCGGGCCCGGGCGTCCAGGTGCGGCGGGAGGGGAGCTACGAGCCCGAGTCCACCCTGACCGTCCTGACCCCCGGCTTCACCGTCGCGGCCCACCACCAACTGCTGGAGGACGCCGCCTGTTTCGGCCTCGCGACGGCCTCCGACGACAGCCGGGGACACTTCCCGGGCATCACCCCGGGCTTCCCGCTGGCCGTGCAGTCCGCGGCCCAGTCCGCGACGGCCACCTTCGGGGCGACCGGCTTCCGCGCGGCGGCGGTCTCGGCGGTCGCCGCGGCGGCGGGCAGCGCGGCGTGGCTGCCGTACGTGGTCCGCGCGGTGCGCTTCACGGTCGACCGGCCGTTCGGCTTCCTCGCCGTGCACCGCACCTCCCGCCTGGTCCTCACGGCGGGCTGGGTCGAGCAGCCCGACGAGCCGCAGGACCAGTGGTCGTGACCGCCGTGATGGCGGTGGTGGTGACAGTGGCTGACCCGGCAGGACTCGAACCTGCGACACGCCGCTTTGGAGACGGCTGCTCTACCGACTGAGCTACGGACCAGTGCGTTGCCGAGGAATCGAACCTCGCCATCCCGGAGGGAGCAGGGGTTACAGCCCCGCTTGCGTCCCAGCGCTCAACGCTTGGTGGTGACCCGATCGTAGGAAACGGGCGGTCGGCGGCGCGAGCGAATATCGCGGGCCCCGGGGGCCGACCGGCTGACCGGCCCGTCCGCTCGGAACGGGCGTGCCGTCAGTGCAGGCCCGCCCGCAGGGCGGTGACCCGGTCGGCGGCGGCGGTGAAGGCGGCCCGGTCGAGGCTCCCGGAGTCCAGCGCCTGGGCGAGGGCGGCCGCCGCCTGGTCGCCCTGGGCGACACTGCGGGCCGAGCAGAGCAGCAGGTCCATCCCGGCGCCGGCCGCGGCGACCGAGCGCTGACCGGCGTTGCCGTAGGCGTTCAGCGCGCCCGCCTCGATCGCGTCGGTGACGGTGACGCCCTGGTAGCCGAGCCGGCCGCGGAGTTCCTGCTGGACGACGGTGGACGACAGACCGGCCGGGCGGCCCGGGTCCAGCGCGGGGTAGACCGCCCAGGACAGCATGATCAGCTTGACCCCGGCGGCGATCGCGGGCGGGTACGGCACCTCGTCCACGTCCCGCAGCGTCTTCAGCGAGATCGGCAGGGTGACCGGGCCGAGGTCGGTGTTCTTGCCGGCGGGCGCCGAGCCGAGCCCGGGGAAGTGCTTGGCGGTGGCCGCCACCCCGGCCTTCTGCTGGGCGGTGATGAACGCCGTCCCGAGCGTGCCGACCGTCCTCGGGTTGCTGCTGTACGAGCGGCCCGTCGCGTCGATGAAGTTGCCCGGCTTGTCGTACACGTCGAGGACGGGCGCCAGGTTGACGTTCAGCCCGAGGCCGGCGAGGTTCCTGCCCGCGCCGCCGCCCGCGGTGGCGGCCGCCGCGGCCGGGTCGGGCGAGTGGCCGATCTCCTTGGCCGACGGCACCGGCGCACCGGGCAGCCGCTTGATCTGGCCGCCCTCCTGGTCGGTCATCAGCAGCAGCGGCTCCTTCACCGGGCTCTGCCGCTGCGCCGCCCGCAGCTGCTCGACGGCGGCCTTCAGCTGGGTGGTGCTGGAGACGTTCTCCCCGAAGAACACCACCCCGGCCACCCGCCCCTCGCGGATCGCCTGGAGCAGCGTGGCCGGCGGGGTCAGCCCCGGGTACGAGTAGACGACGCGGCGCCCGGCGAGCTGGGCGGAGGTCGGTTCGGCGGACGGGCTGGGGGTCGGGGTCGGGGTGGGCGTCGGGCTGGGCGTCGGACTCGGTGTCGGGGTGGGGCTCGGCGTGGAGCTCCCGCTCGGCGTCGGGCTCACGGTCGGCGACTGCTGGGCCCTGGGCGGGGCCGAGGAGCAGGCCGACAGCATCAGCAGACCGACGGCCGCCGCAAGCAGGCGCGCATTCACGGCCTCTCCCCTCTCTGTTCCGTCCGAAACCGGGCTTTTCGTAGGTTAAGCACGATTCGAACGTCCGAGGCAGACGCCGCGCAGGGGCAAACGGACGCTAGGGCCTACGGCCGGACCCCGCCGTAGGCGCCGCGCGCAGCGGCCGTCACGAACCGCTGCCAGGCCCCGGCCGGGAACAGCAGCACCGGCCCGTCCGGGTCCTTGCTGTCACGTACGGGCACCACCGCCGGGAAGCCGTCGGCCACCTCCACGCACTCCCCGCCCTCCTGATTGCTGTAGCTGGACTTGCGCCACACGGCGACGCGCAGATCGGGAAGCACGGTACGTCCCCTCCATCACAGATCGGATCATGCTGAGCGACAGGTTGGGCGGCAGGGCGAGCGCCCTGAGCCGATCGTAGGTCACCGAGTAGGGCTCGACCTCGGTCGGATCCTCGATCAGCCGGCCGTGGTCAGCGCCCTCGGTGTAGGCGGCCTCCGTCCCGTCGGACAGGACGAGGACGGTGAGCGAGCCGCCCATCGCCCGGTGCTCCCCCTGGTCGAACGGCAGCACCTGGATCGTCACCAGCGGGTTCCGGGCGACGGCCAGGAGGTGGGCCAGTTGCTCGCGCATCACTTCCACGCCACCCACAGGCCGCAGCAGGACGGCCTCGTCCAGGACGACCCACAGCTCCGGGGCGTCCGGCCCGACGAGCCGGTCCTGTCGGCCCATGCGTGCGTCGAGCCGCTCGGCCAGCTGTTCCTCGGTCCGCAGTGATTTGCCGATGCTGAGGATCGCGCGGGCGTAGGCCCTGGTCTGGAGCAGTCCGTGCACGGTCTGCACCATGTAGGTACGGATCTCCGTCGCCCGAGCCTCGCGGTCCATGAACGCGCGCGACCAGTCGGGGAAGCTCTCCCGGTTCACGTGCTGCCACAGGTCCGCGAAGAGGCCGTCGGCCCCGAGGGCGTTGTCGAGCGCCCTGGCCAGGTCCAGCGTCGGCCGGTGGCCGGTGGTGCGCTCGATCTGGTTGATGCGGGTGCTGTGGGTGAAGGTCCGCTCCCCCAGCTCGGCCTGGGTCAGGCCGGCGGCGAGCCGCAGCCTGCGGACCCGGGCGCCGAAGAGCGCGGCCATGGACGACGAGGGGTCAACTTCGTTGCCCAAAAGATCACTTCTCCTTACGGAGCCAGGCGTAAGCCCCGACCTGCTGTGCATGGTAGCTCCGTCGGGCGACGCTTGGGGTACGGAAAGTGAGGACCGCGCGAGCGGTCCGACGGAAGGACGGCGGCACGATGCACGACACCGACGAGCCGGGGATTCCCTTCGCACCGGAGATCGGCCTGCTCCTGGTCGACACGAGGACGGGCCGGGTGGGCGAGTTCCGGGACGTCCAGGACGGCCGGTGGTGGCTGCGTCCGCGCGGCGGCGGGTACGAGTGGGACGTCGACCCGGGGGACGTGCGGCTCGCGCCGCGCGGGGACGCCGGATGAGCCCGGCCTGCCGGTCCGTGGCCGTGCACGGGTTCGGCCGCCTGGGCGAGCCGGCCGACGGCACTGCGCGCGGCGCCGAGTCGGGGATGCCGGCGACCGAGGCGGCGGCGGTGCGCCGGGCGCTCGTCCATCTGCGGGGGTCAGGGGCTGGTCTCGTACCAGCCGAGCTGGCCCCCCGCGGTCTCGTCCTCGAAGACTCCGTCGGCCCAGTCGGTGGCCAGGTAGAGCACGACGGCGGTGACCCCGAATGCCCACCAGGCCCAGCGCGGTATCCGTTGTCTCATGCGGGCGAGCCTACGCCACCAGCTCCGATGGATCGTCAGATTTGCTCTGATTGAGAGCAGTTGACCACTACGACGGCGTCCGTTCCGGGATGAGCCAGCCGGTGAACCCGTCCCCGACCAGCCGCCGGTACGCCGCCCGGACCTGCTCCGGCACGCGCTGCTCGACGGCGAAGCCACGGGCCGGGTACTCGACGACCCGTTGCAGGGTGCCGACCAGCTTCTCCACCACCAGCCGCAGGTCGCCGATGGCCCGCGCGTACGCGTCCGGCGGGGTGTCCTCCGAGGCGCAGACCGGTTCGACCTCCGGCCACAGCCGGCGGCAGGTCCCGTACGCGCGGCGCTCCATGTACGGCATCGAGACCAGCAGCACCGAGCGGACGGCCCGCACCCCGGCGTCGGCCAGGACCTGGCGGGAGAGGGCGATGTTCTCGCCGGTGTGCCGGGCCTCCGGCTCCAGCAGGATCGCCTCGTCGGGGACGCCGAGCTCGCGGGCCCGTTCGGCGAAGCGGACGGCCTCGCCGCGGGGGAACAGGTCCGGCCTGGTGCGGTTGGCGCCGCCGCTGAACACCAGGACCGGGGCGAGGCCCCGCCGATACAGCTCGGCCGCCCGGACGGGCACCCCGAGGTCGTGGCTGCCGAGCACGATCGCGGCGTCGCAGGGGCGCGGCGGGTGCCCGAGCCGGAGGTACTCCCAGAGCAGCCGGGCGTCGCCGCACTGCCGTTCGGTGAGGGCGAGCCGCAGGCCGTCCGCCACGCCGACCCCTCCCGCTCCGGGCCGGACCGGCCGCCACCGGTGGGGGCCGCCGTCCGACGATTCGTCAGGTCACCGGCAGCATAGAACGGCCGCCCCGCCCCGGCCCGCACCCACGAGGGGCACCGACCGGGACGGGCTTCCGCGACGCCGGGGGGCCTGGACACCGAAGAGGCACCGGTTCGCCCCGACGTGCGCAGACCCCAGTATGCCGCGCCGGCCTGCACGCTCCGGACGTGGCATGCGGGAGGACCGACGCGCCCGGGCCAAGTGCGGGCCCCGCTGCGCGTATTCCGGCGCGGTTCCGCGGGCAGGCCCCCGGGTGCCTGCGGACGTCCCCGCGGGTGCGGGGTGTCAGCCCGCGAGGAGGGCCGGCAGCTCGGCGATCGAGGGCAGCACGTGCGTCGCGCCGTCGGCGCGCAGGCGGTCCTCGCCGTGGGCGCCGGTGAGGACGCCGGCGACGACGGAGGCGCCGGCGCGGGTGCCGGTGAGCATGTCGTAGCCGGTGTCGCCGGCCACCGCGATCTGCCGGACGGACTCGGTGCCGGTGCGCAGCAGGGCGGTGAGCGCGAGGTCGGGGTAGGGGCGGCCGCGGCCGGCCTCGGCGGGGCAGAGGGTGAGGTCGGCGATGTCCTGCCAGCCGAGGGCCTTGAGGATGCGGTCCTGGGTGGCGCGGGAGAAGCCGGTGGTGAGGACGACCGTGCGGCCGGCGGTGCGCAGCTGCTCGATGGCGTCGGCGGCGCCGGGCAGGGCGGCGCAGTGTCCGGCGTCGACGAGGTCGTGGTAGGCGGCCTCGAAGGCGAGGTTGGCCTGTCGGGCCTTGGCCTCGTCGCCGCCGAACAGGTGGCGGAAGACGGAGATCTTGGACTCGCCCATGGTGACCCGGACGTGCTCCAGCATGCGGGCGTGTTCGTCGGTGCCGGCGTGGACGCCGAGGGCCGCGGCGGCGGCGTCGAAGGCGCGCTCGACCAGGCCGTCGTCGGCGACGGTGGTGCCGGCCATGTCGAGGACGACCAGGCGGATGTCGTTGCTCATGTTCAACTGCCTTACAGGTTGGCGAGGTTGGCGGTGGTTTCGGCGATCGCCGGGGAGCAGGTCATGCCGCGGCCGCCGGGTCCGGTGACCAGCCAGACGGCGTCGGCGAGCTGTTCGCGGTGGACGACCCGGGTGGTGTCGGTGCACTGGGCGTAGACGCCGGCCCAGCGGCGGCGGATCCGGGGCAGCGGGCGGCCGAGGAGCTGTTCGGCGACGGTCGTGAGGTGCTCGTACGGCTCCTCGTCGACGTCGAAGCCGAAGGGCTGGTCGTACTCGTGGGTGTCGCCGATGGTGAGGCCGCCGTGCTGCCGCTGGACCATGAGCAGCTGCATCTTGTGCTCGGCGGCGACGGGCGGCTGCGGCTGGGCGGCCCTGAGGGCTTCCAGGGCGGGGCCGGCGAAGGCGGGGTAGTAGCGGAAGCTGTCGCCGTCGGCGACGGAGGTGGTGAGCGGCTCGTCCAGGGGGTCGGTCTGCATCATCTGCAGCCGCACGCGGCGGACGGGGAGTTCGGGGGCGAGTTCGCGGACGAGGCCGCCGAGCCAGGCTCCGGTGCAGAGGATGACCAGGTCGCCCTGGTGCAGCCGGCCGTGGTCGTCGCGGACGGCGCGGCCGCCGACCACCTCCCTGACCTCGCGGCCGGGGACGAAGGTGTAGCGGCCGGAGGCCTCCAGGGCGGCGCGCAGGGCGGGCTGGGCGAGGCGGGGTTCGACGGCGGCGTCGCGCTCGCACCACAGGCCGCCGAGGAAGTCGCCGCGCAGGGCGGGGTTGGCGGCCCGGACCTCGTCGGCGTCGAGCAGCCGGTAGCCGCGCAGGGCGGCGTCGGGGAGCTTCAGGGCCTGTTCGGCGACGGCGAGTTCGGCGTCGGTGCGGACCACGGTGAGGGAGCCGTTGGGCCGGAAGTGCAGTCCGGGGACGCGCTCGCCGATGGTCTCCCACAGCTCGCGGGCGCGCAGCGCGGTGGCGAGTTCCTCGCCGCCGGCCCGGCCGCTGACCCAGACCAGGCCGAAGTTGCGGACGGAGGCGCCGCGGGCCTCCGTCTCGCGCTCGATGTGGACGACCTCATGGCCGCGTTCGACGGCCTGCCAGGCGTGCATGGTGCCGAGTACGCCCGCTCCTACCACGATGACTCTCATGCGGCCAGGCTCGGGCGCCCAGGTGACGGGAGTTCGTCCGCCCGGGGTCGGGGACATGAACCGCCTGGCAAAAGTTGTACAGACAACCCGGCGGCGACAGGGCCGCTCAGCGCAGCACCGTGGCCCGCAGGTAGTTGCGCCGCCCGAACTGCGGCTCGTCGACGGCGGTCAGCTCGTCCACCTGGAAGCGGTACAGGGCGGCCGCACCCCGCCCCTCCAGGAGCCGGTCCCGGACCTCCGGGTCCTGCCCGAACGACGGGAAGCGCGCCCGGTACGCCGCGAGCGCGGCCTCCGCCTGCCGCCCCCAGGCCTCCCCCGCGCTGCCCGCCAGCTGGACCCCGCGCAGCTGCTCGCCGAACGCCGGCGGCGGCAGGAAGACCGTCGCGGCGGCCCGGGCGTCCTCCGTCAGGTGCAGGCTGTGGCGGGTCGCGCGCTCGCTCACGAAGTACAGGACGAGGTCGTCGTCGTACGCGAAGAAGGCCAGGTTGGCGTGCGGGCCGAGTTCGTGGCCGGCCGTGGCCAGGGTGAGCACGGTGCTCTCCGCGAGGATGCCCTCCACCCCCTTCCCGAGCTCGGCCGCGGGCCAGTCGCCCTGGGTGACTTCGAGCCGGTACGGCATGGTGCGTCCCTCCGCACTGCTGTGACCTACGGGAACCGGCGGGCCCGGACGGCGCCCAGCCCGCCCTCGCCACATGCTGCCGCCGCGGGACGGGCGGACACAAGTGGCGCCCCGCCGCCCCGCGGGCGTGACGGCCCGTCCGAACACCGGGTGAACCGATCAGTGTCCCTCAGGACCCCTCACCGGACAGCGGATTGCGCCTCACTCGGCATGTCCCGGCCAGTCGGTCGTACCCTGTGTGGCAATGACCGCGGCACGACCAGGGGGACCGAAGTGCACCGGAGCCATCGGCCCACCCGTGGCCACCGAGCGCAGGGCGGTACCGCGGCACTCGTCCGGGCTTACGACCGCGCCATGGGCGGCGACACCCCCGTGGGTGGCGACGGACCGGACGGCCCGGACGGCACCGGCCGGGCCGACGGCACCGACGGCGAGACGCCCGGCGGCCGGCTGCCCTTCGAGGACCAGCGTCCCGAGATCGGCGACTCCTGGGCCCGACTGCGGCGCCTGGGCCTCGACCCGGACCGCGGCCGCAACGCCCGCCGGATCACCCCGGCCGAGCTGGAGCACCGGCGCCGCGACAACGGGCTGGACCAGGTCCTCCCGGTGCTGCGGGACTGCCTGATACGCCCGGGCGGCGACGCCCCGCTGCTGCTCGCCATCGCCGACGCCGAGGGCCACGTGCTGTGGCTCGAGGGCAACCGCCCGCTGCTGCGCAGTGCCGACTCGATAGGCTTCGAGCACGGCGCGCGCTGGGCCGAGGACGAGGTGGGCACCAACGGCATCGGCCTCGCCGTCCGGACCGGCCGGGCCACCCAGGTGCACTCCGCCGAGCACTACCTGCGCAGCCACCACGCCTGGACCTGCGTCGCCGCCCCCGTCCGCGACCCCCGCACCGGCGCCCTCACCGGGGTGATCGACCTCAGCGGACCGGCCCACGCCGGCGCCCCCTACCTGCTCCAACTCACCCTCACCGCCGCCCGGTTGGCCGAGACCGAACTGCGCGCCCGACACCTGGAGTCGTTGCACCGGCTGCGCACGGTCGCGGCGCCGCTGCTCGCGAGGTTCGCCGGCCCGGCCCTGGTGGTGGACGACACCGGCTGGACGGCCGCGGCCAGCGGCATGCCGAACATGCCCCGGCTGCACCTGCCCGCCGACGGCTGGGGCACCACCGCCGTCCACCGGCTGCCCGGCCTCGGCGAGTGCCGGGTCGAGCCGCTGGCCGGCGGCTGGCTGGTGCGCCCGGTCGGCGGTCCGCCCGCCGACCTCGCCGAGCAGACCGAGGGCGCCCGCGTCCGACTGGACCTCACCAGCCCCGACCGGCCCGAGCTGTGGGTATCCGGGGCGGCCGGCAGCTGGTCGTACGGGCCGAGCCCCCGGCACGCCGAACTCCTGCTGCTGCTGGCCGTGCACCGCAACGGCCTGAGCGCCGCCGACCTCGCCGGGGCGCTGTTCGGCGACCGGGCCAGGACCGTCACGGTGCGGGCCGAACTCTCCCGGCTCCGGCGCCACCTGGGCGGACTGCTGGAACACCGGCCGTACCGGCTGACGGGCGCGGCGGAGGTGTCCGTGCGGGCCCCGGCCGAGCCGTACGACCTGCTGCCCGGCTCGAACGCGCCGGGGGTGCGGGAGATCCGGGCCGCGCTGGCGGCCGGCACCCTCGAGCTGCCCGGCTGAACGGGCTCGACGCGCCGCACGGCTCCGGCCGGCACGGCGGACGGGCCCGTCAGCTCCCGGCCAGCAGCGCCGCGAGCTGCTCGTCCGTCGGGCCGGAGACCGCCTCGGCCTCGGCCGACACGCAGGCGTAGGTGCGCTCCAGCCAGGCCTTGACGTGCGGACGGGAGGCTTCCAGCAGGGCGCTGCCGTGCGGGGAGTCCAGCGCGAGGTGCAGCGTGGAGCCGTGACAGGGACAGTAGGCGGGCCACAGCTTGATGTCGCCCTGACCGCTGAGCGAGGCCAGACCGTCCCGCAGCAGCTCGCGCGAGAAGACCCAGTCCGCCTCGTCGGGACGTCCCAGGTGGAAGGTGAGCCGCACCTCGAACGGGCGCTCGGCCTCGTACCGGAACCTGGTGCGCACCTCACCCACCAGGTCCTGGTCCAACGCGATCCGCAGCGTCAGGACCTCCTCGACCACCGGTGGAACGGCGGCGACCCGGCCTGGTTCGCCGCCCGTGGGGGTGGCGGCGAGTGGCTGGTTCGAGGGAGCGGACAGCGGGTCGCGCGGCATAGACGGTCTCTCCGGGGCGGCTGGGTTAGAGGCCAGCGTGCGCCACCGAAGGGCCCACGGCAAGGGTTGCAACGGGGTTGCAGACCCCGGCCCCGGTGATCGCCGGACACTCCGTCAACTCCCGCGCACCGTAGGTCACTAGGATGGGGGGAAAGGTGCGGTTCCTGGGACTGGCGGCGGGTGCACCGGCCGCTGGTAATCTCTAGGACCCGCCGCAGCGGCCGGCGCCCGTGCGAGGCGGAGAGGGAGGGGAGCCCGGTGGTGCTCCGCGAGGACAACAGGACGCACCGGCCGGTCGGCCGGCACGGCCGGCCGAAACCGGTGGGCGGGAGGTTCCGGCTTCCCACCCTGAGGTTCTCCGGCGCCGCGATGGCGATGTCGACCGTGGTCGGGATCAGCCTGCTCACCACCTGGCTGCTGAACGAGCAGCAGCAGGTCGGCCGCCAGCCCCGGATGTCGGTCGGCGCCAGCCCGCCGCTGCCGAGCCCCGAGGCGCCGACCCCCACCGCCGCGGCCGAACCGGTCGCAGCGGCGGCCGAGGCCGGTCCCGAGCCCACCGCGACGGCCACCGCGACCGCGACCCAGGCCGCCACCGCGCTGCCCGGCTCCCGGCCCGGCTCCACCGCCCGCCCGGTGACCGTCCGGCCCAGCGGCACCCCGTCACGGCCCCCGGTCTCCCCCGGACCCTCGGGGTCCGGCTCCGGTTCCGCCGCGGCCGCGAAGACCGGCGGGTCCCCCTCCCCCGAGCCGACCGGCCCGGCCTCGCCCGTCGCGGAGCCCACCCCGCCCAACCAGGCCGCACCAAGCGAGCACCCCGACACCGCGCTCACCGGCACCGCCGAACTGACACCGCTCGGCCGCTCCGGCACCCGGCACACCGTGACACTGACGGTCCGTGAACCGCTGACCGCCGTCCAGGTCGAGCTCCGGCTGCGCCGGCCGGACGTCCTGCCGGGCACCGCCCCCTGGACGGACCTGCCGGGCGCGGTGCCCACCGTCTCGCTGGAGTACGACAGCCTGGTCTACCGCTTCACCCTGCCGCCGGGCCTGGACGTCGCTCCGGGGGTGTACGGCTTCACCGTGGGCGGCGCCGTCCTCCCGGCCGGCACCGCCGCCCGCACCTCGGTGGTGGTTCCGGCCGCGGAGAGCTGGAGCGCCTCGGCGTTCGCGCTGCAGCGGCCCCGGGCGGTCGCGGCCCGGGGCGCCTTCGAGCCGTACTGACCGCCGGACGCCCGACGTCCCGCCTGATGTCCGGCCTGACGTCCCGGTGCCCGGAGCCCCGACACCTAGCGGCCCGGCGTCTGGAGCCCCGGTGCCTGGAGCCGCCGTACCCTGACCGTGCGCCGCAGGTCGTCCAGCTCGTCGGCGAGCGAACGCCGCAGCGCCGGCGTCGGTTCGGGCCGGCGCAGGCACGCCTCGGTGGCGGCGACCACCTCGTCGGTGGCGCGGTCCCGCGGGAACAGCGAGTGGCCCAGCACCGCGGCCACCCGGTCACCGCGCCGGCCGCCCACCGGGACGGCCTCGAAGTAGCGCCGGACGTACTCGGCGGTGAGCTCCTCCGTCCCGGACCGCCAGAAGCCGTCGGCGGTGGCCGCCAGCAGCCGGTTGGAGGTGCCGGCCTCGAACAGCGCCGCCCAGGCCCGTTCCTTGGCCGCCGGCTCCGGCAGGGCGGCGCGGGCCCGGGCCGCGCCCTGCTCCGCCGCGTCGCTGCGGTCCCGGTCGAGTTCGCCGGCGATCGCCGTCTCGTCGGTGGCGCCCCGGGCGGCCAGCACCGCCAGCGCGGCCCAGCGCAGGTCCGGGCTGAGGTCGAGGCCCTCCGGCAGTCCGGTGCCGGCCAGCCAGTCGCGCAGGCGCTCCAGGTCGGCGGGCGCGTCGGCGCTCTGCACCGCGCCGCGCAGGGCGGCCAGCCGCAGGCTGTGACCGGCGCCCGGGCGGGTGAGCAGGGCGTCGGCCGTGCGGCCGAGCAGGGCGAGGGCGGCGGGCCGGTCGCCGGGGGTGAGGTAGCGGCCGATCGCCTCGGTCCGGGCGAAGGCGAGCACCGCCTCGACGGCGGCCACGGCGCTCTCGGCCGGCAGGTGGGCGGCCACCAGGTCGAGGTAGCCGGCGGGCGGCAGTTCGCCGTCCCGGACCAGGTCGCGGGCGTGCTCCCAGAGCACGGCCCGGGTCAGCTCGTCCTCGATCGCGGACAGCGAGCCGGTGACGGTCCGCCAGGAGTCCTCGTCCAGCCTGATCTTGGCCCAGCTGAGGTCGCCGTCGTTGGGCACCAGCAGGGCGGCCCGGCCGGCTCCGGCCAGCTCCGGGACCTCGACCCGGGCGCCGGGTCCGAGCTCGACGGGCAGGTCCGCGCGCCGCCGTACGGTGGCCCGCGGTCCGCTCCCGTGCAGGTCGTGGACGCCCAGGTGGATCCGGTGCGGCCGGGTGCCGTCGTTGACGACCTCGACGGCGGTGATCGTGTCACCCTCGACCCGGACCTCCAGGCGCAGCGTGTCGACGCCGCTGGTGCCGAGCCAGGCGTCGGCCCAGGCCCGGACGTCCCGCCCGCTGGTCTCGGCGAGTGCGGCGAGGAAGTCGGCGAGCTCGGCGTTCCCGAAGGCGTGCCGCTCGAAGTACCGGTTGACGCCGGCGAAGAAGGCCTCGTCGCCGAGCCAGGCGACCAGCTGGCGCAGCGCCGAGGCGCCCTTGGCGTACGAGATGCCGTCGAAGTTGCCCATCGCCTCGGCGACGCTCTGCGTGCCGTTGCCGGCGACCGGGTGGGTCGAGGCCCGCTGGTCGGCGTCGTAGCCCCAGCCCTTGCGGCGGGCCGCGAAGCCCGTCCAGGCGCCGGTGAAGCGGGTGGATTCGGCGGCGACCCGGTAGCCGAGCATCTCGGCGAAGGACTCGTTCAGCCAGAGGTCGTCCCACCAGCGCATGGTGACCAGGTCGCCGAACCACATGTGGGCCATCTCGTGGCACACGATCATGGCGCGCAGCTCGCGGTCGGCGTCGGTGGGCGCGGAGCGGAACAGCAGCTCGTCGCGGTAGACCACGCAGCCGGGGTTCTCCATCGCGCCCCAGTTGAACTCCGGCACGAAGGCCTGGTGGTACTCGCCGAAGGGGTAGCGGCGGTCGAACAGCTGGTGCAGGCGGTCCAGCGAGTCGCGGGTGACCTCGAAGATCTCCGGTGCCTCGCGGTCCAGCTCGGCGGCGAGCGAGCGGCGGGCGTGCAGGGCCAGCGGGATGCCGTCGTGCTCGGCGCGCACCGAGTGCAGCGGCCCGGCGACGACCGTCACCAGGTAGGTGCTGATCGCCTCGGTCGGGTGGAAGGCCCAGCGGCCGTCGCGGTGCTCGGCGGGCGCGCCGTTGGCGACCACCGTCCAGTCGGCGGGGGCGGTCGCGGTGAGGGTGAACGGCGCCTTCAGGTCGGGCTGGTCGAAGCAGGCGAACAGCCGGGGCGCGAGGTCGGGGCCGAGGGTCGCGTAGACGTACCCGGCACCGTCGGCGGGGTCGGTGAACCGGTGCAGGCCCTCCCCGGTGTTGGAGTACGGCAGTTCGGCCTCGACCAGGAGCTCGTTCTCGGCGGCCAGCCCGTCCAGGGCGAGCCGGTGGCCGGCGAGCGCGCCCGGGTCGAGGGGGCGGCCGTTCAGCTCGGCCCGGCGGAACCCGGCCGCCTCCAGTTGCACGAAGGTGTCCGCACCGGGCTCCGCGCAGCCGAAGCGGATCACCGTCGTGCTGCCGAACACCTCCTCGCCCCGGTCCAGGTCGAGGTCGACGGTGTAGGAGCGGACGTCCAGCAGGCGGGCACGCCGGATCGCCTCGGAGCGTTGAAGGGCTGACATACCTGCATCGTTGCCCGGCCGGGCGGGGCGGGACAAGTGATTCCGCTTCCAGCCGAGTCGCGCCCTGCCGCGGTGCCGGTGTGGTTAGGGTGGGGGCGGTCGCCGCCGCCCCATGTCCGAAGCTGTCGAGGAGGATCACTGTGACCACGGTCCTGACCCAGGGCGGCAACGCCCCGCTCCCCGTCGCCCGGGTGACGGTCGAGGTGACGGCCCCCAAGGCGCTGGACGTCTCCGGGCTGCTGCTGACCGAGGCCGGCAAGGTCCGGTCGGACGACGACTTCGTCTTCTTCAACGCCCCGAACGGCCCCGGCGTCACCCACCGCCCGGCCGGGTCGGGCCGGCCGGACGCGATCACGGTGGACACCGGCGCGGTGCCGTCCGCGATCGCCCGGGTGGTGGTCACGGCCAGCCTGGACGAGACGGGGGCCGCCTTCGCCGGCACCGAGCCGACGGCGACCGTCCGGGACGCCGACTCCGGCCGGGTGCTCTTCACCTTCACCCCGCCCCGGCTCGGCCGGGAGACGGCGCTGGTGGTGGTCGAGGTCTACCGGCGCGGCGGCGAGTGGAAGGTCCGGGCGGTCGGCCAGGGGTACGCCGACGGGCTGGCGGGCATCGCCACCGACTTCGGGGTCTCGGTCGAGGACGCTCCGGCGCCTGCGGCCGCCCCCTCGACGGCCGGGAGCCGGGACGGGTCGGTCGCCCCGCCGCGGCCCAGCGGCCCGCCGTCGGTCGGCAAGGTGACCCTCGACAAGGGCCGGGTCAACCTGGTCAAGGGCGGCTCGGTGTCGCTGGAGAAGGGCGGCAAGCCGTTCCTGTCCTCGGTCCGGATGGGTCTGGGCTGGGAGCCGGCCCGCGGCGGCAGGAACATCGACCTGGACGCCTCCTGCATCGCCTTCGACGCCCAGCGCAAGAAGATCGAGACGGCGTGGTTCATGAAGCTCTCGATCTTCAACGGCGCGATCGCGCACTCCGGCGACAACCTCACGGGTGAGGGCGCGGGCGACGACGAGGCCATCACCGTGCACCTGGACGGCCTGCCGGCCGAGGTCTGCGGCCTGGTCTTCGTGGTCAACTCCTTCTCCGGCCAGAAGTTCACCGACATCAAGAACGCCTACTGCCGGCTGGTCGACGCGGGCAGCGGCCAGGAGCTGGTCCGCTTCGAGCTGGCCCAGTCCGAGCCGCACACCGGTGTCGCGATGTGCAAGCTGGTCCGCCAGTTCTCCGGCGAGTGGGTGATGACCGCGCTCGGCGAGTACGTGGACGCCAAGACCGCCCGCAGCATGGTGAAGCCCGCCGCGGCGATGCTGTAGCCGGGTAGCTCTGCCGTCCTGCTCGCCGCTGCTGCCGGCCTGTCCGTCTCCCGCGTCCGCCCCGCCCGGCTCCGAGCCCGGCGGGGCTTTCGCCGTTCCGCCGCCCTGCACCGGGGGCCGGGGTTCGGCCGCGGACGGTCGGCGGGCGAACCGTCCCGCGCGACGCGGAACCGGAATTGCCCCGGACCAACTCGTCACAACCGGAAGCAAGTTGCTCAGGAGTTGACTCGGGAAACAGCTCGCGTATCGCCCCAACACCCCTCCCATCAGCGCCGATTCACCGACCTGATGATCCATCAGCATGAGGTCGCCGAGACGCTACGCGGACGATACAACCCGGAACAAGTATGGCCTTGCGAGCGGGACTTGGGGGAAACGCAAGGCCGCCTCGCGGGCACGAAACGGAGGGCGGAACCGCCTCCGTAGCGGCGCCGGAGATTCCGGCTCCATGGGAAGGAAGGGCATCGCATGCTCGTCAAGAAGCTTCTCGCAGCAGGTGCGGTCGCCGGCAGCCTGCTGGCCGCAGGACTGGCCACGGCGGCCCCCGCCTCGGCCGCCCCGGCCTACGACTGCACGTCCGGCCAGGTCTGCCTGTACTACAACTCGGCCGCCTACGGGTACGGCGCGGTCTACGTCCAGACCGGCCCGGTGTCGGACTACGCCGGCAAGACCTTCCAGGCCGGTCGCAACGGCGGCAGCGGCGCCGGTGTCGCGGTGAAGAACCACGCCGCGTCGGTCGACAGCTGGGTCAACAGCACCTTCACGGTCTACTACAACAGCGGCTACGACTGCAGCGTCGCGTGCCAGAGCTTCGGCTCGTTCGCGACCGGCGACCTGAACGCGTCCGTCAAGAACAACAACGCGTCCGGCCGGTGGTAACCGGGGTGTGACCCTGCCCTGACACCGTCGGGCGAACAAACGCGGTCTCCGGCCATTCGCACTGGCCGGAGACCGCTTCGCCGAAGCCTACGTGACCGTCCGTCAGCCGGCCGCACCGGCGTCCCGTCCCGCCCGCCCACCGATCCGGAAGTGATCACGCCTGTGTTCAGCCGCTCGCGTCGCACCGCCGCCCTCCTGATCGCCCTGCCCCTGCTCGCGGCCGGCTGCACCGAGGCCGCCGGACCGGCGTCCGACGGCGGGCGGCAGCAGACCCGGCAGGCGGCCCCCGTCGCACCGCCCCCGGTGACGGCCACCCCCACGTTCGACTCGGCGAACGACAAGCCGCTGCCGCTCGACGCCTACCTGCTCGACCCCGACCAGTTGGCGACGGTGACCAAGGGACGCGAGCTCCTGCTCACCCGCTGCATGCAGCGGCTCGGATTCGCCTCCTACACGCCGCCCGAGTCGCCCGCGGTACCGCGCGACAGCGACGCGCCCACCCTGCGGACGGACGGCCGGTACGGCCACCAGGACGCCGCCCTGATGGCGAAGTGGGGCTACCACCCGGAGGGCGGGACCCCGCCGGACACGACGCCTCGGACGCCCCCCGCCGCGGAGACCACACCGCAGGTGGCGCTCGCCGAACGGGGCGCCGACGACCCGAAGACGAGGTTCGGCCCGGGCGGGCAGACCCTCAACGGCCAGAAGGTGCCGGACCACGGCTGCATCGGGGAGGCCGCCGCGCAGCTCACCGGCGCGGCCGACGGCACCGTGGGCGACCCGAAGACCTCCACGGACGCCAAGTTCGCGACCCTGCGGCAGTCCATGGACGACGACCGCACCAAGGCGGTGTTCGCCCGCTGGTCGCAGTGCATGAAGGAGAGCGGCCACGACTACCCGGACCCGCTGGCCGCGATCGGCGACCTGGAGTGGCGCAGGTCCCCCCAGCCCTCGCCACGGGAACTGCAGGTGGCGACGGCCGACGCGGCCTGCCGGACCAGGTTCAACGTGGTCGGCGTCTGGTACGCGGTCGACTTCGCCTACCAGGAACAGGCCATCAGCGCCGACGCCGGGAACATGGCCGCGGCCAAGGCCTCGGTCGAAGCCCAGGTCAGGGCCGCGACCGCAGCCCTCGCCCGCTGACCGGCCGCCGCCCGGGGCCGGGTGCCGGCCGGCAACCGCGCCCGCTCCTCCGCGGCGCCGAGCAGCACACGGGCCGGTGCGGCACGGAGGCGACAGCTCGCGGGAGTACCGGCGGCGCGCACCCGATCGGATGAACATCGACCGGGTACGGATTGCGCCGCCGGCACGGCCGACAACGTGCTCCCGACTCACCGAAGGGGGCATCATGAGTGCCATGGCACACGAGGACCCGACGCAGGACGACACCCTCCTCCAGGGCTTCCTGGGTCTCGCCACCCCCGAGGGCTTCCGACCGAAATCATCGAGGGGGAGATCGTCGTGACGCCACCGGCCGACGGGGACCACGAGGACTTCATCGGCCTCCTGATCGATCAGGTGACCCGGCAGTCGTCCGTGCGGATGCAGGTCTCCGGGAACAAGGGCCTGCGGCTTGCGAGCGGAGGGCGGTGTCCCAAGGACCACGCCATCCCGGATGCCACGTTCGCACGGCTCGACCTGCGGCTCTTCCGGGGAGCTCCCCCCTGGATGGACCCGGATGGCGTGGCCGTGGTCGCCGAGATCACCTCGACGAAGCCCCTCCAGGACAGGATCGCGAAGCGCCACTGCTACGCACGTGCCGCGATCCCGCTCCACCTCCTGATCGACCGCGAGGAGTCCCTCGCGACGATCTTCAGCAGGCCCGAGGGCGACGAGTACACCGAGGTGCACCTCGCTCCCTTCGGCAAGCCGCTCGCCCTCCCGGAGCCGTTCGGGTTCGAGCTCGACACGCAGCCGCTGCTCTGATCGGCAGGGCCGGGAAAAGGCGTTTCGGGTGGACCGGGGTGCTGCTAGCGTGGCCGGTATGAAGCGCGCTGCTGTTGTGACGACGACGCCGGAGAGTGTCCCGGCGCGCTGACAGTCGTCTTTGTCCGAAGCCCCGGGGCGAGTGCCCCGGGGCTTCGCCGCGTTCGCACTCGCCTCCACCCCCGCGAGGAGACCGCGATGCACGACCACCGCAAGCTCGGCCGCGAGCTGGACCTGTTCGACACCGACCCGCTGATGGGCGCCGGGCTGCCGTACTGGCTGCCCGACGGCGCGGCCGTGCGGCACGCCCTGGAGGAGTACGTCCGTGGTGTCGAGCGCCGGGCCGGCTACCGGCACGTCTACTCCCCCGCGCTCGGCAAACGGGAGCTGTACGAGCTCTCCGGGCACTGGTCGCACTACAGCGAGGACATGTTCCCGCCGATGGAACTCGGTGGCGAGGAGGTCGTGCTGCGGCCGAGCCTGTGCCCGCACCACGCGTTGATCTACCGCTCCCGATCCCACAGCTACCGGGAACTTCCTTTGCGGATAGCAGAGTTGGGCGGCATGTACCGCGCCGAGCGGTCGGGTGTGCTCGGCGGCCTGACCAGGGTCCGGGCGATCCAGCTGAACGACGCCCACATCTTCTGCACCCTCGACCAGGCCGCCGACGAGGCCCGGGCCGCGCTGGAACTGATCGGGCAGGCGTACACCGCGCTCGGCATCCGGGCGGTCCGTCACCGGCTCTCGCTGCCGGGCGCCGGCGGGAAGTACGTCGCGGACCCGGCGATGTGGGAACGCGCCTCCGCCCTCCTCGCCGAGGTGCTGGACTCCGCCGGGATCACCTACGAGGCGGTCGAGGGCGAGGCCGCCTTCTACGGACCCAAGATCGACGTGCAGATCGTCGACGGCGCCGGCCGCGAGGCCACCCTGTCCACCGTGCAGATCGACTTCCACCAGCCGGAACGGTTCGACCTGCACTACATCGGCCCGGACGGCGCCAGGCACCGCCCGGTCATGGTCCACCGCAGCATCATCGGCAGCGTCGAACGGGCCGTCGCGCACCTCATCGAGGTGTACGGCGGCGCGTTCCCGGCCTGGCTGGCGCCCGTCCAGGTGGCCGTCCTGCCGGTCTCCGACGCGCAACTCCCGCAGGCCGAAGAGCTCGTGCGGGACTGCCTCGACCTGGGCCTGCGCGCCGAACTCGCCGGGCCGGAGCACGGCACCCTCGGGGCCCGTGTCCGCGGTGCCCGGCTGGTGCCGTACCAGGCGGTGATCGGCCCCGAGGAGGCCGTCGACGGCCGGGTCGCCCTGCGGCTGCGGGACGGCCGCCGCCCGGAGCCGGTGCCCGCCGCCGAGGCGCTCGCCCGGATCGCCGCCCGCGTGGACGCCCGCGCCACCGGGCTGTGGGAGGACCCGGGACAGGACCGACCGACCGGCCGGGGCTCGTCCGCCGGTTCCTAGCCGACTGGTGCGGTGACCGCCTCCGGCTCCGCCGAGCCCTTCCCCGCCGGGCCGATGCGCTTGCCGAGCAGCACGAACAGCAGGATGAGCCCGACCGTCAGCACGGTGTGGCCGAGGCCCGCGATCCACGACACGGCCTCGGGCACCCGGCTGCCGAGCACGGTTCCGCTGCCCCGGACGAGCATCATCGAGACGGTGATCGCGATGCCCGCGTTGTAGCACCAGAAGAACGCCGTGAACTGCCGCGTCCCGGACAGTCCGAACTGCTTGTCGAGGGCCAGCACGATGAGGAAGCCCAGCATGCCGAGCGCGAGCAGGTGGGTGTGGACGACGGCGAGCTGGGTGTCGCCCACGAAGTGGTGCGCCTTGGTGAACTCCCGGTAGTACAGCCCCGAGATCACTCCCAGGATCATGTAGGTGTGCGCCGCGTAGTACGACTTCCGCATCTCCGTGCCTGCTTCCCCGTTGGCCGACCACCGTAGTGAAACCAGCCATTCAAGCACCGGACGGCGTAGCGCGCACCCTTTCGCGCACCCTTTCGCGCACCCCGGCCCGGCGCGGGTCCGCGCTTCAGTAGGCTGCCCGCCACACCGTCGTTCGTGTGCGCAGGCCGCACCGGACGGCGGCCACCGACGTGGTGATGATGGGGGATTCACACCGTGCAGACTTCTCGCGTTCTCGCTGCCACCGCCGCAGCGTTCCTGGTCCTCTGCCCGGCCGCCGGCGCCGCGGCCGCCGCTCCCGCCGGGAGCCTTCCGGACCGGCCCTGCCACAGCGGCCGGACGGGCGTCCAACTGCCCACCACCTGGCAGGGGTTGGACCGGGCGAAGCTGGTCCGCGGCGGGGCGCCGGTCGAGACCTCCCTGACGATCCGGAACACCTCCGGCCACGCCGTCCAGGACCTCGACGCCCTGGTCTTCATCCAACCCGCGGTGGACGAGGGCGACGCCGTGCTGCTGGAGTCGAAGACGGCGGGTGGCGACTGGAAGCCCGTGCCGTGGGACGTCGTCCACCTCAACTTCCGCTACACGCCCGGGAAGTACCGGCTCGCGGCGGGCGAGACGCTGACGCTGAAGTTCCGCGCCTCCGCCAAGCGCGAGGCGACGGCCGCCGACTACACCTTCTCCTGGGCCGCCGGCTCGGCCCTGCTGGACGACGACACCGACCGCTTCCTCACCCTCGACGACCTGGTCAACGGCACGGCCGCACCGGGTGGCAAGGGCACCTGCACCGAGTACTACTCGCGGGCCGAACAGTCCTTCAGCGTGATCGCGGCCCCCACACCCACGCCCACGCCCACGCCCACGCCGACCCCCACGCCGACGCCGACCCCGACGCCGGCTCCCACCGCGACCCCGACCCCGTCCGCCCCGACCCTCGCACCCCGCGCCGTCCCGGCCGCGGCCGACACCGAGCTGGCCGCCACCGAGCTGGCCGAGACCGGCGGCGGAGCCGCGGCCCGCCCCCTCGCGGTCACCGGCGCGGCCGCCGTCGCCCTCGGCACCGGCATCCTGATCGCCCTGCGCCGCCGCCACGGCTCGCGCGGCTGAACGGCCCCGGCGGGAACGGTCGGACAAGCGTCAGGGGGACGCGTACCGGACCGTACCGGCTGCGGGCGGCCGAGCTCCGGGCACCGCGAGCAGGACAGCGGTGATGTTGTCCTGGCCGCCGGCGTCCAGGGCGTGCCCGACGAGCGCCCGGGCCTGCGGGAGCAGGCCGCCACCGGCCGGGCCGAGCGCGGCGCGGAGGCCTCCGGCGTCGGGGAGGTGGCGCCACAGGCCGTCGGTGCACAGCAGCAGACGGCCCGGCCCCGACGGACGGTAGCTGCGGACCTGCGGCTCGGGGGCGTCCGCGTCGGCGCCCAACCAGGCGGCGAGGGCGTCGAGTTCGCCGGTGTCGTCCTCGGTCAGCGCCATGCCCGGGCCCGTGTCCGGGAGCCAGTAGGCCCGGCTGTCGCCGATCCAGGCGCTCCAGATCCCTCCGGGGCCGGCGATGCCCGCCACGTACGTGCAGGCGGGCGCGGCGTCCGCGGACGCGGCCAGCGCGCTGACCGCACGGCCGGCCCGGACGGCGGCCTCGGTGAGGGCGTACTCCGGCAGCGTCCCCGACTCCAGCCGCGCGGCCAGCGTGGCCGCACCGACCTCGGCGGCGACCCGGGCGGCCCGCTCGGACCGGGGCGACATGGAGACCCCGTCGCAGACGACGCCGATCGTCCAGCCGCCCGCCGCCCGGGTCAGTGCCATCGCGTCGGCGTTGACACCCCGTTGCCGCCCCCGGTCGCTGACCCCGGCCGCACGGTCCCCGTCCGCGCCGTCCCGTTCCGCGCCGCCCCCCAGCGTGCTCTCCACCCGTGCGCGGAAACCGGGTTGAGCCTGTCCGCAGTCCCAGCAGTGTCCGTCGGGGGCGACCGTCCCACCGCACCGGACACAGTTCGTGATCTCTGTCATCGGCGGGCATCCTGCCAGATCGCCGCCGCGGCCACGCCGCGCCCCGCATCACCGGACCGACCGGCCCCGGGTCGGCACGGCGACGGGGCGCGGTGCACCCCGGTGCACCGCGCCCCGTCCGAGGCCGACCGGAGGTCAGCCCCGGGTGGCCATCGCGCGCAGGAAGAAGGTCAGGTTGGCCGGGCGCTCCGCGAGGCGCCGCATGAAGTAGCCGTACCACTCCTGCCCGTACGGCAGGTAGACCCGCATGGTGTTGGCCTCGGCCAGCCGCAGCTGCTCCTCCGGGCGGATGCCGAAGAGCATCTGGTACTCGAAGCTGTCCCGCGAGCGCCCGTTCCACTCGGCCAGCTGGCCGGCGATCTTGATCATGTTGGGGTCGTGCGAGGCGATCATCGGGTAGCCGTCGCCGGCCATCAGCACCTTCAGCGCCCGGACGTACGCCAGGTCCACCTCGTGCTTGCCCTGGAAGGCGACCGACTCGGGCTCCTTGTAGGCGCCCTTGCACAGCCGCACCCGCGAACCCGCCGCCGCGAACTCGCGGCAGTCCGCCTCGGTGCGGCGCAGGTAGGCCTGGAGCACGACGCCCAGCCACGGGAAGTCCGCGCGCAGCTCGCGGGCGATGGAGAGGGTGGAGTCGGTGGTGGTGTGGTCCTCCATGTCCAGGGTGACCGTGGTGCCGGCGGCGGCCGCCGCCTCGCAGATCCGCCGGGCGTTCTCCAGCGCGATCTTCTCGCCGTCCACCGGGAGGAACTGCCCGACCGCCGAGAGCTTGACCGAGACCTCGGCGTCGGCCGCGAGGCCGGTGTCCTTGAGCGCGGCGAGCAGGTGCTCGTACGCCTCGGCGGTGCCGGCGGCCTGGGCGGCGTCCTTGGTGTCCTCGCCGAGGTGGTCGAGCGTCACCTTGCGACCGGTGGCGACCAGCTCGTCGGTGGCCGAGATGCCCTGGTCGAGCAGCTCGCCGGCGACGAAGCGCTCGACGATGGCGTGGGTGGGCGGGAACTTCTCGACCAGGGTGCGCACCTGCGGGGAGCGGGACGCGGCGAGGAGGGCGGAACGGAGCATCGGTACTCCTGAAGATGGTTCAGCAGAAGGGAGCGGGGAGGAGAGGGGGCGGGGCGGCGGTGTGAGGGTGGGTCACCGCCGCCCCCGGAGGCACCGGGCCGGTCAGCCCATGTGCGGGTAGCGGTAGTCCGTCGGCGGGACGAACGTCTCCTTGATGGACCGGGTCGAGGTCCAGCGCATCAGGTTCTGCTTGGCGCCGGCCTTGTCGTTGGTGCCGGAGGCCCGGCCGCCGCCGAAGGGCTGCTGGCCGACGACGGCGCCGGTCGGCTTGTCGTTGATGTAGAAGTTGCCCGCGGCGTGGCGCAGCGCGCGCATCGCGTGCTCGATCGCCTCACGGTCCTGGGCGATGATCGCGCCGGTCAGGCCGTAGCTGGACACCGACTCCATCTGGGCCAGCATCTCGTCGTACTTCTCGTCCTGGTAGACGTGCACGGCCAGGATCGGGCCGAAGTACTCGTCGCGGAAGTACTCGCTCGCCGGGTCCTCGCAGACCAGGACGGTCGGGCGGACGAAGTAGCCGACCGAGTCGTCGTAGCTGCCGCCGGCCAGGACCTCGACCTTCGGGTCGGCCTTGGCGCGGTCGATCGCCGCCTTGTTCTTGGCGAACGAACGGTCGTCGATGACGGCGCTCATGAAGTTCGACAGGTCGGTGACGTCGCCCATGGTGAGCCACTCGACCTCGTCGCGGAAGTCGTCCTTGATCTCGGCCCAGATCGAGGCCGGGACGTAGGCGCGGGACAGCGCCGAGCACTTCTGGCCCTGGAACTCGAAGGCGCCGCGGGTCATCGCGGTCTTCAGCACGGCGCGGTCGGCGGACGGGTGGGCGACCAGGAAGTCCTTGCCGCCGGTCTCGCCGACGATCCGCGGGTAGGTGCGGTAGCCGGCGATGTTGTTGCCGACCTCGCGCCACAGGTGCTGGAAGGTGGCGGTCGAGCCGGTGAAGTGGATGCCGGCGAGGTCCGGGTGCTTGAGCGCGACCTCGGAGACGGCCAGGCCGTCACCGGTGACCATGTTGATGACGCCCTTGGGCAGGCCGGCCGCCTCCAGCAACTGCATCAGCAGGTGCGCGGAGTACTGCTGGGTCGGGGACGGCTTCCACAGCACCACGTTGCCCATCAGGGCGGGGGCGGTGGGCAGGTTGCCCGCGATGGCGGTGAAGTTGAAGGGGGTGATCGCGTAGACGAAGCCCTCCAGCGCGCGGTGGTCGCTGCGGTTCCACACGCCGTCCGATGAGATCGGCTGCTCGGCGATGATCTGCCGGGCGAAGTGCACGTTGAAGCGCAGGAAGTCGATCAGCTCGCAGGAGGAGTCGATCTCGGCCTGCTGCGCGGTCTTGGACTGGTTGAGCATGGTGGCGGCGGCCAGCGTCTCGCGCCAGGGGCCGGCCAGCAGGTCCGCGGCCTTGAGGAAGATCGCGGCCCGCGAGTCGAAGGAGAGCGCCTGCCAGGCCGGGGCGGCGGCCAGGGCAGCGTCAATGGCGTCGCGCGCGTCGTCCTGGGTGGCGTTGCGCAGCGTGCCGAGCCGTGCCGCGTGGTTGTGCGGCTGAACAACGTGGATCTCGGAGCCGGCGCCCATCCGGCGCTCCCCGTTGATCGTCATGGTCAGCTGGATCGGCTCCTGGCCGCCCAGCTCCTTCAGCTTGGCCTCCAGGCGGGCCCGTTCCGGGCTGCCGGGGGCGTAGCTGCGGACCGGCTCGTTCACCGGCGCGGGGACCTGGGTCACAGCATCCATGGGGCGCGCTCTCCTTCGAGTCGTGGGCGGGGAGCCGGCGCGGGTCACACGGCGGCCATGGACGAACGCTAAACCCGTGGACGGGGGCACTTATTTGGCCTGGCGGCTAAAGTCATCCGGACGGAGTTGTCCGAGCGGACCAAGGAGGGTCGATGACGGCGCCCGCCCCCTCCGGCGGCATCCCGCTGCGTCACCTGCTGATGTCGCTGGGTGAGCCGCTGGTCGAGCTCCAGGCCGCGCCGGCCGGGCTGGACGTCCCGGTCCGGGACGTGGCGATCCTCGATCCGGAGGACGAGGCGACCGCCGCGGCCGGTGAGCTGGTGCTGGCGATCGGTGCCCGCGGCCGGGCGGCCCTGCCCGCCCTGCGCGCCGCCGGACGGGCCGGGGCCGCGGCCGTCGCCGTGAAGCTGGACGCCCCGGGGCAGGCGGCCGCGCTGCGCGAGGCGGCCACCGAGGCCGGCGTGGCACTGCTGTCGGTGCGCCGCGAGACCCGCTGGGAGCACCTGGACTCGCTCGCCCGGGCGATCATCGCCGGCCCCGACACCCCGGCGTCGGCCGAGCCGAATACGGGCGACCTCTTCTCGCTGGCCCAGACCGTCGCCGTGCTGACCGGCGGGATCGTCTCGATCGAGGACACCTCCAGCCGGGTGCTGGCGTACTCGCGCTCCTCCGACTCGGACGAGGTGGACGACCTGCGACGGCTGTCCATCCTCGGCTGGCAGGGCCCGGAGCCGTACCTCTCCAAGCTGCGGGAGTGGGGCGTGTTCCAGCATCTGCGCAGCTCGGACGGCGTGATCGAGATCGACGCCCATCCCGAGCTGGGCATCCGCCGGCGCCTGGCGATCGGCATCCGGGCCGGCGCCCAGCCGCTCGGCACCATCTGGGTGCAGGAGGGCGCCCGGCCGCTGGCCCCGCTGGCCGAGCAGTCGCTGGTCGGCGCGGCCCGGGTGGCGGCGGCCCAGTTGATCCGGCGCCGGCGCGAGCTGTCGGCGGACGTCCGGCTGACCAGGACGCTGCTCACCGGCCTGTTGGAGGGGTCCACCGGGCCGCAGTCGCTGGCCACCCACCTCGGGCTCGACCTGCGCCGCCCGGCGACCGTGCTGGCGTACGCGGCGGGGCAGGGCCCGGAGCGGGAGCTGACCCGGGCCGAGGTGACCGGCCTGATCTCGGTGCACACCGCCGCCCGCCACCGCGGCGGCATCCTCGCCCCGATCGAGGACCGGGTGTACGTGCTGCTGCCCGAGCTGCCGCCGGCCCTGCCGGTGGCGACGCTGCGCAGCTGGGCGCACGAGGTGGTGGCGGCGGCCCGGGAGCACCTCGGTGTGGAGCTGCGGGCGGCGATCGGCCCGACGGTCGACGGCCTGGCGGCGGTGACCGAGTCGCGGGCGCAGGCGGACCGGATCCTGGACGCGATGGGCCGTGGCGGGGTCGACCCGGAGGTGGCCGCGCTGATCGACGTGCAGGCGGAGGTGCTGGTCAGCGAGGTGCTGGCGCTGCTCCAGGAGCGGGACGGGCTGCGCGACCCGCGGCTGACGGCGCTGACCGGCTACGACCGGCGGCACGGCACCCGGCTGGCGGAGTCGGTGCTGGCCTGGCTGGACGCCCTGGGCGAGGTCCGGGTGGCCGCGGACGCCCTGCACATCCACCCCAACACCCTGCGCTACCGGGTGCGCCGGGCCGAGCAGTTGACCGGGCTCGACCTGGCGCAGCCGCAGCAGCGGCTGCTGGCGATGCTGCAACTGCGGCTGCCCGCCGAGGACGCCTGACGGGTCCTCGGCGGGCAGCCGGCCGGTGCTCCGGGGCCGGGGTGCGGCGCCGGGTGGTGTCAGTAGTCGTAGCCGTGGCCGCGGCGGTGCTGGAGGCGCCACCACGGGCCGGTGATCGCGACCATGATGCCGGGGACCTGGATGTTGGCGAACAGGGTCTCGCCGTCGTCCGAGAAGGTCACGCCGGTGAACTCGCTGAACTCGGGCTTCTCCGCGGTGCCGATGTTCAGGTCGTTGCGGGCGATCGGGTAGGTGCGGCCGTCCTCGGTGGTGCCGAACAGGTGCGACTGGCCCTCGCCGTCCTCGGCGATGACCAGGCCGCCGTACGGGGAGACGGTGATGTTGTCCGGGCCGTCGTAGTTGCCGTGGTCGCCCATCACGTCGGTGTTGACGCCGAGCAGCACCTTGAGGGTGATGGTGCGGCGGGCCGGGTTGTAGAACCAGACCTGGCCGTCGTGCTGCACCGGGCTCTCGGTGCGGGCGAAGCTGGAGACGAAGTAGAAGCCGCCGTCACCCCACCACATGCCCTCCAGCTTGCGGGCGCGGGTGACCTGGCCGTCGGTGAACTGCTTGCGGACGGAGACCGTCTTGGCGTCGCGGTCCGGGACGTTCACCCAGTCCACGCCGTAGGTGGTGCCGACCTTGACGGCCCGGGAGAGGTCGTCGACGAAGGTGCCGTGCGAGTCGAAGACCTTGAAGGCCTCCAGCTTGCCGGCATCGGCGGCGAGCCCGCGGAGCTTGCCCTTGCCGTGCCGGAAGCCGGCCGGCGGGGTCCAGCGGAAGAGCAGGCCGTTCGGGTTGGAGGCGTCCTCCGTCAGGTAGAGGTGGCCGCGCCTCTGGTCGACGACGACCGCCTCGTGGGCGTAGCGGCCCAGCGCCTTGATCGGCTGCGGGTCGCGGTTGGCCGCCTGGTCGTACGGGTCGACCTCGAAGATGTAGCCGTGGTCCTTGGTGAAGCCGTTCTTGCCGGCCTTGTCCTCGGTCTCCTCGCCGGACAGCCAGGTGCCCCACGGGGTCGCGCCGCCGGCGCAGTTGGTGGCGGTGCCCGCGATGCCGACCCACTCGGTGACCTTCCGGCCGCCCTGGCGGACCTCGACCACGGTGCAGCCGCCGGCCGCGCCCGGGTCGTACACGTGGCCCTCCAGCAGCGGCACCGGGTGCGGCCAGTTGGCGCGGGCGCCGGCCAGCTCGTGGTTGTTGACCAGCAGGGTGCCGCCGTGCTTGCCGGGGAAGGCGGCGGTGCCGTCGTGGTTGCTCGGCGTCGACTCGCCGGTGACCAGCTTGGTCTTCCCGGTGTAGGTGATGACCTGGTACTTGAAGCCGTGCGGCAACGCCAGGACCCCGGCCGGGTCCTTGACCAGCTCGCCGTAGCCGGTGGCCCGACGGGCCGCCTCGACGGCCTCGGTGGCGGGGGCCTCGCCACCCGTCGGCGCGGCGATGGCACCGGGCGCGGTGGCCAGCACCTCGGCGCTGCCGGCGACCAGCACACCGGCGCCGAGGAGGGTGGAACGGTTGACGAAGTCCCGACGGGACAGCGGCATATCGGTCACTCCTGTGGGATGGCCGCCACCGGGGGCACCCGGTGTCGCGGCTGAGGGGTCTTCGACGGAGACCGCCGACGCCCAGCAGGCTGGGCCCGCCGGGTGAACCGGAGGTGAATCCGACACTGCGTCAGCGTGGCGTTTGGCGAACCGTATTCGAAGCCATGACCTGATCTTTACCCCGCCCGCGCGGCCCGGTACGCTCCCCCGGGGGCCCCGTCCACCCCGGTCTCAGTGCCGGGGGCGCTCCGCCCGCCACTGCTCCCAGGCCCCCAGCCAGCTCTCCTCCAGGCCGGCCGACTCCTCCGGTCCGGCGCCCGCCCAGAGCCGTTCCCAGGCCCGCTGGGCCGGTAGGCTCGGTACCTCGCTGGCGAACACGGTGTACCGGATGGCCTCCTCCACCGCCGCCCGGCCGTCCGGTGTGCCCACCAGCCAGTCGGTGTTCTGCGCCAGCCTGGTCAGCTGGTTGACCATCGCGCTGACGGCCTCGCCGGCCTCCTCGCGGGTCTCCGACGCGAGCCGCATCTGCTGGCGCACGGCGGCCTCCCAGCGCAGGGTGCCGGCCTCGCCGCGCAGCCGCCGCGGCAGCCGCGGCGCCCGTCGGGAGCGGATCTGCGCCTCCATCGCGACCACCTCGCTGACGCTGTGCTCGATCACCCCGCGGTGGGCCTCCAGCCCGCTGACGGGGGGCAGTTCGCGCTCCTCCACCGGGACGTCCTGGCCCTGCTGACGGCTCGCCAGCCGCCGCATCAGCGCGGTGCGGCCGAGCACGTAGCGTTCGAAGTCCTCGATCCTGCGCAGTTCGACCTCGCCCGGCGGCACTCCCCGGCCGGTCACGGTCACGGTCATGCCGTCCACCCGCAGCCGGCCCGCCCAGACCGGCCCGGCCCCGGCGTCCGGCCGGCGGTCCTCGTGGATCTGCACCGCCCGGGGCTCGCCCTCGACGGTGATCCACTCCCGCATCGCCCGCACCCGGCCCGGACCGTCGCCCTCGTCGACGTCCAGTTGCTCGTAGATGCGGTCCCGCTCGTCCTCGACGACGTCCTCCAGGTCCGGCAGCGGTCTGGCCCGCTCGGCACCGGGACGGTAGGTGCGCACGGTGACGTACGGGCCCTCGACCGAGCTCCAGTCGCCGGAGCGGACCTCGACCCAGCCCACCTCGCCGTCGCTCACCTCGTACTCGGCGAGGGCGTCCCGGTCGGGCGCGTCCCGGTCGAGGGGTTCCCGGTCGAGGGGCTCCCGGCCCAGGGGTTCGCGGCCGAGGTGCTCGGGGCCGGACCGGACGGGGGCGCCCGGGCCCGCGTCCGCGGTGCCCGGCAGCGTGCCGCCGCCCTCGCGCGCCCCGGCGGACTCGTGCACGCCCCGGTCCACGCCGTACACCGGGAAGTCGGCCTCCCGCAGCACCCGGCGGTTGTACGCCTCGTGGTCCGCGTAGAAGTCCTCGGGATCCTGGGGCCCGCTCGTGCGCTGCCTCTTCATCCTCTGCCGCACCCCCGCGTCTAGCCTCGTGTTCCCCGGCCGGCGGCCCTGTCCCGCCACCTGCGCCGCGTCCGCCCCACCATACGGCCCAGCCACCTACCGGGGCATCAGCTTCCCCCGCACGAGCACGAGCGCGGCACCGGCCTCCCGGCCGCGCCCGCGCCGGGATGTCGGCGTCCCTGCCTACGCTGGCGCCATGACAGCAACCCCGGCCTTCCCGGCCCGCATCAGCATCGTCACCCTCGGCGTCGGTGACCTGGCCCGCAGCACCGCCTTCTACGAGGCGCTCGGCTGGCAGCGCTCCGCCGCCTCCAGCCCGGAGATCGTCTGGTTCCGCACCGCCGACTCCGCGCTCGGCCTCTTCCCCACCGAGGAACTGGCCGCCGACGCCGGCATCCCGGCCGCCGGCGAGCCGAGCTTCCGCGGCGTCACCCTGGCCGTCAACCTGGAGTCCCCCGAACGGGTGGACGCGGCGCTCGCCGCCGCCGTCGAGGCCGGCGCCACCGTGGTCAAGCCGCCGACCGCCACCTCGTGGGGCGGCTACTCGGGGTACTTCGAGGACCCGGACGGCCACCTGTGGGAGCTGGCCCACAACCCGTTCTTCCCGTTCACCGCCGCGGGCCAGCTCGACCTGCCCTGATCCGGGCCGGCCCGGCCCGACCCCGGCCCGCCCGGATCACCGACCTCCGGCTACCGCTGCTGCGACCTGGCCCTGAAGGCGGCCTTCCGGGCCTCCTTGGCCACCGACCGGTCCAGGTGCAGCTCGCCCACGATCTCCAGCACCTGCGCGGTGTAGGGGTGTTCGACCCGCCACAGCTCGCCGAAGTAGCTCGCCGGGTTGTCCGTCACGGGCAGCCCCGCGACCAGCTCGCGCAGCCGGCCCGCGTCGCCCTCGCTGGTCAGCATCACCGCCGCGAAGGAGTCGACCGCCGTCCACAGCGCCACCGGACGCTCCGGCGCCGCGACGTCGACGCCCTGGGCGCGCAGCCAGGCGCGGGCGCCCCCGCCCAGCTCCGGGTCGTCCACCACCTCCAGCGCCGCGGGGCGGGCCGGCTCGCCGAGCTCCTCCAGCGCCACCGCGCAGAGCATCCGGCGGACGGGGCTGTTGGCGTCCAGACCGCGGGCGGCGGCCAGCAGCTCGCGGGCCGCCCCCTCCGGCTCCCGGCCGGCCAGCCAGGCCAGCAGTTCCTTGTCGGGCAGCACGTTGCCCGCCTCCGTGATGCCGCGCAGCAGCGCCTGGGCGTCCCCGTCGGCCAGCTCGCCGATCAGCGGCGCGTCGTACCCCTGCTCCATCAGCCACTCGCGCACCGCGTACTGGCCGAGCGGGGTCAGCCGGACGGTGCCGAACCGGGCCGCCTCCTCGTCGTCCGGCTCGGTGTCCGGGGCCGGGGCGACGACGTCCTCGCCGTCCTCCTCCTCGAACAGCTCCGGATCGATCGGGCGGTGCTCCATCAGCCCCAGTTCGGCGAGGTCGCCCAGCATCGGGTCGAGCGCGACCATCAGGTCGGTGATCTCGCCGAGCATCTCCTCGTCCGGCTCCTCGCCCTCCGGCACCACCAGCAGGGCCGCGAGCACGCCGAGCGGGACGGTCTCCTCGCCCGGGTCGGCGAAGGCGGTCATCTCGTACAGCACCTGGAGGGCCTCGTCGAGCAGTTCGGTGGCGGCCTCCCTGGCCTGCTCCACGTCGGCCAGCTCGGCCTCGGCGGCGTCCTCGTCGTCGCTCTCGCCCTCCGGGGCGAGCGAGTCGGCCTCGGCGGCCAGCTCCCGCATGATCCCGGCCGCGTCCAGCCACAGGCCGAGCACCACCGACGGGTCACCCTGCTCGGCGGCCTCCAGGTCCGGGCCGGGGACGGCCGCGTGCGTGCCCTCGGCGGTGGTGCCGGTCTCCACCAGGTCCAGGTCGCAGGCCAGCGCCCAGGAGCGCATCGCCTCGACCACCGCCTCCTCCGACACCTCGCCCTCGGCGGGGGCCAGCCCGAGCAGCCGCGCCGCGGCCTCCCGGTCCTCCTCGGTGAGGTCGCCGAACTCGTCGACCGGGCGGCGCGGCGCCGTCCAGCGCGCCAGCGCGAGCGCGTGCGCGATCAACGGTACGGCCAGCGCGGCGGTGACCAGCTCGGCGTCGGCGGGCAGGGTGATCGGCGGCACCAGCACCGCCGAGTCGTCCAGGTCCTCGTCGTCACCGCCCCGGGCCCCGTACAGGTCGGCCAGGTCGAAGTCGGCGGGCAGCAGGCCCTCGCCGGGCTCGCCGTCCCCGGCGGCGGACGGGTGGTCAGGGGTGTTGCGGCTTCGTCCGGCCATCGTTGCGCGATCTCCCGTAGTGACGGTGGGCACTGCCGGGCCGATCGCTGTGTGTCGGCCCGTCCACCCAGCGTATCGGCCTGGCACACCCGATGCCCGGCCGACCGGGGGGACGGCGCGGGGCGTCCGTGCGGACCACGTATCCTTCGCTGGGCACCGCGCACACCCCGCGCGCGCCCCCGGGCAACGAAGCCCACTCCCCTTGCTGCACCCACCCGCCCCAACCGGGCTCCTCCGCCGTGCCACCACCCCGGGCGCAGCCGGGTCCCGGTGGTGCCCGGCCACAGGAGATCCCTGCCATGGCGGACCTCTCCCCCGCCGGCTCCGGACCCACCAGGTTCCCCGGAAGCCGACTGTCGGAGGCCCTCCTCCCGTTGGAGCTCGCGCCCCGCGCCCAGCTCCGGCTCGCCGCCGTCAGCCGCTGGAACGCGCTGCGCGGCATCCGTGTCGGCCTGGTGGCCGTCGCCCTGCTGCTGCTGTTGATCGGCGCCAACCTGGCCACGCCGATCTACCCGGTGCTCGCCGACCGCCTCGGCCTCACCCCGGTCGCCGTCACCGGACTGTTCACGGTGTACGTGTTCGCGCTGATCCCGGTGCTCGCCGCGGTCGGCCACTGGTCGGACCATCTCGGCCGGCGCGCCCTGATCCTGCCCGCGATCGCGCTGGCCGCCGCGGGCGACGTGCTGTTCGCCACCGCCGGCAGCCTCTGGCAGCTGGCCGTCGGGCGTGCCGTCCAGGGCGTCGCCGTGGGCCTGTCGACCGGAGCCGCCGGAGCGGCCCTCGGCGACCTGCTGCCCGGTCACCCGACGCTGGCGGCCAAGCTGACGCTGGCCTGCTCGGCCGGCGGCGTGGCGATCGGCCCGGTCGTCGGTGCCTCGCTCTCGGGTGGCGATCACCCGCTGGTCACCCCGTTCCTGCTGCACGCCGTGGCGCTGCTGGCGCTGTGCGTGCCGCTGGCGCTGGTGCACCCCAGGATGCCGGGCCGCGAACGCCCGCCGGCCTCCCCGCCGCGGATCACCACCCCCGCGCACCTGCGCCCACAGCGGCTGCGGCTGCCGCGCCGGGGCCGCCGGGAGTTCCTGCTGGCCGCCGCGGCCGGCTTCACCTCGTACGCGGTGTTCGGCACCTACCTGAGCCTGGCGCCGGCCTTCTCCGCGCAGCTGCTGCACTCGCCGTCGCGGATGACCGGCGCGGTGGTCGCCGCGCTGCTGCTCGGTTCCTCGGCCGCGGCGCAGCTGCTGGTGCCGCCGACCTCGGACCGGCTGGTGATCGCCCTCGGGACGGCCGGTCTGGCGGCCGGGCTCGGGCTGGTGGTGGCCGCCCAGTACACCGGGACCCCGGCGCTGCTGTTCATCGGCAGCGTGCTCGGCGGCGCCTGCCAGGGCGTGGCGTTCCGCTCGCTGTTCACCGCCGCCTCGGCGGCGATGGACCCGGAGCGCCGGGGCAGCGAGCTGTCGGCGCTCTGGGTGATCGTCTACCTGGGCAGCTCGGCGCCGGTGGTCGCGGTCGGTGCGCTGACCCAGCGCTTCGGTCTGCTGCCGGCCGTCAGCGGTTTCGTGGGGCTGGCCGCCGTCGCCTGCGTGGCGCTGGCGGTGGCGGTGCTGCGGCCCTCCCGGGCCTGAACCGCGCGCCTGAACCCTGGCCCTGAACCGCGGGCCTGAACCGCGGGCCTGAACCCTGGCCCTGAACCGCGACAGCGCGAAAACGCCACTGCCCGGTCCTCCCGAAGGAGGGCCGGGCAGTGGCGTCAGCGGGCCGGCGGCGGGGCTCAGACGTTGAAGCCGAGCGCCCGCAGCTGGTCGCGACCGTCGTCGGTGATCTTGTCCGGGCCCCACGGCGGCATCCAGACCCAGTTGATCCGCAGGTCCTGGACGAGGCCGTCGGTGGCGGTCTTCGCCTGGTCCTCGATGACGTCGGTCAGCGGGCAGGCCGCCGAGGTCAGCGTCATGTCGATGGTGGCCACATCGGACTCGTCGATGTGGATGCCGTAGATCAGGCCCAGGTTGACCACGTCGATGCCCAGCTCGGGGTCGACGACGTCCATCAGGGCCTCGGTCAGGTCCTCGACGGAGACGGTGCCCGCCGTGGTGCCGACGATGACCGTCGGCCCCTCGCCGGCGACGGCCTCGGGGGCCTTCGGCTCCGCGTCCGAGGTGGTCTCGGTGTCGCTCATGTGTACGCCCTCCTCGGGCAGGTCAGTCATGGATGGCGGGCTGCTCGGCCAGGGCCTTGGCGGTGGCGTCCTTCCAGGCCATCCAGCTCAGCAGGGCGCACTTCACCCGGGCCGGGTACTTGGAGACGCCGGCGAACGCGACCGCGTCCTCCAGCACCTCCTCGTCGCCCTCGCCCTGGCCCTTGCTCTGCATCAGCTCCAGGAAGGCCTCCTGGATCACCTGTGCGTCGCCCACGCTCCGGCCGACCACCAGGTCGTTCAGCACCGAGGCACTGGCCTGGCTGATCGAGCAGCCCTGCGACTCGTAGGACACGTCGGCGACGGTCGAGCCGTCCAGCCTCACCCGCAGGGTGATCTCGTCACCACAGGTGGGGTTGACGTGGTGCACCTCCGCGTCACCGTCCCGCAGCCCCTTGCCGTGGGGGTTGCGGTAGTGGTCCAGGATGATCTCCTGGTACATGGAGTCGAGCTTCATCGTGGGCCCCGTCTCCTCAGCCGAAGAAGTTGCGGACGTGGTGCAGGCCGTCGATCAGCGCATCGACCTCGGCCGGCGTCGAGTACAGGTAGAACGACGCCCTGGTGGTCGCCGGAATTCCGTACCGCAGGCAGACCGGGCGCGCGCAGTGGTGGCCGACGCGCACGGCGATGCCCTGCTCGTCCAGCACCTGGCCCACGTCGTGCGGGTGGATGTCGCCGAGCACGAACGAGATCGCCGCACCGCGGTCCACGGCGGTGCGCGGACCGATGATCCGCAGGTCGGGCACCTCCAGCAGGCGCTCCACCGCGTACTCGGTGATGGTGTGCTCGTGGGCCGCGATCCGGTCCATGCCGATGGCCGACAGGTAGTCGACGGCCGCCCCGAGACCGACCGCCTGGGCGATCGGCGGGGTGCCCGCCTCGAACTTGTGCGGCGCCGGGGCGTAGGTGGACGCGCCCATGGTGACGGTCTCGATCATCTCGCCGCCGCCCAGGAACGGCGGGAGGTCCTCCAGCAGCTCCTGGCGCCCCCACAGCACGCCGATGCCGGTCGGCGCCAGCATCTTGTGGCCGGTGAAGGCGACGAAGTCGGCCTCCAGCGCCTGCACGTCCAGCACCATGTGCGGGGCGGCCTGCGAGGCGTCGATCAGCACCAGGGCGCCGACCGACTGGGCCTTGCGGACGATCGCCTCGACCGGGTTGACCGTGCCCATCAGGTTGGAGACCAGCGTGAACGAGACGATCTTCGTCTTCTCGGTGATCAGCTCGTCGATGGTGGACAGGTCGAGCCGTCCCTCGTCGGTGAGCCCGAACCACTTCAGCTCCGCGCCGGTGCGCTGCGCGAGCAGCTGCCACGGCACGATGTTGGAGTGGTGCTCCATCTCGGTGATGACGATCTCCGCGTCCGCGTCCACGCGGTACGGCTCGTCGGCCCAACCGAGCATGTTGGCGACCAGGTTGAGCGACTCCGAGGCGTTCTTGGTGAAGATCACCTCGTCCCGGCTCGGCGCGTTGATGAACGCCGCGACCTTGTCGCGGGCGCCCTCGTACAGCGCCGTGGCCTCCTCGGCCAGCACGTGCACGCCGCGGTGCACGTTGGCGTTGTGCCGCTCGTAGTAGGCGTTCAGGGCTTCGAGCACCTGACGGGGCTTCTGCGAGGTGGCCGCGTTGTCGAGGTAGACCAGGGGCTTCCCGTCGTGCAGCACGCGCTGCAGGATCGGGAAGTCCTTGCGGATCGCGTCGCCGAAGTCCTGGGCCTCGGACAGGGGCCCGGCGAGCGCCGAGCCGGGATGCAGTGTCACTCGGAAGCGCCGCCCTTCACGTAAGCCGCGTAGCCCTCGTTCTCCAGCTTGTCGGCCAGCTCGGGACCGCCGGACTCGACGATCCGACCGGCCGAGAAGACGTGGACGTGGTCGGGCTTGATGTACTTCAGGATCCGGGTGTAGTGGGTGACCAGCAGGGTGCCGACCTCACCGGAGGAGGCGACCCGGTTGATGCCCTCGGAGACCTGGCGCAGCGCGTCGACGTCGAGGCCGGAGTCGGTCTCGTCGAGGATCGCGATCTTCGGCTTGAGCAGCTCCAGCTGGAGGATCTCGTGGCGCTTCTTCTCGCCGCCGGAGAAGCCCTCGTTCACGTTGCGCTCGGCGAACGCCGGGTCCATGTGCAGGGCGGCCATCGCCTCCTTGACCTCCTTGACCCACAGCCGCAGCTTGGGGGCCTCGCCGCGGACGGCGGTGGCGGCGGTGCGCAGGAAGTTGGAGACCGAGACCCCGGGGACCTCGACCGGGTACTGCATGGCCAGGAAGACGCCGGCGCGGGCCCGCTCGTCGACGGACATCTCCAGCACGTCCTCGCCGTCCAGCAGCACCGAGCCGCTGGTGACGGTGTACTTCGGGTGACCCGCCAGCGAGTACGCCAGGGTGGACTTGCCGGAGCCGTTGGGGCCCATGATGGCGTGGGTCTCGCCCTGCTTCACGGTCAGGTCGACGCCGCGGAGGATCTCGCGGGGGCCGTTCTCGGCCTCGACGGAGACGTGCAGGTCGCGGATTTCAAGCGTTGCCATGTGGACTCAGGACTCCTGGTTGACGGAGACGAGCACATCGTCCCCTTCGATCTTTACGGGGTAGACGGCGACCGGCCTGGTGGCGGGCAGTCCGGAGGGCTTGCCGGTCCGCAGGTCGAAGCTGGAGCCGTGCAGCCAGCACTCGATCATGCAGTCCTCGACCTCGCCCTCGGAGAGCGAGACGTTGGCGTGCGAGCACGTGTCGTTGATCGCGAACACCTCGCCCTCGGTGCGGACCAGCGCGACCGGGACGCCGTTGAGGTCGACCCGCTTGGGCTCGTCCTCGGCGAGGTCGGTCAGCGCGCAGGCGCGGAGGAAGCTCATGCGACGGTCTCTTCCAGCTCCGCGTCGATCTTCTCCATCAGGCGGTCCTGGATCTCGGCGACGCCGATCTGCTGGACCAGCTCGGCGAAGAAGCCGCGGACCACCAGGCGGCGGGCCTCGTCGGCCGGGATGCCGCGGGCCTGGAGGTAGAACAGCTGCTCGTCGTCGAAGCGGCCGGTCGCCGAGGCGTGGCCGGCGCCGGTGATCTCGCCGGTCTCGATCTCCAGGTTCGGGATCGAGTCGACCCGGGCGCCGTCGGTGAGCACCAGGTTGCGGTTGAGCTCGTAGGTGTCGGTGCCCTCGGCGGCGGCGCGGATCAGCACGTCGCCGACCCAGACCGCGTGCGCGTCCCGGCCCTGCAGCGCGCCCTTGTACGCCACGTTGGAACGGCAGTGCGGGGTGTCGTGGTCGATGACCAGACGGTGCTCCAGGTGCTGGCCGGCGTCGGCGAAGTACAGGCCGAACAGGTCGGCCTCGCCGCCGGGGCCCGCGTAGTTGACCCGCGGGTGCAGCCGGACGAGGTCGCCGCCGAAGGTGACCACGACGGACTTGAGCGAGGCGTCCCGGCCGACCAGCGCGGTGTGCTGCGCGACGTGCACGGCGTCGCGGTCCCAGTCCTGGACCGAGACGAAGGTGAGCTTGGCGCCGTCGCCGAGCAGCAGCTCGACGTTGGCGGCCCGGGTGCCGGTACCGGTGTGGTTGATCACCACGACCGCCTCGGCGAACGGCTTGACGTCGATCACCACGTGGGCGAAGGCGACCCCGCCCTCGCCGTGCACGTCGATCCGGACCGGCTCGGTGAGCACGGCGTCCTGGGGGACGGTGACCACGAGCGCCTGCTCGAAGGAGCTGAACGCCTGCGCGGCGACCCGGTCGACCGGCTTGCCGGCGCGGCCGATCCGCTCGTCGTCCCGGCCGACCAGCGAGGCGCTGACGCCCTTGGGCAGGCCGAGGTCGATCTTGTCCTCGCCCCGGACGGCCTCCGCCGCGGTGCCGTCGTGCAGCCCGGCGAGGCGGTGCAGCGGGGTGAACCGCCAGTCCTCCTCGCGGCCGGTCGGCACCGGGAAGTCGTTCACGTCGTACGAGGGCTTGACCGCGACGCGGGCGTCGATCGGCTGCGTGACCGCGGCCCGGCCGGTGCCGGGGCCGGCCAGCTGCGCGCCGGCGCCGGCGGTGCCGACCTCGATCGAGCCGGCGGTCGTGGCGCCGGAGGTGGTGTTGACGTCAGCCATGGCTGTCGTAGTGCTCTCTTCCTGAAAAGTGCGGGTGGGACGGCGGGCGGCGGGCGTCAGCCGACCGATCCCTCCATCTGCAGCTCGATCAGCCGGTTCAGCTCCAGCGCGTACTCCATCGGCAGCTCGCGCGCGATCGGCTCGACGAAGCCACGGACGATCATCGCCATCGCCTCGAACTCGGTCATGCCCCGGCTCATCAGGTAGAAGAGCTGGTCCTCGCTGACCTTGGAGACGGTCGCCTCGTGGCCCATCGACACGTCGTCCTCGCGGACGTCGACGTACGGGTAGGTGTCCGAGCGCGAGACGGTGTCGACCAGCAGCGCGTCGCAGAGCACGTTGGACTTGGCGCCCTTGGAGCCCTCGCCGATCTCGATCAGCCCGCGGTAGGAGGTCCGGCCGCCGCCTCGCGCCACCGACTTGGAGACGATGTTGGAGGAGGTGTTCGGCGCCATGTGCACCATCTTGGCGCCGGCGTCCTGGTGCTGGCCCTCGCCCGCGAAGGCGATCGACAGGGTCTCGCCCTTGGCGTGCTCGCCCATCAGGTAGACGGCCGGGTACTTCATGGTGACCTTGGAGCCGATGTTGCCGTCGACCCACTCCATGGTCGCGCCCTCGTACGCCACGGCGCGCTTGGTGACCAGGTTGTAGACGTTGTTCGACCAGTTCTGGATGGTCGTGTAGCGGCAGCGGCCGCCCTTCTTGACGATGATCTCCACCACGGCGCTGTGCAGCGAGTCCGAGGAGTAGATCGGGGCGGTGCAGCCCTCGACGTAGTGGACGTAGGCGTCCTCGTCGACGATGATCAGCGTCCGCTCGAACTGGCCCATGTTCTCGGTGTTGATCCGGAAGTAGGCCTGCAGCGGGATGTCGACGTGCACGCCCTTCGGCACGTAGATGAACGAACCGCCGGACCACACCGCCGTGTTGAGCGAGGCGAACTTGTTGTCGCCGACCGGGATGACGGTGCCGAAGTACTCCTTGAAGAGCTCCGGGTGCTCCTTGAGCGCGGTGTCGGTGTCCAGGAAGATGACGCCCTGCTCCTCCAGGTCCTCGCGGATCTGGTGGTAGACGACCTCGGACTCGTACTGCGCGGCGACACCCGCGACCAGGCGCTGCTTCTCCGCCTCCGGGATGCCGAGCTTGTCGTACGTCGCCTTGATGTCGGCGGGCAGGTCCTCCCAGGACTCGGCCTGCTTCTCGGTGGAGCGGACGAAGTACTTGATGTTGTCGAAGTCGATGCCGCTGAGGTCGGAACCCCAGGTCGGCATGGGCTTCTTGCCGAACAGCTTCAGACCCTTGAGGCGCAGGTTGAGCATCCACTCGGACTCGGACTTCTTCGCCGAGATGTCGCGGACGACGTCCTCGCTGAGGCCGCGCTTGGCGGTGGCACCGGCGGCGTCGGGGTCCGACCAGCCGTACTCGTAGGTGCCCAGGCCTTCGAGCTCCGGGTGTGCGATGTCAGTCATGCGAGGTTCCTCCGCGCGGACGAGCCGATTCGTGTCGGGACGTACCGACAGTCGGCACGGCACCGGGCTCCCGCTCACGCGCGGGAGACGGTGCGGCACCGGGTGCCGGCACATAGGTGGTGCAGACCCCGTCGCCGTGGGCGATCGTGGCCAGCCTTTGCACATGGGTGCCCAGGAGCTGGGAGAAGACCTCGGTCTCCGCCTCGCAGAGCTGCGGGAACTGCTCGGCGATGTGCGCGACCGGGCAGTGGTGCTGGCAGAGCTGGGCCCCCACCGGGGCCTTGGCGGCCGTCGCGGCGGGCACTCGCCGCACCGTGGCAGCGTACCCGTCGGCGCTCAGCGCCAGGGCGAGCGCCTCGGCCCGGCGGCCGTCGTCGGCCTCGTCGAGGGCACTGCGGTACTTCTCCCCCTGCTTGTGGAAGCGGGCCCGGGCGAACGCCGCGACCGCCTCCTCGCCCGCCGGGCCGCCGCCCACCGCGTCGGAGATCCAGCGCAGTGCGTCGGCGGCGAGCTGGTCGTACGCCTGGTAGAAGGCGTCCCGGCCGCACTCGGTCAGGGCGAAGACCTTGGCCGGACGGCCCCGGCCGCGGCTGCCGTAGACCCGCTGGTCCCGGGACTCCACCAGGCCGGCGGCGGCCAGGGCGTCCAGGTGCCGGCGGACTGCGGCGGCGGTCAGCCCGAGGCGGCTGGCCAGGTCGGCGGCGGAGGAGGGCCCGTGGTCGAGGATCGAGCGGGCGACCCGGTCCCGGGTCGCCCGGTGCCCGTCGAGCGGGGCCTCGGCCGCCGGCGCGGGCAGCACGGGGCCGGAGGCCGACTCGGCCTCCGACTCAGGGCTGTGCTCGCGCATGTATTTCACAACACGATTGTTGCGTAATTCCTTCCGGAAGGACAAGCCGTGACCCACGCCTCATCCGTGGCTTCAATCACGCAGGTAAGGCTTACCTGACCTGCGAAAACGATCACAGGAGGGCGGTGGACGGCCCCCGCGTGCGGCCCTCTTAGACTCCCCGGTATGCAGACAACACCCGCCGTCGAGGTGGCCGGGCTGGTCAAACGCTACGGCGACAAGCTCGCCGTGGACGGCCTCGACCTGGCCATCGAGCGCGGCACGGTCACCGCCGTGCTCGGTCCGAACGGGGCCGGCAAGACCACCACCGTCGAGACCTGCGAGGGCTACCGCCGCCCCGACGCGGGCACCGTCCGCGTGCTCGGGCTCGACCCGGTCGCCGACGCCGCACGGCTGCGACCCCGGATCGGCGTGATGCTCCAGACGGGTGGCGTCTACGCCGGCGCCCGGGCCGTCGAGATGCTCCGGCACACCGCGCGCCTCTACGCCGACCCGCTCCCCCTGCAGCCCCTGATCGAGCGCCTCGGCCTCGACTCCTGCGGCCGCACCACCTACCGCCGGCTCTCCGGCGGCCAGCAGCAGCGCCTGGCCCTGGCGATGGCCGTGGTCGGCCGCCCCGAGCTGGTCTTCCTGGACGAGCCCACCGCCGGACTCGACCCGCAGGCCCGGCGCGCCACCTGGGAGCTGGTCCGGGAACTGCGCCGGGACGGCGTGACCGTGGTGATCACCACCCACCACATGGACGAGGCCGAACAGCTCGCCGACCGGGTCGCCGTGATCGACCGCGGCCGGGTGATCGCGAGCGGCAGCCCGGAGGAGCTCTGCCGGGGCGGCGCCGAGAGCAGCCTGCGCTTCGACGGCCCGCCCGGCCTCGACCTGACCGGCCTGCGCAAGGTCCTGCCGGACGGCGCGGACGCCACCCAGCCCACCCCCGGCTCGTACCGGGTCCAGGCCCCGATGGACCCCCGCCTGCTGGCCACCGTCACCGCCTGGTGCGCCGAGGCCGGCGTGATGCCCGAGAAGCTGGCCGTGCAGCGGCGCAGCCTGGAGGACGTCTTCCTGGAACTGACCGGACGGGAGCTGCGCTCGTGACCACCTTCGAACCCCGACCCGGGGCCGCCCCGGTCGGCCGGATGCTGCTGGCGCAGACCGCGCTGGAGACCAGGATGCTGCTGCGCAACGGCGAGCAGCTGCTGCTGACGGTGGTCATCCCGACCGTGCTGCTGGTGCTGTTCAGCGCGGTGGACGTGGTCGCGGTGGAGGGGCCCGGCCGGCGGGTCGACTTCCTGGCGCCCGGCCTGCTGGCGCTCGCCGTGATGTCCACCGCCTTCACCGGCCAGGCGATCGCCACCGGCTTCGAGCGCCGCTACGGCGTCCTCAAGCGGCTGGGCTCGACGCCCCTGCCGCGCTGGGCGCTGCTCACCGCGAAGACCGGCTGCGTGCTGGTCACCGAGGTGCTCCAGGTGCTGCTGCTGTCGGCGATCGCGCTGGCGCTGGGCTGGTCGCCGCAGGGCGGCCCGGCCGCGGTGCTGGCGCTGCTGGTGCTGGGCACGGCCGCGTTCTCCGGCCTCGGCCTGCTGATGGCCGGCACGCTGCGCGCGGAGGCCACGCTGGCCGCCGCCAACCTGGTGTTCGTCCTGCTGCTGCTGGCCGGCGGTGTCGTGGTGCCGCTGTCGAAGTTCCCCGCGGCCGTGCGGCCGGTGCTGGAGCTGCTGCCGGTCGGCGCGCTGTCCGACGGGCTGCGCTCAGTGCTCCAGTACGGCGGTTCGGTGCCGTGGGCGGACCTGGGGATCCTGTCCGCCTGGGCCGTTCTGGGACTGGGCGCAGCCAGCCGGTTCTTCCGCTGGGAGTGACCATGCGTCAGTGACGGCGCGACGGGCGGCGGCGGACGAGGAACATGACCCCGCCGCCGATCGCGATCACGCCGACGCCGGTGGCCGCGAGGACCCCCGCGTTGCCGCCGCCACCGGTGGAGGCCAGCTGCGGCCCGCTCGGGGAGGCGCTCGGGACGGGGCCGGTCGCGGAGACGCTCGGGGTGGAGCTCGGGGTCCCCGAGGTGCTCTGCGACGGCGTGGTGCTGGCCGTCGGGGTGCCGCTGGTGCTCGACGACGGGGAGACCGAGGTGCTCGGGCTGGTGGACGGGACCGGGCACTCGTGGGCGGTGAGCTGCTTGGTGAAGCTCCAGCCCTTCTTCCCCTCCTTGTCCTCGTCGGTCTGCACGGTCAGGGTCGCGGTGACGTCCGCAGTGTGTGCCGGCACCGTGAACTCCTGGTGGAACGACTTGCCGAAGGCCACCTTGTCGAGCACCTTGTCGGCGCCGATGACCAGGGTGACGGTGTTGCCGCTCTTGGAGTTGTACGCGGTCAGGTCGACGGTGACCTTCTCGCAGGTGATCTGGGTCTTGTTGGTGTGCGCGGAGGCGCTTCCGGCCAGCACCAGCGGTGCCACGATGCCCAGACCGGCCGCCGCTGCGACCAGACCACCGGATATGCGTCGCTGCCCTGCCATGCTCTGCTCCTCTTTTCAGCCGAATGGCGTGAATCTGGCCGCACCTCACCACAGGAGGTCCACTCACGCCTAGATCCGGGACGGAACTGCGTCCACCCCGGGGGGAATCCCCGCGAATCGGGCGCAATTCCGACACATCTGGCGAACCGTCACATCCCGCAGTGGTCGACGGGCGGGGGCGGCGTGGTCAACAGGTGGACGGCGGGCGGGTGCGTGACCGCGCGCGCCCGGTCGAGCGTCCGGCAGATTGGTCGAGACCAATGTCCGATTCGCTCGAAGAGTCCGCCGGGCGCGACGGATCCCGGCAGCGGCCGCCCCGCCCCAAGATCGGACGTAAGCCCACCTAGGATGAACGGGTGCGTACCCCCTCCTCCCTCCTCGCCGACCGCTGGCACCCGACCGCCGAGACCGTCCGGCGGGCCGCGCTCGCCGCGCTGGTGATGAGCGTGGTCATCGTGCTCACCGGCGGCGCCGTCCGGCTCACCGCCTCCGGCCTCGGCTGCACCACCTGGCCCCGCTGCACCGGCGAGAGCCTCACCCCGACGCCCGAGATGGGCCTGCACGGGGTCATCGAGTTCACCAACCGGATGCTCACCTACGTGCTGTGCGCGGCGATCGCCTGGGCCACCCTGGCGGCCCGCTGCGCGACCCCCTGGCGGCGCGGCCTGACCCGGCTCGGCTGGGCGCAGTTCTGGCTGGTGATGAGCAACGCCGTGATCGGCGGCGTCACCGTGCTGACCCACCTCAACCCGTACGTGGTGGCGCTGCACATGGTGGCCGCGATGGCGCTGGTCTGGGTCGCGGTGCTGATGTGGGAGCGCTCGAAGGAGGGCGACGGCGCGCCCCGGGCGCTGGTCGCCGAGCCGATCCTGCGGCTGTCCCGGGTGCTGGTGCTGGTCGTCGGCCTGCTGGTGCTGGCCGGCACCCTGGTGACCGGCGCGGGCCACCACCCGGGCTCCTCCGGGACGATGGACAAGCCGGTCCGGCGGATCATGCTGGACTACGACCGGCTCGCCCAGGCCCACGCGGACCTGGCCTTCGTCGCGGTCGGCCTGACCATCGCGGTGATCTTCGTGTTCGCCGCGGTCAAGGCGCCGCGGGCCGCGCGGGACCGGGTCCGCGACCTGATGCTGGTGCTGGTGCTGCAGGGCCTGCTGGGCTTCGTCCAGTACTTCACCGACGCCCCCGAGGTGATGGTCGGCGTGCACATGGTGGGCGCCGCCCTGACCTGGATCGCCGCGCTGCGGATCCCGTTCGCGCTCCGCACCCGCGCCGACGAGCCCGCCGCCGTCGTGCCCGCCCCCGACGCGCCGGCACCCGCCCCGCAGGCCACCGCGGTCTGAACCCCGTCCGGTCAGCCGCCGATCTGGATACCGGCCATCCGCTTCCACTCGTAGGCGCTGGTCCTCACCTTGAGCCCGAGCTCGCCCTCGAAGCTGTCGTGCAGGGTCAGGCCTGCGAGCTGGGCGGCCCGCAGGCCGACGGCGTGGGTCGGGGCGACCTGGTCGCCCCAGGCGCCGTCCGCGCCGACCACGACGATCCGGGTCGCGGTGCGGCCGACGTACTCGACGACGCCCTCGGCACTGCCGCCGTGCTGGGCGGCGAACCGGGTGAGGTGCTTGGCGATGCGCTTGGCACGCCGCTCGGCGCGGGCGTCGGGCGCGGCGGTGGTGGCGTTCTCTGCGCTGGTCATGCCCGCATGCTACCGATCGGTAGCCGCCCTGGCGACGGGAGCACGGTGTGCGGCGGGCCACACGCTCCGCGGATAGCCTGACCCGGTGACTTTCGACGGTTGGCAGGACGAGGCGCTGGAGTTCTACGAGCGACTGGAGGCCGACAACTCCAAGGCCTTCTGGACCGAGCACCGGGAGGTGTACGAGCGCGCGGTGCGCGAGCCGATGGCCGAGCTGCTGGAACGGCTGGAGCCGGAGTTCGGCCCCGGCAAGATCTTCCGCCCCAACCGCGACGTCCGGTTCAGCGCCGACAAGGCGCCGTACAAGACCCACATCGGCGGCTACCTGGCCGCCGGCGGCTACATCCAGCTCTCCGCCGACGGGCTGGCCTGCGGCAACGGGATGTACCAGCTGGCCTCCGACCAGTTGGAGCGCTACCGCGCCGCCGTGGCCGAGGACGTGACCGGCGCGGAGTTGGAACGGGTGATCGCCGAGGTCCACCGGGCGGGCCCGGTGGTCTCCGGGCGGGACCCGCTGAAGACCGCCCCGCGCGGCTACCCCAAGGACCACCCGAGGATCGAACTGCTGCGCAACAAGGGCCTGGTGGCCTGGCAGGAGTGGGAGCCCGCCGACTGGCTGGGCACCCCTGCGGCGTACCGGCGGATCACCGCCTTCCTGCGCGCCTCCCGGCCGCTGAAGGACTGGCTGGACGACCACGTGGGCCCCAGCGCGCTCCCGCCCCGCTGAGGGCCCCGCAGGGCGGTGCCGCGGGACGGTGCCGCGGGGCGTACACGAAGGGCCCCACCGGTCGACCGGTGGGGCCCTTCGGGGCGGAGCCGCCCTCGCTACTTGACGAACGGGTCGACCGCGATGACCACGAACAGCAGGGTCAGGTAGGTGATCGACCAGTGGAAAAGCCGCATCTCCTTGAGCTTGGCGCCGACCACACCGGCCTTGGCGCGGGCGTGCAGGCCGTGCGCCTCCTTCAGCCAGGCCACGCCGAGCACCACCGCGGCGACCGGGTACAGCCAGCTGGTGTGCGCCAGCGGCCAGAGCGCCAGCGAGACCACGACCATCACCCAGGAGTAGGCGACGATCTGCCGGGCCACCGCCAGGTTGCCCTTGATCACCGGCAGCATCGGCACGCCGGCCCGGGCGTAGTCGTCCCGGACCTTCATCGACAGCGGCCAGTAGTGCGGCGGCGTCCAGAAGAAGATCACCAGGAACAGCACCAGCGCCGACCAGGACACCGAATTGGTGACGGCCGCCCAGCCGACGAACACCGGCATGCAGCCCGCGATCCCGCCCCAGACGATGTTCTGCGCCGTGCGCCGCTTCAGACCGAGCGTGTACACGAACACGTAGAACAGCAGCGCGAGCAGCGCGAGCCCCGAGGCCAGCGCGTTGACCAGCACCCCGAGCCAGATCGTCGAACCGACCGCCAGCGCGATGCCGAAGACCAGCGCCTCGCGCGGCGAGACCATGCCCGTCACCAGCGGACGGCGCTCGGTGCGGCTCATCACCGCGTCGATGTCGCGGTCGATGTACATGTTGAGCGCGTTGGCGCCGCCGGCGGACAGGTACCCGCCGACCACGACCCAGAGGACCAGGAGCGGATCCGGCACACCGCGCTGCGCCAGGAACATCACCGGCACGGTGGTGATCAACAGCAGCTCGATGATCCGAGGCTTCGTCAGTGCGACGAACGCCCCGACACGGGCCCCGAACGGCCGATGCGCAGGCGTCGCTCCGACCGCCCCGGCGGGGCGGGATTCGACGGCGGTCACGAACACCCCAACTCACGATGAACCTTCACAGGCGTCCACCGCACCCACGGGTGCCGATACGTCCGCTCTGCGCGTACCACGCCACCTTAGACGCTCCATATCTCCCGGCCGGCTCCGGGGTACCCCGGCGAGCCGAACCGCACACCGCCGGGTGAATCACCGCAGACCGGACAGGAGATATGGGCGTTTCACCGGATTTCGCACGCGTTCGTCTTACCCCTCGGACGCGCGGAACGGCGGAGTTTCCGTGAGGGTAGGACGGAGAAGGTGACACAGTCCCGGGGGAATGGTCCCCCGGAAACCCCGGTTGTCCCACCACGCAGGGTGAGGGGCCCCCAGGGCGGTAGGCTCGCACAGAGAAGCGGGATCAACCCTCCGTGACCGGCACCATCCAAGCGTCAGGTCCACAGCGCCGTGGCCGACCCGGTCCCCTTCACGGGGTCACACTTCACTATGGAAGGAGCCCTGAGTCAGGGTGAGCACGACGCCGAACGTATTCGAGTGGACCGAACTGGACCAGAGGGCCGTGGACACCGCCCGGGTCCTGGCCATGGACGCCGTGCAGAAGGTGGGCAACGGCCACCCGGGCACGGCGATGTCCCTGGCCCCCGCGGCTTACGTCATCTTCCAGCACTTCCTGCGCCACGACCCCACGGACCCGTCCTGGGTCGGCCGCGACCGCTTCGTGCTGTCCCCGGGGCACACCTCGCTGACGCTCTACACCCAGCTGTTCCTGGCCGGGTACGGGCTGTCGCTGGACGACCTCAAGGCCTTCCGGGTCGCCGGCAGCCGCACCCCCGGCCACCCGGAGCACGGCCACACCGCGGGCGTGGAGACCACCACCGGCCCGCTCGGCCAGGGCATCGGCAACGCGGTCGGCATGGCGATGGCGGCCCGCTACGAGCGCGGCCTGTTCGACCCCGAGGCCCCGGCCGGCGAGTCGCCGTTCGACCACACCATCTGGGCCATCGTCTCCGACGGCGACCTGGAGGAGGGCATCTCCGCCGAGGCCTCCTCGCTCGCCGGCCACCAGAAGCTGGGCAACCTGGTCGCGCTCTACGACGACAACCACATCTCGATCGAGGGCGACACCGCGACCGCTTTCTCCGAGGACGTCCTGGCCCGCTACGAGGCGTACGGCTGGCACGTCCAGCGGATCACCCCCAAGGCCGACGGCGACGTGGACGTGTTCGCGCTCGCCGACGCCCTGGAGGCCGCCCGGGCCGAGACCGAGCGCCCGTCGATCATCGCGATGCGCACCATCATCGCGTGGCCGGCCCCGGACGCCCAGAACACCGCCAAGGCCCACGGCTCCGCGCTCGGCGACGCCGAGATCGCCGCGACCAAGAAGGTGCTCGGCTTCTCGCCGGAGAAGACCTTCGAGGTCTCCGAGGCGGTCCTGGACCACGCCCGGCACGTCATCCAGCGCGGCAAGGCCGCCCGCGAGCAGTGGGAGCAGGGCTTCCGCGCCTGGCACGCCGCCAACCCGCAGCGCGCCGCCGACTTCGACCGGATCCAGATCGGCGAGCTCCCGGCCGGCTGGGAGAAGGCCGTCCCCTCCTTCCCCGCCGGCAAGGAGGTCGCCACCCGCAAGGCGTCCGGCGAAACCCTCAAGGCGCTCGGCGCGGTGATCCCGGAGCTGTGGGGCGGCTCGGCCGACCTCGCGGAGTCCAACCTCACCACCATCGACGAGGACAGCTCCTTCCTCCCCGAGGGCAACCCGCTGAAGTCCGCGAGCCCCTACGGCCGCACCATCCACTTCGGCATCCGCGAGCACGCCATGGGCTCCACCATGAACGGCATCGCGCTCCACGGCCGCACCCGCGTGTTCGGCGGCACCTTCCTGGTGTTCGCCGACTACATGCGCCCGGCCGTCCGGCTGGCCGCCCTGATGAAGCTGCCGGTCACCTACGTCTGGACGCACGACTCGATCGGCCTCGGCGAGGACGGCCCGACCCACCAGCCGGTCGAGCACCTGGCCTCGCTGCGCGCCATCCCGGGCCTGGCCATGGTCCGCCCGGCCGACGCCAACGAGACGGCGGTCGCCTGGCGCACCGTCCTGGAGCGGCACACCAGCCACCCCGGCCCGGTCGGCCTGGCGCTCACCCGGCAGAACGTGCCGACCTTCGACCGCGAGGTCTTCGGCTCCGCCGAGGGCACCGCGAAGGGCGGCTACGTGCTGGCCGAGGCGTCCGACGGCGCCCCGAAGGTGATCCTGATCGGCACCGGCTCCGAGGTCCAGCTGGCCGTCCAGGCCCGCGAGGCCCTGGAGGCCGACGGCGTCCCGACCCGCGTGGTCTCGATGCCCTCGATCGAGTGGTTCAACGAGCAGGACCAGGCCTACCGCGACAGTGTGCTGCCGCCCAACGTCCGGGCCCGCGTCTCGGTCGAGGCCGGCATCGCCCAGGGCTGGCGCGAACTGGTCGGCGACGCCGGCCGGATCATCAGCCTGGAGCACTTCGGCGCCTCCGCCGACTACAAGGTGCTCTTCCAGGAGTTCGGCCTGACCGCCGACGCGGTCGCCAACGCGGCCCGCGCCTCGCTCCGCACGGTCGAGGCCGTCTCCCGATAGCACCACCGGAGCCGGGGTACCCGACCGCACATCGGTACCCCGGCCCCTCCGACGACCCGAACGAAGACAAAAAGATAAGAAGAGGACTGAGCACCATGACTGACGCACTGAAGCGCCTCAGCGACGAAGGCGTGGCGATCTGGCTGGACGACCTCAGCCGCGACCGGCTGAACAGCGGGAACCTGGCCGAGCTGGTGCAGAGCAAGCACGTGGTGGGGGTCACCACCAACCCGACCATCTTCCAGAAGGCCATCGGCGGCGGCAGCACCGCCTACGACAGCCAGCTCCGCGACCTCGCCGTGCGCAAGCTCACCACGGACGAGGCCCTGCGCATGATCACCACCAGCGACGTCCGGGACGCGGCCGACGTGCTGCGCCCCGTCTACGACGCCTCCAACGGCCGCGACGGCCGGGTGTCCATCGAGGTCGACCCGCGCCTGGCCCACAACACCGCGGCGACCGTGGCCGAGGCCAAGCAGCTGTGGTGGCTGGTGGACCGCCCGAACGTGTTCATCAAGATCCCCGCCACCAAGGCCGGCCTGCCCGCCATCACCGAGGTGCTCGGCAAGGGCATCAGCGTCAACGTCACGCTGATCTTCTCGCTCGAGCGCTACCGCGCCGTCATGGACGCGTACCTCTCCGGCCTGGAGAAGGCCAAGGCCACCGGCCTGGACCTGTCCTCGATCGAGTCGGTCGCCTCGTTCTTCGTCTCCCGCGTGGACACCGAGATCGACAAGCGCCTGGAGAAGATCGGCGGCGACGCCCGCGACCTGCGCTCCAAGGCCGCCCTGGCCAACGCCCGCCTCGCCTACCAGGCGTACGAGGAGGTGTTCGGCTCCGAGCGCTGGAAGGCGCTGGAGGCCGCCGGTGCCAAGCCGCAGCGCCCGCTCTGGGCCTCGACGGGTGTCAAGGACCCGTCGCTGCCCGACACCCTCTACGTCACCGAGCTGGTCGCCCCCGGCACCGTCAACACGATGCCCGAGGCCACCCTGGACGCCACCGACGACCACGGCGTGATCACCGGTGACACCATCACCGTCAACTACGCCGACGCGCAGGCCGTGATGGACGCCATCGCCGCCGCCGGTGTGGACTACGCCGACGTGGTCCAGGTGCTGGAGGACGAGGGCGTGGAGAAGTTCGAGGCCTCCTGGAACGAGCTGGTGGACACGGTGACGGCGTCGCTGGCCTCGTTCGCCGACGAGAAGTGATCCTGCTCGTCGCCATAGCACTGGAAGCGGAGCCCACCACGTGAGCAACACACAGCCGTACCCGGATGTCGAGGGGGCGGAGGGCGATCAGGGCGACCCCCCGCTCACCCCCGTCAACCCGCTGCGTGACCCCGCCGACCGCCGGCTGCCGAGGATCGCCGGGCCGTCCGGCCTGGTGATCTTCGGCGTGACCGGTGACCTGTCGCGCAAGAAGCTGATGCCCGCCATCTACGACCTGGCCAACCGCGGCCTGCTGCCGCCCGGCTTCTCGCTGATCGGCTTCGCCCGGCGGGAGTGGGAGGACGAGGACTTCGCCAAGGAGGTCCACGACGCGGTCAAGCAGCACGCCCGGACCCCCTTCCGTGAGGAGGTCTGGCAGCAGCTCGCCAAGGGCATGCGGTTCGTCCAGGGCACGTTCGAGGACGACGACGCCTTCGACACCCTGCGCAAGACCATCGAGGACCTGGACGAGGCGCAGGGCACCGGCGGCAACTTCGCCTTCTACCTGTCCGTCCCGCCCAAGGCCTTCCCGGTCGTGGTGCAGCAGCTCAAGAAGCACGGGCTGGCCGACCCGCCGCCCGGCTCCTGGCGCCGCGCGGTGATCGAGAAGCCGTTCGGCCACAACCTGGAGAGCGCCCAGGAGCTGAACCGGATCGTCCACGAGGTCTTCCCCCGGGACGAGGTCTTCCGGATCGACCACTACCTCGGCAAGGAGACCGTCCAGAACATCCTGGCGCTCCGCTTCGCCAACACCATGTTCGAGCCGATCTGGAACCGGTCCTACGTCGACCACGTGCAGATCACCATGGCGGAGGACATCGGCATCGGCGGCCGGGCCGGGTACTACGACGGCATCGGCTCCGCCCGGGACGTCATCCAGAACCACCTGCTCCAGCTGATGGCGCTCACCGCCATCGAGGAGCCGGCCTCGTTCCACCCCAAGGCCCTGGTCGCCGAGAAGCTCAAGGTGCTCAGCGCCGTCCAGCTCCCCGAGGACCTGGGCAAGCACACCGTGCGCGGGCAGTACGCGGCCGGCTGGCAGGGTGGCGAGGAGGTGGTCGGGTACCTGGAGGAGGACGGCATCAACCCCAAGTCCAAGACCGACACCTACGCCGCCATCAAGCTGGAGATCAACAACCGCCGCTGGGCGGGTGTCCCGTTCTACCTGCGCACCGGCAAGCGGCTCGGCCGGCGGGTCACCGAGATCGCGGTGGTCTTCCAGCGCGCCCCGTACCTGCCGTTCGACTCCTACGCCACCGAGGAGCTCGGGCAGAACGCCCTGGTGATCCGGGTGCAGCCGGACGAGGGCGTCACGGTGCGGTTCGGCTCCAAGGTACCCGGCACCTCCTTCGAGGTCCGCGACGTCACGATGGACTTCGCCTACGGCGAGTCCTTCACCGAGTCCAGCCCCGAGGCGTACGAGCGGCTCATCCTGGACGTCCTGCTGGGTGACGCCAACCTGTTCCCGCGCCACCAGGAGGTCGAGCTCTCCTGGGGGATCCTCGACCCGATCGAGGAGTACTGGGACACCCACGGCAAGCCCGCCCAGTACCCGGCGGGCACCTGGGGTCCGACCGAGGCGGACGAGATGCTCGCACGAGACGGCAGGAGCTGGCGCCGGCCATGAAGATCGACCTGACGAACACCACGTCCAGCAAGATCAACGCTGCGCTGATGGACGCGCGCCGGGCCAGCGGATCCACCGCCGCCGGCATGGTGCTCACCCTCGTCATCGTCACCGACGAGGGCAGCGCGTACGACGCGCTCAAGGCGGCCAACGACGCGTCGCGCGAGCACCCCTCGCGCATCCTCGCGGTCATCAAACGCGCCGGGCGCTCGCCCCGGGCCCGCGCCGAGACCCGCCTGGACGCGGAGATACTGGTCGGCGCCGACGCCGGCCCCGGCGAGACCGTCATCCTCCGGATGCACGGCGAACTCGCCCTGCACGCCCAGTCGGTGGTGCTTCCGCTGCTGCTGCCGGACGCCCCCGTGGTGGTCTGGTGGCCGGAGAACGCACCGCAGAACCCGGCCCAGGACCCGCTCGGCGCACTGGCCCAGCGCCGGATCACCGACGCGGTCACCGCCGAGTCGCCGGTCGCCCAACTCGGCCAGCGGGCCGAGAGCTACACCCCCGGCGACACCGACCTGGCCTGGACCAGGATCACCGGCTGGCGCTCGATGCTGGCCGCCGCGCTGGACCAGCGGCCCGTCACGATCACCTCCGCGGTCGTCGAGGGCGAGTCGTACAACCCCAGCGTGGAGCTGCTCGGCCTCTGGCTGGCCACCCGGCTGAAGGTGCCGGTGGAGCGGGTCGTCACGGCCGGACCCGGGATCACCGCCGTCCGGCTGCGGGCCAAGGACGGCGACATCACCCTGGACCGCCCGGACGGGCTGCTGGGCACGCTCGCGATGCCCGGTGCGCCGGACCGCATGGTCGCGCTCAAGCGGCGGGACACCGCCGAACTGATCGCGGAGGAGCTGCGCCGGCTCGACCCGGACGACATCTACGCCGCGGCGGTGCGCACGCCCGTCGACCGGCTGAAGGAGTCGTCCACGGCGGCCCGGTCCTCGGCCGAGCCGGTCGCCGCGGCCACCGCGGCCCCGGCCCGGGTGACCGCCAAGGTGACCACCGAGGCGCCGGCCCGCAAGGCGGCCACCGCCCGCAAGCCGGTCGCCGCCAAGAAGGCCGTCACCCAGAAGGCCGCTCCCAAGAAGGCCGCGCCGAAGAAGGCCGCGCCGCGCAAGCGGAGCGGCTCATGAGCGGCACCGGGCGGCAGCTCGTCGTCCACCACGACACGGACCTGATGGCCCGGGCCACCGCGGCCCGGCTGATCACCCGGATCGTGGACGCCCAGGCCGCCCGCGGCACCGCCTCGGTGGTGCTCACCGGCGGCCGCAACGGCAACGCCCTGCTGGCCGCGGTCGCCGCCTCCCCGGCGCGCGACGCGGTCGACTGGGCGCGGCTCGACCTCTGGTGGGGCGACGAGCGCTTCGTCCCCGCCGCGGACGGGGACCGCAACGCCGTCCAGGCCCGCGACGAGCTGCTCGCGCACGTCCCGCTCGACCCGGCGAGGGTGCACGAGATGCCCGCCTCGGACGGCGTCGACGGCACCGACGCCGAGGCCGCCGCGGCCCGCTACGCGGCGGAGCTCGCCGCGGCGGCGGAGCCCGGGAGCACCGTCCCGACCTTCGACGTCCTGCTGCTCGGGGTCGGCCCGGACGCCCACGTCGCCTCGCTCTTCCCCGGACACCCCGGTGTCCGGGAGCGCGAGCTGACCGTGGTCGGCGTCCGGGAGTCGCCGAAGCCGCCGCCCACCCGGATCTCGCTGACCCTGCCGGCCATCCGGGCGGCCCGCGAGGTCTGGCTGCTCGCGGCGGGCGAGGACAAGGCCGACGCCGTCGCCCTCGCTCTCGGCGACCCGGGCGAGGAGGAGGCCCCGGCCTCCGGCGCGTACGGCACCGAGCGCACCCTGTGGCTGCTCGACCGCACGGCCGCGGCCAGGACCAGGGCCGCGTAGGCACGACGACGAGGGGCGGGTGGACGCGATCGCGTCCACCCGCCCCTTTCGTGTCCGGTCGGCCCGCGGGTCAGTCCGCGTGCCGGGCCCGCCAGAACAGGAAGCCGACCAGCGCGGTCACCAGCACCAGGCAGATCCCCGACTCGATGCCCTGCAGCGGCCAGTAGTCGGCCGCGGTGTGCAGATCGGTGTACTCGCGGGCGCCGTCGGGGATGTCCGAGGCGCCGTACGAGAGGTGCCGGCCGTCCGGGGTCACGAAGCCGTGGTCGAACGCCCAGACGTCGTTGGGCAGTTCGGAGCTGGAGACGATCCGGGTCTGGTACGGCACCAGGTACGGCCGCATGCTCGACAGCAGGTACTGCACCACGATCACGGCCCCGAAGCTGATCGCCATCGACGGCACCACGCGGCGGGTCAGACTGCCGACCGTCGCGCCGATCGCCAGCGCGAGCAGCACGGTGGCCGCCAGCAGCGGGCCGCCGGAGACGATGAAGGTGCTGCTGCACCAGGCCACGCCGGAGACGAAGTTGGCCGACGGCAGCCACATCCAGCGGAACAGGCCCATCAGTGCGAGGCTGCCGGCGACGGCCACCCCGCCGGTGGTGACGAGCTTCGCCGCCAGCCACCGGGTGCGGCTCACCGACTGCCCGAGCACCAGCCGCCAGGTGCCGCTCTCGTACTCCTTCGAGAGCAGCGGGCCGGCCACGAAGACGCCGACCCCGACCGGGAGCATCAGCAGCAGCAGGCCCACGCCGTGGAGGATCTCGCCGTACCGGGCCCGGAAGGTCTCCACCGACTGCTGGACGCCCTCCACCTGGCAGGCCGGGTCGAGACTGATCAGCGCGCAGCCCGCGATGTGGTGGCTGTCGATGTACTCCACCATGGCGCCGCGCAGGATCGGGAAGACCACCGCGGCGGCCACCACGGCGGCCAGCCAGAGCAGGATGACCACGCGCTGCTGGCGCCACATCAGCCACCAGATGCCGCGCGGGGCGAGCCGGCCGGTGCGGGCGGGTCGGGTCGTGTCCACGGTGGTCATGCCGCCACCGTCCGCTCGGCGGGCCGGGCCTCGGCGGTGATCAGGGCGGGCGCGCCGGGGGTGCGCAGGTGGGCCAACAGGACTTCCTCCAGGGTGGGTTCACCGGTCTCCCAGCCGTCCGGGGCGGGTCCGTCCGGCCGGACGAGGGCGGTGATCTGACGGCCGGCGCGGCGCATCTCGACCACCTGGGCGGGGTTCGGGGCCTGGGAGCCGTCGTCGCCGACCAGCAGCTGGTGGCCCTCGACGATCTCGTCGATGTCACCGGCCAGCAGCACGCCGCCGCCGGAGAGCAGCACCAGGTAGTCGCAGGAGTCCTCCAGCTCGGCGATGACGTGCGAGGACATCAGCACGGTGATGCCGCGCTCGGCGGCCTCGGCCATCAGCACGCCCATCAACTGGTGCCTGGCCAGCGGGTCGAGGTCGGACATCGGCTCGTCGAGGACCAGCAGCTCGGGCAGCCGGCCGAGCGCCAGCGCCAGGGTGACCCGGGTGCGCTGGCCGCCGGAGAGCGAGCCGACCCGGGCGGACAGCGGGATCTCGCCCTGGGCGACCACGTCCTCGGCCTTGGCCTGGTGCCAGGTGGTGTTCAGCTCCCGGCCCAGGCGCAGGGTCTCGGCGACCGTGAACCCGGCGTACATCGGCTTGTCCTGGGAGACGAAACCGATCCGGCTGCGGGTGGCCGGGTCTCCGAGCGGCCGGCCGAGGACCTCGGCGGTGCCCTCGGTGGGCGTGAGCAGGCCCGACACGATCGACATCAGGGTGCTCTTGCCGGCGCCGTTCGGCCCGACCAGGGCGCAGATCCGGCCTGCGGGGAGGCGGAAGGAGCAGTCCTTCAGCGCCCAGCCGCGACGGTAGCGCTTGCCGAGTCCGCTGACTTCCAGTGCCGTCGGGCCGCTCTCGGCGGCCCCGGCGGGGTTCAGCCCGTTCATTCGTTCCCCTCCCGTGCTTCGGCCGCGCCGGCGGGGCGGGCCGTGAACTCCTCGTCGAGCACCGAGACGACGAGCGCCTCGGCGTCGGCCCGGCCCAGTCCGGCGGTCCTGGCCCTGGCCGCCCAGTCCGCGAGCTCGGCGCGCAGCGGGGAGTCCGCCGCGGCCTCCTCACGGGCGAGCGAGCGCAGGACGAAGGTGCCGAGACCGGGCCTGGGGGCGACCAGCCCTCGCCGTTCCAGCTCGCGGTAGGCCTTGAGGACCGTGTTGGGGTTGACGGCCGTGGCGGCCACCACCTCCTTCGCGGTCGGCAGGCGGTCCCCGGGCTGGAGGACTCCGAGCCGCAGCGCGTGCTCGGTCTGCTGGACGATCTGGAGGTAGGTAGCGACACCGCTACGGCGTTCGATCCGGTACGCGAGCACTTCCACCACCATTCCACTAAGTAGTTAGTGGAATGGTGGTGGAAGTGAGGCCCCGCCGTCAAGCCGCGACGGCGGGGCCGGGTTCGGGTGCACACGGAGAAGGGGCCGGGCCACTGGCCCGACCCCTTCTCGTGTCATACCTGACGTCTGCTCAGATCTCGCCCCGGAGCTTGGCCAGCGCCTCGGCGAGGATCGCCTCGCCGTCGGCGTCGGTGCGACGCTCGCGGACGTAGGCGAGGTGGGTCTTGTACGGCTCGTTGCGGGCCGGGGCCGGGGGGTTCTCCTCGTCCTGGCCGGCGGGGAAGCCGCAGCGGGGACAGTCCCAGGTGTCCGGGATGGCCGCTTCGGCCGCGAAGCTGGGGCGCGTCTCGTGCCTGTTCGCGCACCAGAAGGAGATCCGGTTGCGGGGGGCGGACTCGCCGCGCTCCGCCTCGCCCATCGGGCCGGCGCCGACTCTGCTGCCTCGGATGGCGTTGCCACTTGCCACGGTCTGACTCCCTGCGTGCTGGTGCGATGCGACCTCGACCGATGCCCTGGATCCGGTCCGGACTGCGGCCGGTACCCACTGCCGCCCGGCCGCGGCGTGCGGACGGTGGCGAAGTCGTCCTAGTGTAAGCGGGAGTTAAGGATCTGCCACCACCACCTCCGCCGCCGGGCTCCCACAGGATAGGCGGCGCGGCGACCCCTCGTCAGATCCGTGGTGAAGGCGGCTCAGTTCTTGTACTTGAGCACCAGGCCGAGCACCACGATGCACACGAACCAGCCGGTACCCACCAGGATGGTGATCCGGTCGAGGTTGCGCTCGGCCACCGCGGACCCGCCGCCGGTCGACATCGCGCCACCGCCGAACATGTCGGACAGGCCGCCGCCCTTCCCCTTGTGCAGCAGCACCAGGAGGATCATCAGCAGACTCAGGATGATCAGGGCAATCGAGAACCCGAGAACCACGACGGGACCAACTCTCTCGTATCTTCGGCGAAGGGCCGGGCCGCACGAAAGCGGTCCGGCCCAAAGCCTACGTTGCTGCGGCGGCGTTAGCCTACTGCCTGCTCACGGTACCGCACGATCTTGACGAACTCGTCGGCGTCCAGGGAGGCACCGCCGATCAGGGCCCCGTCCACGTCCGGCTTGGCCATCAGGCCGGCCGCGCTGGAGGACTTGACCGAGCCGCCGTACAGCACCCGGACCTTGTCGGCCAGCTCGGCGGTGTACAGCTCGGCCAGCCGGACCCGGATCGCCGCGCACACCTCCTGGGCGTCCTCGGGGGTCGCCACCTCGCCGGTGCCGATCGCCCACACCGGCTCGTACGCCACCACGATCGACTCGGCGTCCGCGGCGGACACGCCCTCCAGGGCGCCGTCCAGCTGGGTCAGCGTGTACGCGACGTGGGTGCCCGCCTTGCGGATCTCCAGCGGCTCGCCCACGCACAGGATCGGCGTGATGCCGTTGCGGTAGGCCGCCTTCACCTTGGCGTTGACGATCGTCTCGTTCTCGCCGTGGTACTGCCGGCGCTCGGAGTGGCCGATCGCCGCGTAGGCGCACTTGAGCTTGGCCAGCATCGGACCGGAGATCTCACCGGTGTAGGCGCCGGAGTCGTGCGCCGAGATGTCCTGCGAGCCGTACTTGACCTTCAGCTTGTCGCCGTCGACCAGGGTCTGCACGGAGCGCAGGTCGGTGAAGGGGACCAGGACGGCGACCTCGACGGCCTCGTAGTCCTTGTCGGCCAGCGCGAACGCCAGCTTCTGGGTGTGCTGGATGGCCTCGAGGTGGTTGAGGTTCATCTTCCAGTTGCCCGCCATCAGCGGGAGACGCGTGGTCATGCGATCAGCCTTCCAGGGCGGCGAGACCGGGGAGGGTCTTGCCCTCCAGGTACTCGAGGCTTGCGCCACCGCCGGTCGAGATGTGCCCGAACTCGTTCTCGTCGAAGCCCAGGATGCGGACGGCCGCGGCGGAGTCGCCGCCGCCGACCACGGTGAAAGCGGAGCTGTCGAGCAGTGCCTGCGCGACGGCCTTGGTGCCCTCGGCGAAGGTCGGGTGCTCGAAGACACCGACCGGGCCGTTCCAGAAGACGGTCTTCGCGTCGGCCAGCTTGGCGGCGAAGAGCTCCTGGGTCCTCGGGCCGATGTCCAGGCCCTCCTTGTCCGCCGGGATGCGGTCCGCGTCGACGACCGCGAAGTCCTCGACCGGCGCGTGCGTCTTGGTGTCCGGGAAGTCCGCGGAGACCGCGACGTCGACCGGGACGACGAACTCGACGTCGTTCTTCCGCGCCCGCTCCAGGTACTCCAGGACGACCGGGATCTGGTCCTTCTGCAGCAGCGACTTGCCGACCTCGTGGCCCTGGGCCGCGAGGAAGGTGTACGCCATGCCGCCGCCGATCAGGATCCGGTCGGCCTTGCCCAGCAGGTTGTCGATCACGCCGACCTTGTCGGAGACCTTGGAGCCGCCGAGCACCACCACGTACGGGCGCTCGACCTCCTCGGTGAGGCGCTTGAGCACCCCGACCTCGGTGGCGATCAGGTCGCCGACCGCGCTCGGCAGCCGGGCCGGCAGGTCGTAGACCGAGGCGTGCTTGCGGTGCACCGCGCCGAAGCCGTCGCCGACGTAGAGGTCGGCGAGCGAGGCCAGCTCGTCGGCGAAGGCGCCGCGCACGGCGTCGTCCTTCGACGTCTCGCCGGCGTTGAACCGCAGGTTCTCCAGCAGCGTGACCTCGCCGTCGGCCAGGGCGGCGACGGTGGCTTTCGCGCTCTCGCCCACGGTGTCGGAGGCGAAGCCCACCGGTACGCCGAGGATCTCGCCGAGCCGGACGGCCACCGGCGCGAGCGAGAACTGCGGCTTGGGCTCGCCGTCGGGGCGGCCCAGGTGGGAGGCGACGACCACCTTCGCGCCGGCCTGCACCAGCTTGGCGATGGTCGGGGCGACGGCGCGGATCCGGCCGTCGTCGGTGATCCTGCCGTCGGACAGGGGCACGTTGAGGTCGGCGCGGACGAACACGCGCTTACCGGTGACCTCAAGGTCTTCGATGGTCTTCACGGTCTTCGTATCTCCCGGGGGAAGGTGCACATGGCAGCGGCACTGCGGCGGGCCGCGGTTTCGAGCGAGGGTGTGGTGCGCAGAGGCAGGGCCCGGATGGCCGAAGTGCCGTCCGGGCCCTGCCCCTTACATCACGTCAGCGCCCGCTGAGGTCAGAGCTGGCCACCGACGAGGGTGGTCAGGTTGACGAGGCGGTTGGAGTAGCCCCACTCGTTGTCGTACCAGCCGAAGACCTTGACCTGGTTGCCCTGGACCATGGTCATCAGGGAGTCGAAGATCGTGGAGAACGGCGAGTTCACGATGTCGGAGGAGACGATCGGGTCCTCGGTGTACTCCAGGATGCCCTTGAGCGAGCCCTCGGACGCCTTCTGGAAGGCCGCGTTGACCTCCTCGACGGTGACCTCGCGCTCCAGCGTGACGACCAGGTCGGTGATCGAGCCGGTCGGGACCGGGACGCGCAGCGAGGTGCCGTCCAGCTTGCCCTTGAGCTCCGGCAGGACCAGCGCGGTGGCCTTGGCGGCACCCGTCGAGGTCGGGATGATGTTCAGCGAGGCGGCCCGCGCGCGGCGCAGGTCCTTGTGCGGGAAGTCCAGGGTGACCTGGTCGTTGGTGAACGCGTGCACCGTGGTCATCAGACCCTTGACGATGCCGAAGTTCTCGTTCAGCACCTTCGCCAGCGGCGCCACGCAGTTGGTGGTGCAGGAGGCGTTGGAGATCACCGTGTGGTTGGCGGCGTCGTACTTGTCGTCGTTGACGCCCATCACGATGGTGACGTCCTCGTCGGTGGCGGGCGCCGAGATGATGACCTTCTTGGCACCGGCCGTGACGTGCTTCTTGGCCTGGTCGGCCTTGGTGAAGATACCGGTGGACTCGATGACGATGTCCACGCCCAGGTCGCCCCAGGGGAGGTTGGCCGGGTCGCGCTCGGCGATGACCTTGAAGGTCTTGCCGTCGACCGTGATGCTGTCGGCGGTGTGGGACACCTCGGCCTGCAGGGTGCCCAGGATCGAGTCGTACTTGAGCAGGTGCGCCAGGGTCTTGGTGTCGGTCAGGTCGTTGACACCGACGATTTCGATGTCCGCGCCCTGGGCCCGAACCGCACGGAAGAAGTTCCGGCCGATGCGGCCGAACCCGTTGATGCCTACCCGGATCGTCACGAACCGATCTCCTTGTCAGGTACGCCGGGCCTGGCCCGGCGGGGGTGGAAATGGGATGTCCCCGACCAGGACTGACCCTACCCCTCCGACGCCCGGCGCGGCACATCGCCTCACCGTCGCCGCCGGGCCGCAGCAGGCCCGTGAGCGGGTCCGCAGCCCGCAGCGGCCGACGACGCAGGGGAGTTGGGCCGGCGGGCCGCGCAGCCGCCGGCACCGGCCGGGGAGGGCCCGGCCGGGGAGGGCGCCGGGTGGTGTCCGGACACCGAAAAGCCGGCGTCCGCGATGCGAGACGCCGGGCTCTTCGAAAAATGGTTCAGACCATCGGGGAGGACCGCTCAGCTGAGCGCCATCTCCTCGGTCAGGTTGGCCTCGGTGTTGGGCAGACCCAGCTCGGCCGCCCGCTTGTCGGCCATCGCCAGCAGGCGACGGATCCGGCCGGCCACCGCGTCCTTGGTGAGCGGCGGGTCGGCGAGCGCGCCGAGCTCCTCCAGCGAGGCCTGCTTGTGCTGCATCCGCAGCTGGCCGGCGGCCGCCAGGTGCTCGGGCACCTCCTCGCCGAGGATCTCCAGCGCCCGCTGCACCCGGGCCCCGGCCGCGACCGCCGCCCGGGCCGAACGGCGCAGGTTGGCGTCGTCGAAGTTGGCCAGCCGGTTCGCGGTGGCCCGCACCTCGCGCCGCATCCGGCGCTCCTCCCAGGCCAGCACCGACTCGTGCGCGCCGAGCCTGGTGAGCAGGGCACCGATCGCGTCGCCGTCCCGGATCACCACCCGGTCCACCCCGCGCACCTCGCGGGCCTTGGCCGGGATGCCCAGCCGGCGGGCCGCGCCGACCAGGGCCAGCGCCGCCTCGGAGCCGGGGCAGGTGATCTCCAGGGAGGAGGACCTGCCGGGCTCGGTCAGCGAGCCGTGCGCCAGGAAGGCGCCTCGCCAGGCCGCCTCCGCGTCGCAGGTCGCCCCCGAGACCACCGCCGGGGGCAGGCCCCGGATGGGCCTCCCCCTGCCGTCCACCAGCCCGGTCTGCCGAGCCAGCAGTTCGCCGTCCTTCACCACCCGCACCACGTACCGGCTGCCGCGGCGAAGGCCGCCGGGGGCCATCACCACCAGGTCCGAGGAGTGCCCGAAGATCTCCAGCAGGTCCTTGCGCAGCCGCCGCGCCGCCTGGCCGGTGTCCAGCTCCGCCTCGATCACGATGCGACCGCTCACGATGTGCAGTCCGCCCGCGAAACGCAGGATCGCCGAGACCTCCGCCTTTCGGCAGCAGGCACGGGTGACGGGGAGCCGGCTGATTTCATCCTTGACCGCTGCCGTCATCGCCATGGGCCGATCCTTCCATGTGTCCGGAAAATCCGGTCGTACGCAGCCGCCAAGAGCTCCGGGTCGTGTCGCGGCGAACCGTCGACGTGTGCGACCCGGTCGAGCACCAGTGCGGCGCCCATCCGCTCGGCTGCCTTCTCCAGCCCGGCCAGGTCGGCCTGCCCGAAGGCACCGCCGGTGACCGCGCGCTCGTCCACCAGGATGGCATCGACCGCGAGGTCGGGGGCGTGGTCCGCTATCACCTCCAGGTGGCGCTGCGGGGTGAAGCCCTCGGTCTCGCCCGGCTGCGGCGCCAGGTTCAGCGTGAGCAGGCGCCGGGCCCGGGTCTCCACCAGGGCCTTGGCCAGCTCCGGCACCAGCAGGTGCGGCAGCACGCTGGTGAACCAGGACCCGGGGCCGAGCACCACCCAGTCCGCCTCCAGAACGGCGGAGACCGCCTCCGGGACGGCCGGCGGGCCGTCCGGCAGCAGGCTGATGGAGAGCACGGTGCCGGGGGTGACGGCGACGTTGGCCTGGCCGCGGACGGCGGTGACCGCCGCCGGGGCGGCCGGGTCGTGGCCGCGCACCTGGGCCTCGATGTCCAGCGGAACGGCCGACATCGGCAGCACCCGGCCCTGCACGTTGAGCAGCCGGCCGACCCAGTTCAGCGCCTCGACCGGGTCACCGAGCTTCTCCCACAGCGCGACGATCAGCAGGTTGCCGACCGCGTGGCCGCCCAGCCCGCCGTTGCCGGTGAACCGCTGCTGGATCACCTCGGACCAGGTCCGGCCCCACTCGTCGTCCCCGCACAGCGCGGCCAGCGCCTTGCGCAGGTCGCCCGGCGGCAGCACCCCCAGCTCGGTGCGCAACCGTCCGCTGGAGCCGCCGTCGTCGGCGACCGTGACCACGGCCGTCAGTTCGTTGGTGAGCCGGCGCAGCGCGGAGAGCGAGGCGGACAGGCCCTGCCCGCCGCCGAGCGCGGTGATCCTGGGCGCGCCCGGGCGGGGCTTCTGGCCGGACTGGGCGGGGCCGGTCGCCTGGGCCCGCTCGGAAGGCCTGTGCTGGAGCTGCCGCGCTGGCGAGTATCCCGTCACACCGACCCCATGTTCCTGTCTCATGCTCCTGTGAGCGACGGACGGGGCGCTGCTGTCACTCCCGGCCGGTCACTCCCTGCCCATGTCGCGGTGGACGAGCACCGTCTCCACACCGTCCGCGATCAGACGCTTGGTCAGCCGCTCCGACATGGCGACACTGCGGTGCTTGCCACCGGTGCAGCCTACGGCAAGAGTCATGTAGCGCTTCCCCTCCCGGCGGTAGCCCTCCGTGACGATCCGCAACAGCTCGGTGTAGCCGTCCAGGAACTCCTGGGCGCCGGACTGCTTGAAGACGTACTCGGCGACGTCGGGGTCGGTGCCGGTGCGGGCGCGCAGCTCGGGGACCCAGTGCGGGTTGGGCAGGAACCGGCAGTCGACGACCAGGTCGGCGTCGACCGGCAGGCCGTACTTGAAGCCGAACGACATCACGGTGGCCCGCAGCTCCGGCTCGTCGTGGTCGGCGAACTGGGCGTCCAGCTTGGCGCGCAGCTGGTGGACGTTCAGGTTGGAGGTGTCGATCACCAGGTCGGCCTCGCCGCGCAGCTCGCGCAGCAGGTCGCGCTCGCGCTCGATGCCGTCCACGATCCGGCCGTCGGCCTGCAGCGGGTGCGGGCGGCGGACCGACTCGAAACGGCGCACCAGGGCGTCGTCCGAGGACTCCAGGAAGACCACCCGGAGCCGGACTCCGCGCTTCTCCAGCTCCTCCAGGGAGGTCAGCAGGTCGTCGAAGAACGTCCGGCCCCGGACGTCCACCACGGCGCCGATCCTGGGCACGGCGCCCTGGGAACGGGCGCCGAGGTCGACCATGGTCGGGATGAGGGCAGGCGGCAGGTTGTCCACCACGAACCAGCCCAGGTCCTCCAGGCACTTCGCGGCGGTGCTACGGCCCGCCCCCGACATGCCGGAGATGATCACCAGCTCCGGGGCGGCCTCGCCCGCACTGGACACAGTCACTTCGGTTCCCCGCTCTCGGTGGTTCTGCTGTGGAGAACGCGCCAGATGCCGCCCGGCTTCCCGGGCTCACCCCGTCGGGGGATTTCCCGGCATCGGTGCTGACGGGCGACGTCGGCCGTCATGGCGTCTCCTGGGGTGTGTCGACCAGGCCCTGATCGACGCGGCCGGACTCAACACTGTCGTCAATGATCTCGCCCGTGGCGGTGTTCACCGCAAATGTGGCAGGTGTACGGGAGGACAACGCTGCCGCAACAGTCTCCGCGGTGCGGCGGCCGATGCCCGGGACCTCGCACAACTCGTCCACGGTGGCCGCGCGCAGCCGCTTCAGCGAACCGAAGTGCTTGAGCAGGGCCTGGCGGCGAGTCTCGCCGAGGCCGGGGACGGAGTCCAGCTCCCCCGCCGTGAGCCGCTTGGAACGCTTGGTGCGCTGGTAGCGGATGGCGAAGCGGTGCGCCTCGTCGCGGACCCGCTGGAGCAGGTAGAGGCCCTCGCTGGTGCGCGGCAGCACCACCGGGTCGTCCTCGCCGGGCAGCCAGACCTCCTCCAGCCGCTTGGCCAGGCCGCAGAGCGCGACGTCGTCGATGCCCAGCTCGTCCAGGGCCCGCCGGGCGGCGGCCACCTGCGGCTGCCCGCCGTCGACCACCAGCAGCTGCGGCGGGTAGGCGAACCGGCGCGGGCGGCCGTCCTCCCCGGTCGGACCGGCGGCCCCGGCCGGCCCCTCCGCCGCACCCTCGACCGGGCCCTCGGCCGGGCCCTCGTCGTCGGCCTCCGGGACGGCCCACTCGCCGGTCTGTTCGCGCTCCTGGAGGTAGCGGCGGAACCGGCGGGTGATCACCTCGTGCATCGAGCGGACGTCGTCCTGCCCGGCGAAGCCCTTGATCTGGAAGCGGCGGTACTCGCTCTTGCGGGCCAGACCGTCCTCGAAGACCACCATCGAGGCGACCACGTCCTCGCCCTGGAGGTGCGAGATGTCGAAGCACTCGATCCGCAGCGGGACGGAGTCCAGCTCCAGGGCTTCGGCGATCTCCTGGAGGGCGCGGCTGCGGGTGGTGAGGTCGCCCGCCCGCTTGGTCTTGTGCAGGGCCAGTGCCTGCTGGGCGTTGCGCCCGACGGTGGCCATCAGGTCCTTCTTGTCGCCGCGCTGCGGCACCCGGAGGTCCACCTGGCCACCGCGCAGGCCGCACAGCCACTCGCGGACCGGCTCGGCCGGCTCGGGCAACGCCGGGACGAGCACCTCGCGCGGGACGGGCTCGGTGCCGGCGCCGTACAGCTGTTGCAGGGCGTGCTCGACCAGCGCCGGGGTGTCCACGTCCTCGACCTTGTCGGTGACCCAGCCGCGCTGGCCGCGGACCCGGCCGCCGCGGACGTGGAAGATCTGAACGGCCGCCTCCAGCTCGTCCTCGGCGAGCGCGAGCAGGTCGGCGTCGGTCCCGTCAGCGAGGACCACCGCGTTCTTCTCCATCGCGCGCCGGAGCGCGCCGATGTCGTCGCGCAGGCGGGCCGCCCGCTCGTACTCCATCTCCTCGGCGGCCTCCTGCATCTGCTGTTCCAGCCGGCGCAGGAAACCGCCGGTGCGGCCGGCCATGAACTCGCAGAACTCCTCGGCCAGCTCCTGGTGTTCGGCCGCCGAGACCTTGCCGACGCAGGGCGCGGCGCACTTGCCGATGTAGCCGAGCAGGCAGGGCCGGCCGACCTGCTGGGCGCGCTTGAAGACGCCGTTGGAACAGGTGCGGACCGGGAAGACCCGCAGCAGCAGGTCGACCGTCTCGCGGATCGCCCAGGCGTGGCCGTACGGGCCGAAGTAGCGCACGCCCTTCCGGTGCGCCCCCCGCATCACCTGCACGCGGGGAAACTCCTCGTTCAACGTGACCGCGAGCTCCGGATAGCTCTTGTCGTCGCGGTACTTGACGTTGAAGCGGGGGTCGAACTCCTTGATCCAGGAGTACTCCAGCTGGAGCGCCTCGACCTCGGTGGCGACCACCGTCCACTCCACCGAGGCGGCGGTGGTGACCATGGTCGCCGTCCGCGGGTGGAGGTTGGCGATCTCCTGGAAGTAGGAGGACAGCCGCGGGCGCAGGCTCTTCGCCTTGCCGACATAGATGACCCGGCCGTGCGCGTCGCGGAACTTGTACACCCCGGGTGAGACCGGGATCTCGCCGGGCGCCGGACGGTAGGTGGACGGGTCAGCCATGGCATTCACCCTACCGATTGGCGGTGACAGCCCGCGGGCCGATCCACTCCTCGGTCGGCGACGGCCCGGGCCCGACCGGAGCGGGACCGGGCCGGGGCGCCCCCAACCGGGGTCGGGGGCGCCCCGGCCGGACGGCCGGAACGGGTCAGGACGGGGTGACCTGGAGCTTGCCGTCCTGCACGGTGACCGGGTACGAGGGCAGCGGGGTCGGCGCCGGGCCGTCCGCGACGGCGCCGTCGGCGATGGCGAACTTGCTGCCGTGGCACGGGCAGAGGATCTGACCGGCCTTCACCTGGTCGACCACGCAGCCCGCGTGGGTGCACTTGGCGCTGAACGCCTTGTACTGCCCGGCCTCGGGCTGGGTGACCACGATCTTCTGCTCGCGGAAGACCTTGCCGCCGCCGACCGGCACCGCGTCCGCGGCACCCAGGTCGACCGGGGCGGCCCCGGCCGTCGCACCGCCCGACGATGACGAGGAGGAGCACCCCGCGACGGCGACGGTGCCGCCGGAGGCGGCCAACACGGCGGCTGCGCCGCACAGGAGGGTGCGGCGGGAGGGCGCGGGCCTGTCGCTGGCTTCGGTCATCGAGGAGCTCCGAACGTCGGCGGGGTCTGGACCCGCGGCAGTCTATGCCCGCTTCCTGAGAGGGCCCGCCGCCCGATTCCCGAACGGCATGGCCCGGCCCGCTCGGGAATCGGGCGGGCCGGGGCGGGTCGCTCGGGGTCCTGCCGCGGCCTGCCGGGGCCCTGCCGGGGCGGGGCCGCTTCCTGAGGGGCCCGCCGCCCGATTCCCGAATGGCATGGCCCGGCCCGCTCGGGAACCGGGCGGGCCGGGGCGGGCCCGGGCGGGGCCCTGCCTGGGCGGGCTACTTCTCGGCCGCCGCCGTGCGCTTGCGGGCCGGCTTGGCCGCCGCCGCCTTCGCCGGAGCCTTGGCCGCCGTCTTCGCGGCCCGCCGGGCCGGGATCTTGGCAGCCTTGGTCCCGCTCTCCGCCTCCGCCGCGGCCGTGGCCCCGGTGGGGAGGTCGCCCAGGATGTCCCGGAGGAACTTGCCGGTGTGGCTCTCCGGGACGGTGGCGATCTCCTCGGGAGTGCCCTCGCAGACCACGCCGCCGCCGCCGCTGCCGCCCTCCGGGCCCATGTCCACGACCCAGTCCGCCGTCTTGATCACGTCGAGGTTGTGCTCGATGACGATGACGGTGTTGCCCTTCTCCACCAGCCCGTCGAGCACCTTGATCAGTTTGCTGATGTCCTCGAAGTGCAGGCCGGTGGTGGGCTCGTCCAGCACGTAGACCGTCCGGCCGGTGGAACGCTTCTGCAGCTCCGAGGCGAGCTTGACGCGCTGCGCCTCGCCGCCGGACAGCGTCGGCGCGGACTGCCCGAGCCGCACGTAGCCGAGGCCCACGTCGTGCAGGGTGCGCAGGTGGCGGGCGATGGCCGGGACGGCCTCGAAGAAGGAGACCGCCTCCTCGATCGGCATGTCCAGCACCTCGGCGATGGACTTGCCCTTGTAGTGCACCTCCAGGGTCTCCCGGTTGTACCGGGCACCGTGGCAGACCTCGCACGGGACGTAGACGTCCGGCAGGAAGTTCATCTCGATCTTGATGGTGCCGTCGCCCGAGCAGTTCTCGCAGCGGCCGCCCTTGACGTTGAAGGAGAACCGGCCGGGCAGGTAGCCCCGGACCTTGGCCTCCTGGGTCTCCGCGAACAGCCGCCGGACGTGGTCGAAGACACCGGTGTAGGTGGCCGGGTTGGAGCGCGGGGTGCGGCCGATCGGCGACTGGTCGACGTGCACCACCTTGTCCACCAGGTCCGTCCCGGTGATCCGGGTGTGCCGGCCGGGGACGCTGCGCGCACCGTTCAGCTCGCGGGCGAGGTGGGTGTACAGGATGTCGTTGACCAGCGTCGACTTGCCGGAGCCGGAGACGCCCGTGACGGCCGTGAAGGTGCCGAGCGGGAACCCGACCGTGACGTCCTTCAGGTTGTGCTCGCGGGCGCCGTGCACCGTGATCCGGCGCTTCTTGTCCTGCGGGCGGCGGGCGGACGGGATCGGGATCGCGCGCTTCCCCGAGAGGTACTGGCCGGTCAGCGACTCGCCGTTCTTCAGCAGCTCCTTGAGCGACCCCGAGTGCACGACCTTGCCGCCGTGCTCGCCGGCGCCCGGGCCGATGTCGACCACCCAGTCGGCGGTCTTGATGGTGTCCTCGTCGTGCTCGACGACGATCAGGGTGTTGCCGATGTCCCGCAGCCGGACCAGGGTCTCGATCAGGCGGTGGTTGTCCCGCTGGTGCAGACCGATCGAGGGCTCGTCCAGCACGTACAGCACCCCGACCAGGCCGGAACCGATCTGGGTGGCCAGCCGGATCCGCTGGGCCTCGCCGCCGGAGAGCGTGCCGGCCGCGCGGTTGAGCGAGAGGTAGTCCAGTCCGACGTCGACCAGGAAGCGCAGCCGCTCGTTGACCTCCTTGAGCACCCGCTCGGCGATCTGCTTGTCCCGCGCCGTCAGCCGCATCGCGCCGAGGAACTCCGCGCAGTCACTGATCGACATCGCGGCGACGTCCGCGATCGACCGGTCCTGCACCGTCACGGCCAGGACCACCGGCTTCAGGCGGGTGCCGGAGCAGGCCGGGCACGGCACCTCGCGCATGTAGCCCTCGAAGCGCTCGCGGCTGGAGTCGCTCTCCGACTCCGAGTGCCGGCGGGTGACGAACGGGACGGCACCCTCGAACGAGGTGGTGTACGAGCGGTCCCGCCCGTAGCGGTTGCGGTAGCGGACCTCGACCTGCGTCTTGTGCCCGTACAGCAGCGCCTTCCTGGCCCGCGCGGGCAGCCCGGCCCAGGGCAGGTCGGTGCGGAAGCCGAGCTCGCCCGCCAGCGCGTCCACCAGTCGCTGGAAGTACTCCTTGGTGTGGCCCTGGGACCACGGGTGGATGGCACCCTCGTCGAGCGACTTCTCCTCGTCGGGGACGACCAGCTCCGGGTCGACCTCCATCCGGTTGCCCAGGCCCGAGCACTCGGGGCAGGCGCCGAACGGCGAGTTGAAGGAGAACGAGCGCGGCTCCAACTCCTCGAACGAGACGTCGTCGTACGGGCAGTAGAGGTGCTCGGAGAACATCCGCTCGCGCTCCGGGTCGTCCTCCGGGAGGTCGACGAAGTCGAGCACCACCATGCCGCCGGAGAGCTTCAGCGCGGTCTCGACCGAGTCGGTCAGCCGGCGCTTGGCGCTCTCCTTGACGGTGAGGCGGTCGATGACCACCTCGACGGTGTGCTTCTCCTGCTTCTTCAGCGTGGGCGGCTCGGTCAGCTGGACCGTCGTGCCGTCCACCCGGGCGCGGGCGTAGCCCTTGGACTGGAGGTCCGCGAACAGGTCGACGAACTCGCCCTTGCGCTCCCGGACCACCGGGCTGAGCACCTGGAAACGGGTGCCCTCGGCGAGCTCCAGCACCCGGTCGACGATGGCCTGCGGGGACTGCCGGGCGATCGGGCGGGAGCAGTGCGGGCAGTGCGGCTTGCCGATCCGGGCGAACAGCAGGCGGAGGTAGTCGTAGACCTCGGTGATGGTGCCGACCGTGGAGCGCGGGTTGCGGCTGGTGGACTTCTGGTCGATCGAGACGGCCGGGGACAGACCCTCGATGAAGTCCACGTCGGGCTTGTCCATCTGCCCGAGGAACTGCCGGGCGTACGAGGACAGCGACTCGACGTAGCGGCGCTGCCCCTCGGCGAAGATCGTGTCGAAGGCCAGCGAGGACTTGCCGGACCCGGAGAGGCCCGTGAAGACGATGAGGGAGTCACGGGGCAGGTCCAGCGAGACGTTCTTGAGGTTGTGCTCGCGAGCACCGCGGACGATGAGGCGGTCGGCCACTGCTTCTGGCGCCTTTCTCCGGGGAGAGGTGTTTGGTGTCCCCTCCGGGGAGACCAACGTGCGAGATGGGCTGTTTCTTCCAGCTTGCCGCAGGCAGCCTACTAGCTCAGGCGTTCGATTATCGAGCCAGTCAAGCCCAGTCCACCCGAACGAGTGACGGCCCCGTCCGGCACCGGGTCGCCGACCTCACCGAAGTCGCCTGCTCAGCGGCCGTTTCGGGGGTAGCGTCACCAACATCAACGACCGGCAGCCCGCCCGGGCAACGACGGAAACCGGCCAACCCGGGCCCCGCTCCGGCCCCGCCGGAGCCCCGCAGCACACGGACGCACCGCACCGCCGCACCGCACGGACGCACCACACGGAGGCCGACACCGCCATGACCGAGACGACCGCCGCCCGGACCGCCGCCCGGACCGCCGCCGACACCCTGCGCCTCGTCGAGGAGAGCACCGGACAGCTGCTGCACACCGTCGCCGACCTGAAGCCCGACGCCGTCGGCGAGCCGTCCGCCCTGCCCGGCTGGACCCGCGGGCACGTCCTGGCCCACCTCTCGCGCAACGCGGACTCCCTGGTCAACCTGCTGGAGACGGCCCGCACCGGCGTCGACATCCCCCAGTACGCGAGCCCCGAGGCCCGCGACCGGGACATCGAGGAGGGCGCCGGCCGCCCGCTCGACGAGCAGCTGGAGGACCTGCGCCGCAGCCACGAACGCTTCCTCGCGGCCGCCGCCCGGCTGCCCCACGAGGCCTGGCTGGTCCAGCTGCGGCACCGCTCCGGCTACCTGTTCCCGGCCCACGAGCTGCCCTGGAAGCGGCTGGCGGAGCTCGACTACCACCACGTCGACCTGGACGCCGGCTACACCCCGGCGCACTGGCCGGAAGTCTTCGCCACCACCGAGTTCCTCCGGCTGGCCGACCACTTCCGCGACACCGAGGGCCTGCCCCCGCTCGCCCTGACCGCCGACGACGCCGCCCTGCGCGCACGGCTCGGCACGGCCGGCGGCGGGCCCGAGCTCACCGTCGAGGGGCCGGTACGGGCGCTCACCGGCTGGCTCTCCGGCCGCGCGGACGGCGACGGCCTCCAGGTCCACCGCGACGGCGACCAGCTGGCCGACGCGCGCGCCGCCCTGCCGCAGCTTCCGGCGATGGGCTGAGCGCGGCATGATCGAGATGCGGATGACCGGCACCATGCGGATGACCGGCGAGCGGACACAAGGAGCGGCGTGATGGCGTACCACGGAGCGGTCAAGGTCGGCGGCCCGCCGGACGTGCGGGAACTGGCCCACCTCATCATCAGCAAGGTCGCCGTCGGCCCCTACGACAACAACGCCTACCTGCTGCGCTGCCGGGCCACCGACGCGCAGCTGCTGATCGACGCGGCGGCCGACGCCCCGGTGCTGCTGGAGACGGTCGGCGAGCAGTTGGACACCGTCGTCACCACCCACCGCCACCACGACCACTGGGCCGCCCTGGCCGAGGTGGTGGCCGCCACCGGCGCCCGCACCGCGGCGGGCCGGATCGACGCCGAGGGCATCGACGTCCCCACCGAGCTCCTGCTGGAGGACGGCGAGGTCCTGCGGTTCGGTCTGATCGAACTGACCGTGCGCCACCTGGTCGGACACACCCCGGGTGCCATCGTCCTCGTCTACGACGACCCCCAGGGACACCCGCACGTCTTCACCGGCGACTGCCTCTTCCCCGGCGGCGTGGGGAACACCTGGAAGGACCCCGAGGCCTTCGCCTCCCTCTTCCGCGACGTCAACGAGAAGATCTTCGACCCGCTCCCCGACGAGACCTGGGTCTACCCCGGCCACGGCAACGACACCACCCTCGGCGCCGAACGCCCCCACCTCCCGGAGTGGCGCGAACGCGGCTGGTGACACCCGGCGGGGCCACCCGGACGGGGCCCGCATCCCGGTGCGGCGCTCCGCCCGGCGTCGGCGGTGACCGGGGTCCGCAGGGTCCGGGCGTGTGCGAGGGCCCGCGGCCGGGGGAACCGGTCGCGGGCCCTGGTGGGCGGGGGCGGGTCAGGCGTCGAGCTTCTCCTGCTCGCGCTGGTGCTCCTGCTGCCGCTTGGAGGCGATCAGGCTGGCCACGGTGGTCACGGCGAGCACGACGACGATGAAGCCGAGCGAGAGCGGGATGCCGATCTCGGGGACGTGGACGCCGCTCTCGTGGAGGGCGTGCAGCACCAGCTTGACGCCGATGAAGCCGAGGATCACCGACAGGCCGTAGGAGAGGTACACCAGCTTCTTCAGCAGACCGCCGATCAGGAAGTACAGCTGCCGCAGGCCCATCAGGGCGAAGGCGTTGGCGGTGAAGACGATGTACGGGTCCTGGGTGAGGCCGAAGATCGCGGGGATCGAGTCCAGCGCGAACAGGACGTCGGTGGTGCCGATCGCGAGCATCACGATCAGCATCGGCGTCATCAGCCGGCGGCCGTTCTCCCGGATGAAGAGCTTGGTGCCGTGGTACTTGTCGGTCGAGGGGAAGTGCCGCTCGATGCTCTTGAGCAGGCGGTTCTCCTCGAACTCCTCGTCCTCGTCGCCGGCCCGGGCGTCCTGGATCAGCTTCCAGGCGGTCCAGATCAGGAAGGCGCCGAAGATGTAGAACACCCAGGAGAACGTGGTGACCAGGGCGGCACCACCGGCGATGAAGATCGCACGGAGCACCAGGGCGATGATCACACCGACCATCAGCACGCGCTGCTGGTAGATCCGCGGCACCGCGAACTTGCTCATGATCAGGATGAAGACGAAGAGGTTGTCGACGCTCAGCGACTTCTCGGTGACGTAGCCCGCGAAGAACTCACCGGCCGGCTGCGAGCCGCCGTACCACCACAGGAAGCCGCCGAAGGCGATGGCGAGGGCGACCCACACGGCCGTCCAGATGCCGGCTTCCTTGATCGAGACCTCGTGCGGCTTGCGGCCGCCGATGAAGAAGTCGGCCACGATCAGGGCGACCAGGACCCCGATCGTGCCGGCCCACAATGCTACGGAAACGTCCACTTGCTGCTCCTCCGGCAGGTCGGCGGGACACACGTCGTCTGCCGGAGGTCTCTTCCGCCCGGCGCACTCGTCCTCGGAGCGCGCGGACCAGTGGCCCGGGCCGCCGGGGGACCGGCGACCGTGATGACGGACGCACTGCGATGGGAGTACTCCCCTCCGCGTCCGTCCACCGTACCAAAAAACACCAAGAGAAGGTAAAGAGATTCCCCGCCAAGGTAAAGACACGGCTTCCGGCCTACCGGAGGACAGTACCGAGCGGGCACGGCGGGACCCCGGCTGACATGCGCGGGTATCGGAGGAGGGGCCCCTTCAGCGGGCGGTGCGGCCGGTCCGGGCGATCCGGTCCAGCAGCTCGGGCAGCGCGGGGCTGCCGGGCGCCGGGGCCGCCGGGGTGTACGTCCACAGGTGCTCGACCCACGGGTCGGCCAGGTACTCCTGGGGCACCGGGGCCATCCTGGTCAGACCGCGCCAGAACGGGTCGAGCACCGGACCGTACGCCGAGGCCTCGGCCCGGTCCGCCACCACCAGCAGGTGGACGCCGACCGCCGGGCCCTCCTCGGCGAGGTAGCGGAGCTTGCCGACGGTGCCGTCGTCGAAGCCGTACGGGAAGTCGTGCACCAGCAGCAGCCGGTCGGCCGGGTCCACGTGCGGCGGCAGCGCGTCGGCGGCGCCGGCCCGGCGGGCCATCTGGACCAGGTCGACCCGCTCCACCAGGGAGGTCAGCAGGGCCGCGACACCGGCCGCGGCGGAGGCCGGCGGGCCGGCCGTCAGACCCGCCCGGACGAGCGGTGCGAGCGCCGGCCCGGCGCCGCCCCCGGGGTCGATGACGTGCAGCAGCAGACCGCCCGGCCGGTGGCAGGCGAGCAGCCGGGCCGCGGTGGCGGTGGCCAGCGCTCCGGCGGCGGCCTTCAGCTCCGCCGGATCGGCCGGCGCGCCGCTCCCGGACTCGGGCGCGGATCCGCTGTCCACCCACAGGCCGCGGGCGAGCGGCAGCCGCAGCAGCAGCGGGACCTTGAGACCGGGGTTCTCCGGGAGGTGCAGGTCGCCGATCCGCACCCCGTACGGCGGCTCGGCGGGCGGCTGCCAGGACGCCCAGGCGGGGTTGTCCCAGCCGGCCATCGGCGCGGGCATGGCGGCCTCGACCACCGCCACCTCGGCGAGCAGCTGGCCGGTGTCACGGTCGAGCACCTCGCGGGCGCGGGACTCCAGGTCGTCGCGGCGGGCCCTGGCCTGCATCCGCCCGAGTTCGGCCTCGGCGCCGAAGCGGCTGCGCGGGTCGGCGAGCAGCGCCTCGATCTCCTGGTCCTGGCGGTGGTCGGCGTACTCGACGGCGGAGCGGTAGGCGGCGGCGGAGCGCGCGGCGTCCTCGAAGATGCCCCAGACCTGGTTGTACAGCCGTTCGTCCATCGTCCAGCCGGCCGCGTCACCGGCCACCGGCGCCTCGGGCCCGGTCGGCGGCACGCTCGAAGGCCCGCTCGACGACGGTCCGCCCGGCGCCCCGGACGGCGCCGCGGCGGGCGGCGGGGTGCTGCCGGGGGCCGGACGGCGCGGGTGGGCGATGTTCAGCGGTACGCCCCGGGCCGGTGTGGCGTCGGCCGCGGTGGGCGGGGTCGCGGCCGGCACGGCCCCGGGGGTGGCCGGCGCGGGTACCAGCGCGGCCGCGAGGGCGTCGGCCCCGGTCAGACCGTGGTCGCGGAGCATCGCCCCGGCGCCGCCCGCGTACCCCTGGCCGACCGCCCGGACCTTCCAGGTCCCGCCCCGGAGGTACAGCTCCAGGGCGGTCACCGCGGTCTCGGTGGTCAGCCCGGTGAGGGTGAAGGTGGCGACGTCCGTGCCGTCCGGCCCGGCGACCGCCGTGAACGGCGCGGACGCCGAACCGAAGGTGCCGCCGCCGGGCGGCAGGACGAGTGCGATCAGGAGCCGCTCCACGCCCGGGGGCAGCGCGGCGAGGTCGACCGTGAGCTGCGGGCGGCCCGCACCGTCCGACAGCCGGACGCCCGGGAGCTCGGGGGCGCCCGGGTACGTGACGTGCTCCGGTCCGCGGACCCGGCCGTCGGCGTCCGCGAGCAGGACGGTGACGGCGTGCGGGCCGGCCGCCGAGACCCTGACGGTCAGCCCGGTGTGCGGCAGCGGGTGGTTCTGCCCCCGCACCAGCTCGGCGGCCATGGTGCTGTTCCTCTCCCCCTCGACGTGCGCTCGCTCCGCGGGGCCCCGGGCGGGGCCGGCCGGGTCAGAGGAAGGGCGCGATGTCGGGGAGCATGTCCTGGAAGGTGCGGGCCTTGGCGGGGGCGCCGATGGCGGTCATCTGCCAGCCGGAGCCCTCGCGGACGACCTTGGCCATGATCTGGCCGGTGTGCGCGCCGCCGCCGGCGAGCTCGTAACGGGCCAGCTCCTTGCCGTTGGTCTCGTCGACCAGGCGGCAGTGGGCGTTCTCGACCTCCTGGAAGGTCTGCCCGGTGTAGGAGCTGACGGTGAAGACGATCTGCGTGATGTGCACGGGCACGCGGGCGAGGTCGACCAGGATCGACTCGTCGTCGCCGCCGGCGCCGACGCCGCCCACCACGTTGTCACCGGTGTGCCGGACCGAGCCGTCGTTGCTCACCAGGTGCTGGAAGAACACGACGTCGGAGGGCGTCTTCTCGGCGTAGAGCAGGGCGGAGGCGTCGAGGTCGACCTCCTTGGTGCGGCGGCCGAACAGGCCCCGCCGGGCGGCGGCCTTCCAGCCGAGACCCATCCGAACGACGGTCAGCGACTCACCGGTGGACTTCTGGAGGCTGACGCTCTGGCCCTTTGCCAGGTTCACCGACACGGTGCTGTCCTCTCTTGGATGGCCCCGGTCCCGTTGAACGGTCGAGGCCCGTACGGGCGGGGCGCAAGCCCCCCGGACCTCACCTTATGGCCTGACGGGCCGTCGCCGGCTCCGGATTATCGCTTTGTGGCGCTCCTGAGACAAACCCGCCCCCGGCCCACCTCCGAACCGTCACGAACCGCTGCCGGGCCGCCACCGCAGCGCTCCCCCGCCCCCGCGGGGCCGCCCCGGACCTGCCGGGGCGGCCCCGCGGGCCGGCGGTGTCAGGCGATGCCGGCCTCCCGCATCTGGCGCAGCTCCTTCTTCAGCTCTCGGATCTCGTCCCGCAGCCGGGCCGCCACCTCGAACTGGAGCTCGGCGGCGGCGGTGTGCATGCGGTCGGTCATCTCCTGGACGAGCTCGGCCAGTTCGGCCGCGGGCAGGCTCTTGGCGGGCTTGCGGTCGGCGCCCAGGGCGGGCACCGGGGCCTTGCCCTTGCCGGGGCTGCGGTAGCCGGTGGCGAGCAGTTCCTCGGTGTCCACGTCCTCGCGGGACATGGTCGCCAGGATGTCGCCGATCTTCTTGCGCAGCGGTTGCGGGTCGATGCCGTTGGCCGTGTTGTACGCCTGCTGGACCTCGCGGCGGCGGTTGGTCTCGGAGATCGCCAGCTCCATCGCCGGGGTGATCCGGTCGGCGTACATGTGGACCTGTCCGGAGACGTTCCGGGCGGCGCGGCCGATGGTCTGGATCAGCGAGGTGCCGGAGCGCAGGAAGCCCTCCTTGTCCGCGTCCAGGATCGAGACCAGCGAGACCTCGGGGAGGTCGAGGCCCTCGCGGAGCAGGTTGATGCCGACCAGGACGTCGTACTCGCCGGCCCGCAGCTCGCGCAGCAGCTCGACCCGGCGCAGGGTGTCGATGTCGCTGTGCAGGTAGCGGACCCGGATGTCCAGGCCGAGCAGGTAGTCGGTGAGGTCCTCGGACATCTTCTTGGTCAGCGTGGTGACCAGGACCCGCTCGTCCTTCTCGACCCGGGTGCGGATCTCGTGCACCAGGTCGTCGATCTGGCCCTCGGTCGGCTTGACGATCACCTCGGGGTCGATCAGGCCGGTGGGGCGGATGATCTGTTCGACGGCGCCGTCGCCCCGGGCCAGCTCGTACTTGCCGGGGGTGGCCGAGAGGTAGACCGTCTGGCCGATCCGCTCCAGGAACTCCTCCCACTTCAGCGGGCGGTTGTCCATCGCGGAGGGCAGCCGGAAGCCGTGCTCCACCAGGGTGCGCTTGCGGGAGGCGTCGCCCTCGTACATCGCGCCGATCTGCGGGACGGTCACGTGCGACTCGTCGATCACCAGGAGGAAGTCCTCCGGGAAGTAGTCGAGCAGCGTGTTCGGCGGGGAGCCGGGCTCGCGGCCGTCGAAGTGCATGGAGTAGTTCTCCACGCCCGAGCAGGTGCCGATCTGGCGGAGCATCTCGATGTCGTAGGTGGTCCGCATGCGCAGCCGCTGGGCCTCCAGCAGCTTGCCCTGCTTCTCCATCCTGGCGAGGGTGGTCTCCAGCTCCTTCTCGATGTCGTTGACCGCGCGCTCCATCCGCTCCGGGCCGGCGACGTAGTGCGAGGCGGGGAAGACGTGGACGGAGTCGTCCTGGCTGATGATCTCGCCGGTGAGCGGGTGCAGGGTGTAGAGCGCCTCGATCTCGTCGCCGAACATCTCGATCCGGACGGCGAGCTCCTCGTAGACCGGGAAGATCTCCACGGTGTCGCCGCGGACCCGGAAGGTGCCGCGGGTGAAGGCCAGGTCGTTGCGGGTGTACTGGATGTCGACGAAGCGCCGCAGCAGCGCGTCCCGGTCGACCTCCTCGCCGACCTTGAGCCGGACCATCCGGTCGACGTACTCCTGCGGGGTGCCGAGGCCGTAGATGCAGGAGACCGAGGCGACCACGACCACGTCGCGGCGGGTGAGCAGCGAGTTCGTGGCGGAGTGCCGCAGCCGCTCGACCTCCTCGTTGATCGAGGAGTCCTTCTCGATGTAGGTGTCCGTCTGCGGGACGTACGCCTCGGGCTGGTAGTAGTCGTAGTACGAGACGAAGTACTCGACCGCGTTGTTCGGCAGCAGCTCGCGGAACTCGTTGGCCAGCTGGGCGGCCAGGGTCTTGTTCGGGGCCATCACCAGGGTGGGCCGCTGGAGCTTCTCGATCATCCAGGCGGTGGTCGCCGACTTGCCGGTGCCGGTGGCACCGAGCAGGACGACGTCCTTCTCGCCCGCGCGGATCCGGCGCTCCAGCTCGGCGATGGCCGCCGGCTGGTCGCCGTTGGGCTGGTAGGGGCTGACGACCTCGAAGGGCGCCACGGACCGCTCGATACTCGTGATGGGACGCACGACACCACCGTACGACCCGCCACCGACAACGCGGACGGGTTCGCCCTCGCCGGCCCGGACGGCCACACCGGCCGCGGCACGGGCGCCGGCACCGGCCGCACGGCGGGCGGCCACCGGGACAGCGGTCTGAGTACGGGTGCTCAGGTGCCCGGACCCGGCGGGCGGGACCATGGGGTGCCATGCCGCCCCGACCCCAGGACCGCCCCATGCTCAGCACCGTCGCCCGCACCGTCGTCCCGACCCTCGGCCGGCTGCGGGTCAGCACCGCCGGGGAAGCTCCGATCGCCCCGGGCAGCATCGTCGCGGCCAACCACTCGGCGCTGGTCGACCCGGGGGTGGTGCTGGCCGCCGTGGACCGGCTCGGGGTGCGGCCGGTGGTGCTGGCGACGGCCGGGCTGTGGCGGATACCGGTGCTGCGCGGGGCGCTGCTGCGCGGCGGCCACATCCCGGTGCACCGGGGCAGCGAGCGGGCCGCCGAGTCGCTGGAGGCGGCCGCGGCGGCGCTGGCGGCCGGGCGGGTGGTGGTGATCTATCCGGAGGGCCGGCTGCCACGCCGGGTGGACGCCGGGGAGAGCGCGCCCGGCCCGTTCCGTACCGGCCTGGCCCGCCTGGCGGCGGTGACCGGCGCCCCGGTGGTGCCGGTCGGGCAGGCGGGCTCCCGACGGATCAGCTCGGGGTCGACCACCAAGCAGTTGTCCGGGCTGGCGACGGCGCCGCTGCGCCGGCCGGTCCTGCACGTGCACGTCGGCGCGCCGGTCCGGCTGACCGGCGACACCGGGGAGGCCACCGCGCAGGCGTACGCGGCGGTGGCGGCCGCCTGGCGGACGGCGGCCGAGCGGGCCGGGCTGCTGGAGCCGGGCGGGGCCTCCCGGAGCTGAAGGGGCCGGCGGGGCTCAGTCCTCGGCGGACAGGGCCAGGATCTCGTCCTCGGGGAGCTCGACGTACGTCTGGCCCTCCACCTCGACCTCCGCGCCGGCGAACCCGGGGAACACCACCACCTGGCCGACCTTGACGTCCAGCGGGTGGGGCTTGCCGCCCTCCAGCGGCCGGCCGGGGCCGACCGCGACCACCTCGCCACGGCGGGTGTCGGCGGCGCCCGGGCCGGTGCCCCCGATCGGCTTGACGATCAGGCGGTCGTGCTGCGGCTGGAAGTCGGGCATGACGGGTCCTCTCGGGTCGGCGACCGGGGCGCCGTCGGGCGGCCCCGCATGTCGATTCTGCCGGGGTTCCCCGTTCCCGCACGGCGGGAGGGGCGAGGGGAGGTGACCCGCCGGGGCGGTCAGTCCCTGGCGCTGTCGCGGGCGAGCGCGACCAGCCGGGAGATCGCCCGGAGGTACTTCTTGCGGTAGCCGCCGCGCAGCAGCTCGTCCGGGAAGACCTGGTCGAACGGGAGGCCGGAGGCGGTGATCGGCAGTTCCCGGTCGTACATCCGGTCGGCGAGGACGACCAGGCGCAGCGCCGTGGACTGGTCGTCGACCTGGCGCACGCCGCGCAGGAACACCGATCCGACCTCGTCCAGCAGGGCGCCGTAGCGGCTGGGGTGCACCTCCTTGAGGTGCTCCAGCAGGGTGTCGAAGTCGTCCAGCACCGCGCCGGGGGCCCGGTCGGCCCGCTCGGTGACCTCGGCGTCGGTGTACGGCGGCGGGGCCGCGGGCAGGCCGCGGTGGCGGTAGTCCTGACCGTCGATGCGCAGCGGGCGGAAGTGCGCCGACAGGCCCTGGATCTCGCGCAGGAAGTCGGTGGCGGCGAACCGTCCCTCGCCGAGCTTCTCGGGGAGGGTGTTGGAGGTCGCGGCGAGCTTCACGCCGTTCTCGACCAGCCGGCCGAGCAGGGTGGAGACCAGGACGGTGTCGCCCGGGTCGTCCAGCTCGAACTCGTCGATGCACAGCAGGCGGTGGCCGGAGAGGGTCTCGACGGCGCCCTTGAAGGTGAGTGCGCCGACCAGGTTGGTCAGCTCGACGAAGGTGCCGAAGGCCTTGGGGCCGGGGGTGGCGTGCCAGAGCGAGGCGAGCAGGTGCGTCTTGCCGACGCCGTAGCCGCCGTCCAGGTAGATGCCGGCCGGGCCGGTGGGGACGGGGGCCGAGCGGCGGAACCAGCCCCGCTTGGGGGCGCCGTCGGCGGCGCCGTTGAGCCCGGCGGCGAACTGCTCCAGGACCTGCACGGCCTCGTACTGGCTGGGCTGGGTGCCGTCGGGGATGTAGCTGCCGAAGCTGACTCCGGTGAAGCGCGGCGGCGGGACCATCTCGGCGACCAGGCGCTCGGCGGACACGACGGGGCGGCGGTCGGCGAGCGCGCCCGGGCGGGTCACGGCTATCGCTTCGGCGGTCTCGGGGTGAGGGGCAGCAGACACGTGGAAAGGGTACGCCCCCCGCGGTGGGCGCCCGCCGGGGTGCGGGGGTGGAAGACTCGACGGCATGCAGCAGCTGATCAATCCCCTGCCCGGACCGGTGGACGACCCGTGGTCGTTGGAGTCGCTGGCCGGGGTGTACGCGTACCCGGAGCGGGTCCGGCGGGGCCGGGCCTGGCTGCGGGCGAACATGGTGTCGGGCCTGGACGGCGCGGCCCGGCTGGACGGGCTGTCGGAGGGTCTGTCCGGCGCCGCCGACAAGCGGATCTTCGGGGTGCTGCGGGCCCTGGCGGACGTGGTGCTGGTGGGCGCGCAGACGGTCCGGGCGGAGGGGTACCGGCCGGCCCGGGCCCGGGCCGAGTTCGCGGCGGCGCGGGAGGCCGCCGGGCAGTCCCCCGCCCCGGTGATCGCGATCGTCTCGCGCGGTCTCGACCTGGACCTGTCGGCGCCGCTGTTCACCGCGCCGCTGGTCCGTACGGTGGTGGTGACCTGCGAGGACTCCCCCGCCGAGGCCCGCCGGGCGGTGGCGGCGACGGCCGATCTGGTGGTGGCCGGCAAGGACGCGGTGGACCTGCCGGCGGCGCTGGCGGAGCTGGCGTCCCGGGGCTGGACCCGGCAGTTGACGGAGGGCGGCCCCCGGCTGCTCGGGCAGCTGGCGGCGGCCGGGCTGGTGGACGAGCTGTGCCTGTCGCTGGCGCCGCTGCTCTCCGGCGGCGGGTCGCCGCGCATCCTGGAGGGCCCGGCGATGCCGGCGGCCCAGCCGATGCGGCTGGTCTCGCTGCTGGAGCAGCAGGGGTTCCTGTTCACCCGTTACGTGCGGCCGGACGGCGAGGACCCCGGTTTCCGGTGAGGCCCGTGCGCCCGTGGCCCATGTGGCGCGTGAGCAGCGTGAGGAAAGCTTCCTCCGGGCAGTATGAGAAGGGACACCGGACCCGGGGGCCTGCACCAGCGAAGGGACTCACGTGTTCAAGACCGTACTGATGATCGAAAAGGCGCTCTCCGACGCCGACGTGGAGCTGGTCACCACGCTCCACGGCGAGGAGAAGGTCTCGTTCGTCGTCCTGATGCAGCCGCGCGGACGCCAGGACGAGCTCCTCCGCGCCCTCGACGACGTGGCCCTCGGTCACCTCGACAAGGCGGTGCACGAGCACGAGGAGCACACCGACAGCCCCACTCTTGCGAGCGAATCCCTGGAGCACAGCCTGCGCCACCTCCGGCGCGCCGGGGCGGAGGCCACCGGCGTCGTGATCGAGGAGAAGCCCCTGGAACGCCTGCGCGAGGTGGTCGAACAGAACCGGGCCGACGAGGTGCTCGTGCTCACCTCCCCGCACTTCGTGGAGGAGTTCTTCCACCGGGACTGGGCCTCCCAGGCCCGCCACAAGGTCGGTGTCCCGGTCCTGAAACTGTTCGCCCGCGACTCCTAGAGGGTGCCGTCCGGTAGTGCAGAATCGTCCTTGCGGAACCTTCCGCGAGGACGATTCGCCGTCCTGCCCCCGGCCGTCCCGGCCGACCCCGCCGCACCCCGCCGCACCCGAGTACGGAGCACCCTCTTGAACGACGCCGCCCACGACCTGCACGCCCCGCACTTCATCGGTATCGGCGGCGCCGGCATGTCCGGCCTGGCGAAGATCCTCGCGGTGCGCGGCGCCAAGGTGTCCGGCAGCGACTCCAAGGAGTCCGAGACGGTGCTGGCGCTGCGCGCGCTCGGCGCCGAGGTCCACGTCGGCCACGCCGCCGAGAACGTCCCCGCCGGCACCAGCAGCGTCGTCGTCTCCAGCGCGATCCGCGCCGACAACCCGGAGCTGGCCGCCGCCCGCGAGCGCGGCATCCCGGTGGTGCACCGCTCCGACGCGCTGGCCGCGCTGATGGGCGGCCGCCGCGCCCTCGCGGTGGCCGGCACCCACGGCAAGACCACCACCACCAGCATGCTCGCGGTCAGCCTCGCGGAGCTCGGCCTCGACCCCTCGTACGCGATCGGCGGCGACCTCGACGCACCCGGCTCCAACGCCCACCACGGCACCGGCGAGATCTTCGTCGCCGAGGCGGACGAGAGCGACCGCAGCTTCCACAAGTACGCGCCCGAGGTGGCGATCGTGCTCAACGTGGAGCTGGACCACCACGCCAACTACGCCTCGATGGACGAGATCTACGAGTCCTTCGAGACCTTCGTCGGCCGGATCGTCCCCGGCGGCACCCTGGTGGTCTCCTCCGACCACCCGGGCGCCCGCGAGCTGACCGCCCGGGTCGCCGGCCGGCCGGAGCTGAACGTGGTCACGGTCGGCGCCGCCGACGACGCAGACCTGCGGGTCGTCTCCGTCGCCGCCCGCGGGATGACCAGCGAGGTCACCGTCGAGCTGGACGGCGAGGAGCTCGTCTTCACCGTCTCCGTGCCCGGCCGGCACTACGCGCACAACGCCGTCTCGGCGCTGGCCGCCGGCATCGCGCTGGGCGTGCCGGCCGCCGACCTGGCCAAGGCCATCGGCAGCTACACCGGGGTCCGCCGGCGGCTGCAGCTCAAGGGCGAGGCCGCGGGCGTCCAGGTGATCGACTCCTACGCGCACCACCCCACCGAGATGACCGCCGACCTGGAGGCGATCCGCGAGGCCGCCGAGGGCCGCGTCCTGGTGGTCTTCCAGCCGCACCTGTTCAGCCGCACCCAGCAGCTGGCCGAGGAGATGGGCCGGGCGCTGGCGCTGGCCGACGGCTCGGTGGTGCTCGACATCTACCCGGCCCGCGAGGACCCGATCCCCGGCGTGACCAGCGAACTGATCATCGACGCGGCCCGCCGGGCCGGCGCCGAGGTCACCGCGGAGCACTCCTTCGCGGCCGCTCCGGCACTGGTCGCCGGCCTCGCCCGCCCCGGTGACCTGGTGCTCACCATGGGTGCCGGCGACGTCACCAACCTCGGCCCCGAAATTCTGGCGGCCCTCGGCGGCGTTGCACCGAGGGACTGACACCAGCCGAGCCGGGGAGCCAGCCGTGAGCTACGAGATCGAGAAGACCGACGCCGAGTGGCGTGCCGAGCTGTCGCCGGAGGAGTACCACGTGCTCCGCGAGGCCGGCACCGAGCGCCCGTTCGTCGGCGAGTACACCGACACCAAGACGGTCGGGGTGTACTCCTGCCGGGCCTGCGGCAGCGAGCTGTTCAGCAGCGAGACCAAGTTCGACAGCCACTGCGGCTGGCCGTCGTACTACGCGCCGCTGGCCGGGGACCGGGTCGAGTACATCGAGGACAGCTCGCTCGGCATGCGCCGGGTCGAGGTGCGCTGCGCGAACTGCGGCAGCCACCTCGGGCACGTCTTCGAGGGCGAGGGCTACGGCACCCCGACCGACCAGCGGTACTGCATCAACAGCATCTCGCTGACGCTGCGGCCGGCCGAGCAGCCCGGCGAGTAACCGTACGATCACCGCCGCCACCGCGCACCTCCCGGCATGCCAGACTGATCATCGTTCAGGGTCGGTGGGAGGAGCACGGTGGCGCGGCGGCACGGCACGGGCGTACTGGGGATGCTGGCGGCGGCGCAGCGCGAGCAGCACCGCCAGGCGGAGGAGCAGCGCAAGGCCGCCGCCGCGGCGCAGGCCCGGTACGAACGTGAACAGCGGTCCGCGCAGCGGGCCGCCGCCCAGGGGCAGCGCGAGGCGCTGCGCGCGTACCAGCAGGCCCGGGAGGCCGACGCGGCCCGCCGCACCGCCGAACTCGACGCCCGGGTGACCGAGTTGCGCGGCATCCTGGCCCAGGGGCTGGCCGGTCCGGCCTTCCGGCCCGCGGAGCTGATGCGCGCGGCCGAGCCCGCGCCGTTCGACCCCGGGCAGTTGGGCGAGCCCGTCCCGCTGCCCGACCAGTCCTGGTACCACGTCGTCCCGCCGACCGAGCTGCAGGCGCGCGACCCCGGCATCCGGCGGCAGTACGAGGAGCGCCTCGCACACGCCCGCGCCCGGTTCGAGCACGACTGGTACGCGGCGGGCGCCGCCGAGCAGCAGCGCCTCCGGCAACTCGCCGAGTACCGCGCCCAGTACGACGCCTGGGCCGCCGAGCAGCGCCGGTCCGCGGCGGCGCAGGCCGAGCCCGCCCGGCGGCTGGCGGCCGAGCTCGGCGCCGGTTCGACCGCGGCGGTGGCCGAGTACTTCGAGACCGCCCTGGCCTGGCGGGGCGACTGGCCGGACGAGGTACCGCAGGATGCCGGCGCCCTCTGGGACCCGTCCGCCCGGCTGCTGGTGGTCGACTTCCGGCTGCCCGACTACCCGGTCGTCCCGGCGCTCTCGCGCTACCGGTACGTCAAGGTGGACGACCGGGAGGCCGAGGTGGCCCGCTCCGCCACCGAACGCAAGGAGGTCTACCGCGAGGTGCTGGCGCAGTGCGCGCTGCGGGTGCTGGCCGAGCTGTTCCGGGCGGACGGCGACGGCCTGCTCGACACGGTGACGCTCAACGGCTACGTGGAGGCGCCCGATCCGGCCACCGGGCGGACCGGCCAGCGCCACCTGCTGACGGTGACCGTCCCGCGGGACGGCTTCCGCGCGCTGGCCCTGGACCGGGTCGAGGCGGTCAGCTGCCTGGTGGACGGCCTGGGCGGCCGGCTCTCCGCCCGCCCGGAGAAGCTGGTCGCCGTCCCGGTCGGCCGGACGGCGGACCCGGCCACCGCGGCCGAGGCCGACCCGGCACCGGCCGCCGCGCCCCTGCCGGCGGCGGCGGACGGCGACGCCGACGGCGACGGCGACGGCGACGAACCGGACCTGTTCGTGATGGACCCGCTGGTCTTCGAGGAACTGGTCGCCGAACTCTTCCGCCGCCGGGGCTTCGTGACCAGGACCACCGCCCGCAGCGGCGACCAGGGCGTGGACGTGGTCGCCGAGGACCCGGACCCGATCACCGGCGGGCAGATCGTCATCCAGGCCAAGCGCTACCGCGGCCGGGTCGACCCGACCGCCGTCCGCGACCTCGACGCCACCCGGGTCCACCACGGCGCGAACAAGGGCATCCTGGTCACCACCGCCACCTTCGGCAAGGGCTCGCGCGACTGGGTCAAGGGCAAGCCGCTGACCCTGGTCGACGGCGCGCAACTGGTCGAACTGCTGCACCAGCACGGCCTGCGCGGCCGACTCGGGGCCAGGCCCGCGCCCGCACCGCGCAGCCTCCCGGCCGAGGCGCTCTCCCCCGGGCAGAACACCGTGCTGCCCGCGGCCGACCTCGCCGAGCTCGCCGTCTCGTTCAGCTCGGCCGGGGCCGACGCCGACCTCACCCTGCTGCTGCTCACCGCGGACGGACAGGTCCGCGGCGACCACGACTTCGTCTTCTACCACCAGCCGACCGCGGCCGCCGGGGCGGTGACGCTCGGCCAGAAGACCTCGTCGCGGGGCGTGTCGACCGAGACCGCGGCGATCCGGCCGGCGGCCCTGCCCGCCGCCGTGCACCGGATCGCGGTCTCGGTGAACATGGACACCGACTCCGGCGCGGACTGCGGGCAGCTGCGCCGGGCCCGGCTGGAGGTGCGCGGCGCCGCCGGAGCCGGCTGGGCGTTCACCCCGCCCGCCGACCCGGCCGTCTCGGCGATGCTGGTGGCCGAGGTCTACCGGCACCACGCCGGTACCCCGCACGAGGTGTGGAAGCTGCGCGCGGTGGGCCAGGGCTGGGCGGACGGCCTGGCCGGACTGGCCCGCGCGCACGGTGTGGACATCGCCTGATGTCGGCGCGAAGACCGGCCCTACGACGCGCCGTCCGGGCCCTGGTCGAGGTCCCGGACGTGCTTGCGCTCGGTGGCGCAACGGCGGTAGCCGAGGCGGTCGTTGATGGCCAGCATCGGCGCGTTCGCGCCGTCGTTGCTGGTGTAGGCGGCGGTGCAGCCGGGCAGCCCGGGCGCGGTGCAGCGAGTCGAGCTTGGCCAGCCCCCGGCCGCGGTACTCGGTGCGGGTGGCGGTGAACGCCGACCAGTAGCGGGTGGCGCCGTCGGTCTGGGCCGCGCTGAACGCCGCCGGGGTGCCGTCCACCACGGCCACGGTGGTCAGCGCGTGGTCGAGGTCCGGTCGCTGCCAGACCTCCGCCAGCCACTCCTCGTACGGCTGGTCGTCGAGCGCGATGTCGCCCGGCTCGTCCTGCGCACCGGCCACCTCGATCAGGTAGAGCGGGTACGGGTCGGCCAGGAAGTCGGCGGCCGGGCGGAGTTCGACGCCCGCGGGGAGCTCGGGCAGCGGCGGCGGTGCGGCCGTGAGGTCCAGTGCGCCGAAGTGGGCCTCCCGGCCCGCACGGTAGCCGTGCCGGGCGGCGAAGGCCAGGTCGGCCGGCTCGTCGTCGACCCAGCCGTGCACCCGGGTGGCACCGAGCGCCGCGAGCGCCCGCTCGCCGCCGCGCAGCAGGGCGCCGCCCGCGCCGCGGCCACGGTGCTCCGGCAGCACGCTGACGTTGAGGAAGGCCTGGCCGGGCTCGGTGCTGTCCACCAGCAGGCCGAACCGTGCGGCGCCGACGACCCGGCCGTCCAGCTCGGCGACCAGCAGGTGGTAGTGCGGCCGTCCGGCCAGCCAGCGGATCACCTCGGGGGTGGTCACCAGGTGGGGGCGGCCGGCCGCGTGGGCGGCGGCGGTGGCGGCGGCGTCGGCGGGGCCGAAGGCACGGACGTTCGGGGTCATAGGTCGGTCACGTTAGCCACTCGGGCGCCCGGGCGCCGCTGAATAATCCGCGGCCCCGCTGAAAGCTCAAGTTCAGCTCTGAGATTGCCGGGGACGGGTTGGCAGCGCGCCCCCGGGGATACACCCTCAGCAGCAGGGCGGAGCGCGACGGAGCCTCCCCCGCCCGGACTGGTTCCACACCTTTCCCCGCTGTTCGGCAAGCCCTCCGGAAGGAGGCGTCACCCATGACTTCCCGTACTTCTGAGACACCCCTGCTGGGCGTCGGCATCGGCTGGCGGTCCGAGATCGACACCGTGGTCGAGCGGCTGCCCGACCTGGACTGGGTCGAGGTGGTCGCCGAGAACGTCTGCGCCGGCCACCTCCCCGAGTCGCTGCGCGCCCTGCGGGCCCGCGGGGTCGCGGTGGTCCCGCACGGCGTCGCGCTGGGCCTCGGCGGCGCCGAACTCCCGGACCGCTCGCGGCTGGCCCGGCTGGCCGAGGTCGCCGAGGCGGTCGCGGCGCCGCTGGTCACCGAACACCTGGCGTTCGTCCGGGCCGGCGGCCTGGAGGCCGGTCACCTGCTGCCGGTACCCCGGTCCCGGGACTCGCTGCGGGTGATCGCGGAGAACGTCCGGATCGCCCAGCAGGAGCTGCCGGTGCCGCTCGCCCTGGAGAACGTCGCCGCCCATCTGCGCTGGCCGGACGACGAGTTCAGCGAGGGCGAGTTCCTGGCCGAGCTGGTCGAACGGACCGGCGTGCGGCTGCTGGTCGACGTCGCCAACCTGCACACCAACCGGGTCAACCTCGGTCTGGACGTCACCGCCGAGCTCGACCGGCTGCCCCTGGAGGCGATCGCCTACGTCCACGTGGCCGGCGGGATCGAGCGGGACGGCAGCTGGCACGACACCCACGCCCACCCCGTCACCGCGCCCGTCCTGGAGGTGCTGGCCGAGCTGTGCGCCCGCACCGCGCCGCCGGGCGTGCTGCTGGAACGCGACGACAACTTCCCGCCACCGGCGGAGCTGGCGGGCGAGCTGGCGGACATCCGCCGCGTCCTGGCCCGGCGGGTGCAGCATGTCTGAGCGCGACGAGTACCTGCTGCGCGGCGGAACCGAGGGCGACGCCGAACTGGTCGTCGCCCGGGCCTCGCTGGCCCGACGGCAGACCGAGCTGGTCGCGGCCCTGGTGGCCGGCGGCCCGGTGCCCGACGGCTTCGACCCCGAGCAGGTCCGGATCCAGGCCCAGGGCCTGGCCGCCAAGCGCCGCGACACCGTGGCCCGCGTCGCGCCCGAGCTGGCGGCGATCCTCGGCGAGGCGTACGCGCCGCTGTTCCGCCGGTACGCCGAGCAGCACCGCCAGAGCGGCGGCTACCTGGCCGACGCCCGGGCCTTCGCCGAGTGGACGCTGGCCGCCGAGCCCGCGACGCCCTGGCGCGGCGCCATCTCCGGGTGGCTCCGGCCGGCCGACGGGCGGCCCGCCCGCCGCCGCTTCGGCCGCCGCACCACCTCACCCGGGCACTGAGCCCTCTCGTTCGTACCGTCCTACGGGGGAAACCACGATGTGGCACACCGAATTCGCCGTCGCCTGCGCCCTGGTGGCGCTCGGCATGCTCTGGACCTCGATCGCGCTGCGGCGGATGCGGCGCGTCCCGAACCCGCAGGGCCTGCCCGGCCGCGGGCTGCCGCTGACCGACGCCGCCTTCCTGGCCGGTGGCCCGACCCGGGTGGTCGACACCGTCATCGTCCGGATGGAGCGGGAGGGCCGGCTGGTGGTCTCCCGGGACGGCACCGTCACCGTCACCGACCCGGCGCCGCGGGACCCCGTGGAGGCCGCGCTGATCGAGGCGGCCGGCCCGGCCCGCAGCCAGCAGCTGGCCGCGCTGCGCCGGCTGACCTGCGCCTCCCCCGCCGTGCAGCAGACCGGCGACCGGCTGGCCGCCCGCGGCCTGATGCTCCGCCCCGACCTGCACCGCTCGGTGGTCCGGGCCCGCCGGTTCTGGGGCCTGGCCATGCTGGTCACCGTGGTCCTCGGCGTGGTGTCGGGCTTCGCCTGGGTGGACCGGATCTCCAGCGAGCCGGGCTTCAGCTTCCCGCCGTTCCCCGCCTTCGCGATCCTGCTGATCGTCGGCCTGTTCGGCCTGCTGGCCACCCGGCCGGGCCGGGCCCGGATCACCCCGGCCGGCCGCCGGCAGCTGGCCCTGATGCAGCAGGGCTCGCCCTGGCGCCCGCACGACGTGGCCGGCGACCGGGCCGACCAGCTGCTGTACGGCGCGGTGGCGCTCGGCGGCGCGGCCGTCCTGACCGACGAGGTCCTGCGGGAGGCGATGACGGCCCGGCTGGCGGCCGCCACCAACGGGAGCGGCGGGTTCAGCGGTTCGGACTCCGGCGCCAGCGTGGTCTGGTGCGGGTCCTCCGGCGACAGCGGCTCGTCCGGTGACAGCGGCTCGTCCGGCTGCGGGTCCTCCTCCAGCTGCGGATCGTCCAGCAGCTGCGGTGCCAGCAGCAGCAGTTGCGGCAGCTCGTCCTCCGGCTGCGGATCCTCCAGCAGCAGCTGCGGGTCCTCCTCCAGCTGCGGGTCGTCGAGCAGTTGCGGCAGCAGCTGCGGCTCCTGACCTGCGGACTCCGGTCACAGTTCGGTATCGCGGTCCGGGGTTCCGCTGCTGCGGTGCCCCGGACCGGTCTACAACAGCCCCATGTGGCTGCTCCTGCTGATCCCCGCCTGCCTCGCCGCCGTGCTGTCCTGCCTGCGGCTGGTCCGGGTCGCGGCCGCCTTCGCCCCCTTCCCGCACGACGCGGTGGCCCGGCCGGAGCAACTGGCCGGCGTCGGGCTGTACGAGACCGCGTACCTGGCCGGCGGGCCGACCCGGGTGGTCGACCTGGTCCTGGTCCTGATGGCGGGCCGGGGCCGGCTGCACCTGGCGCACACCGGGTGGACGACGGTGGTCGACCCGCAGGGCCGCAGCCGGCTGGAACGGGCCCTGATCGGTTCGGTCGGCCGCGAGGGCCAGTGCCGGACGGCCCGGCTGCGGACCGACCTCGCCGGCCACCCGACGGTCCGGGAGATCGGCGAGCGGCTCGCGGCGGCCGGCCTGGCCACCCCGGAGCCGGTGCGGGCGAACACCACGGCGGCGCTGCGCCACGTCCGGCACGCGTTCCTGTCCGGGCTGCTGCTGCTGGTCGCCACCCTGCTGCTGGGCACCCCGGGTGCGGGCGACGCCGGGGCCGCGCTCGCCTGGTTCTCGCTGCCGCTGATCCTCACCGGCGGCACGCTGCTGATGGCCCGGGTCGACGTCCGGCCGTACACCCGCTGGGCGGCGCCCGCCGGGCTGGAGGTCCTGGACGCGGCCGCCCTGCCCCGGCAGTACGGCGGCCCGGTGGACGACGCCGAGCGGGAGCTGCTCACCGCGGTGGCGATGGCCGGCCCGCAGGCCGTACCGGACGCGCGGCTGCGGGCGGCGCTGCGGCACTGACGGCCGTGCGCCGCCCGCGGCGGCGGGTGCCCGGACCGGGCCCGGCCGTCAGACCAGGCCGGCCAGCAGCTCCGCGACCGGCTTGCGGCGGCCGGTGAAGAACGGGACCTCCTCGCGCACGTGCAGCCGGGCCCGCGACGGACGCAGGTCGCGCATCAGGTCGACGATCCGGTGCAGCTCGTCCGCCTCGAAGGCGAGCAGCCACTCGTAGTCGCCGAGCGCGAAGGAGGCCACCGTGTTGGCCCGGACGTCCGGGTAGCCGCGGGCCATCATGCCGTGCTCGGCGAGCATCGCCCGACGCTCCTCGTCCGGGAGCAGGTACCACTCGTAGGAGCGCACGAACGGGTAGACGCAGACGTAGTCACGCGGGCGCTCGTCGGCGAGGAACGCCGGGATGTGCGACTTGTTGAACTCCGCCGGGCGGTGCAGCGCCATGTTGGACCAGACCGGCTCCAGCACCCGGCCGACGGCGGTGCGGCGGAAGCGGTTGTACGCCTCCTGGAGGTCGTCCGAGTCCTCCGCGTGCCACCAGACCATCACGTCCGCGTCGGCCCGCAGGCCGGACACGTCGTAGGTGCCGCGGACGGTCACGTCCTTGGCGTCGAGCTGCGCGAACAGCTCGTCCACCTCGGCGGCCAGCGCGGCCCGGTCCTCCGGCAGCTCGCCCTTCAGCTTGAACACCGACCACATGGTGTAGCGGATGACCTGGTTGAGGTCACGGGCCTTCTTCTTCACGGGCTGCTCTTCAGTGGTCTCAGTCATGCACCCATTGTCCCTTCCGTGCCGGATCCGCCCCGAGCCGGGGTCCGCGGATCTTCGAGCCCCGCCAGCTCCGCGACCGCCCGCCGGGCACTCGCGACGCAGGCGGGAATGCCCACCCCGTCGTACGCCGCACCGCAGAGCGCCAGCCCGCCGGCCGCCGCGACGGCGGTCCGGATCCGGGCCACCCGGTCCAGGTGGCCGACCGGGTACTGCGGCAGCCCGCCTGCCCAGCGGGTGACGGCGGTGTCGTACGGGCGGGCCCGCAGTCCGACCGCCTCCGCCAGGTCGGCGAGCGAACGGGCCACCAGTTCCTCGTCCGGCAGGGCGAGCGCCTGCTCCTCGCGGTAGCGGCCGAGCGAGGTGCGCAGCAGGAAGGCGTCGGGGGCGGCGCGGTCCAGCCAGCCCCACTTGTTCGAGGAGAACGTCGAGGCCTTGATCGACCGCCCGTCCACCGGCGGGACCAGGAAGCCGCTGCCGACCAGCGGTTCGGTCAGCTCCGAGCGGTGGAACGCCATCGTGACCAGGGCCATCCCGGCGTACTCGATGCCGCCCAGCTCGGCGGCGGCGCCGGGCAGCTCGGTCCGCAGCAGTGCGGCGGCCCGCGGGGCCGGGACGGCCAGCACCACGGCGTCCGCGGCCAGTTCGCCGTCCTCGGTGCGGACCCGCCAGCCGTCGCGGGTGCGGCGCAGCTCCGTCACCGGGGTGTCGGTGCGCAGGTCGGCGCCGGCCCGGCGGCAGTACGCCTCGACGGCCTGCGGCAGGGTGCCGATGCCGCCGCGCAGGCCCTGGAAGACCGGGCCGCCGGCCGTCGCCCGGCCGAGCATCCGGTGCACGCCTCCGACCAGGGAGCCGCCCTCCCGGGCCACCGCCAGCAGCTGCGGCACGGCGGCCTTCAGCGAGATCTCCCGGGCCTGTCCGGCATACACCCCGCCGAGCAGCGGTTCGACCAGCCGGTCGACCACCTCCGGGCCGAGCCGGGCGGCGACGTACGCGCCGATCGCGACGTCCGGGCCGAGGTCGGCGTCCCGTTCGCGCCGCGCCCGTTCCAGGCCGGCCGGCGAGAGGACCCCGGAGGCGGCCAGCGCGTCCAGGTCGCCGGGCACGCCCATCAACTGCCCGGCCGGCAGCGGGCGCAGGGCGCCCCTGGTCCAGACGGCGGCCTTGGCGGTACCGGGCGGCTCCAGTGCGTCCGCCAGCCCGACCAGCCGGGCGAGCTCCACCGCCTCGGGCCGCCGGGCCAGCATCGACTCGGCCCCGAGGTCCACCCGGACCCCGCCGACCTCGCCGGTCATCAGCTTCCCGCCGAGCCGCCCGGAGCCCTCCAGCAGGGTGACCCGGCCGGGGCCCGCACTCAGAAAGGCCGCGGCGGCCAGCCCCGCGATGCCACCGCCGACCACCACGACATGCGCTTGTGCCATGTCCTGCAGTCTCTCAGTCCTTACCTGCCGCCCGTGGACCAGCCCGTCGGGGCCGACACCGGCCGGGGACGGCGCGGGCCGCGCCGGCGTCCCCCGGAAGATGCCGGTGGACGGGCCCGCGGTGGTTGACCGGTCGGGGCCGGGGCGGGCGGGGATCAGCCGCCGTCCGGTGGCCTTCCTCCAGGTCGCGCAGGCCCAGGGCGGCGTGCGCGCGACGCGGCGTCGTCGGCCACGATCAGCGGGCTCCGGCCGCTCTGCGCGCAGCCGTGCAGGGCCGAGCGGTACCGGGCCTCGCGCCCCGCGGGGTCGGGCGGGATGCGCTCCCCGGGGACGCCGAGGCCGGCGAGCGCGACGATCCGGGTGCCCGGTCCGGCGGCGGCCGGGTCCACCGCGGCCAGCACCGGGCCGGCATCGGGCCGGCCTGACGCATCGTCATCTACCGGGCCTGGATGACCTGTCCGGTGAAGACGCCACCGTTGGTCCCGTCGGCCACCGTCCCGTTCTACATCCGAACGCGTCCGGGATGTGACCGGTTCGGGACCAACCGGCGGGATCCTGCCGGGACGCGGTTGCGTCAGATCGGCGGAGCAGGCCCGCCGGAGGGCACTGCCGGACGGGAACGGGGAGGGCCAGGAATCGTGCGAGAGCGAAGAGTTGTGGGCGCGCTCGGGGTGACGGCGGTGGCGGCGGTGCTGCTGCTGAGCGGCTGCAGCGCGTCGAGCGGCGGGGCGGACTCGGCGGCGAACCGTGCGGCCGCGCCGGCCGCGGCGCCGGAGGCGGGCAACCCGGCCGCCGCGGACGGCAAGGCCGCACCGGGCGACGCCAAGGCCGCCGCGGGCGGTGGCGCGAGCCAGCCGTCGGCGGCCCCGGCCGTCGACCCCAAGTACATCGAGTTCAAGGCGCAGTTGAGCCTGGAGGTGAAGGACGTCCGCAAGGCCGCGGACGCGGCGACCGCCGCGGTGCAGGCGGCCGGCGGCTACGTCGGCAGCCAGAGCGTGTCCGGCGGGGACGCCCAGCTCACCCTGAAGGTGCCCTCGACCGGCCACCAGCAGGCGCTGGACCAGCTCGCCGCCCTCGGCACCAGGACCCTGCGGCTGACCAGTCAGGCCGAGGACCTGACCCAGCAGGTGGTCGACGTGGACAGCCGGGTGCGGACCCAGCAGGCCAGCGTGGACCGGGTCCGGGCGCTGATGGCGGACGCCAAGACGCTGGCCGAGGTGGTCTCGCTGGAGAGCGAGCTGAGCCGGCGGGAGGCCGACCTGGAGTCGCTGAAGAGCCAGCAGCAGAAGCTGTCCGCGCGCACCTCGTTCTCCACCATCACGCTGGAGCTGCACGCCGAGCGGGCCCCCGCGGCGGAGCCGGCCAAGAAGAAGGACGGGTTCTGGGCCTCGGTCGGCCGGGCGGCGGCCGGCGGCTGGCACGTGCTGGTGGCGCTGTTCCAGGGACTGCTGGTCGCGCTGGCCGCGATCGCGCCGTTCCTGCTGGTGGCCGTCCCGGCCGGGCTGCTGGTCTGGTTGCTGCGGCGCAGGCGCCCGCGCCGTTCGGCGGGGGCGGCCGTCCCGGCGCAACCGTCGGGGACGGACCCGTGGGCGGCTCCGGCCGCCGGGCCGGAGGCCCCGGCCGCACCGCAGGAGCCGGCCGCACCGCAGCACCCGGCCGCACCGCCGTCCGGCGGGGAGCCGCCACGGTGACCCGGGCCTGAGCCCGGAGCGCCCGCTCCGGCACCGCGGCACGGTGCCGGAGCGGGCGGACGGTTCAGCGGGCGCTGACCTCGTGCACGAAGGCGACCAGCCGGCTCAGCGCGTCCGGGTCCATGCTCGGCATCACGCCGTGGCCCAGGTTGAAGATGTGGTGGCTGTCGCCGACCGCCTTGGCCGCGGCGTCCAGCACCTCGCGGGCCTTGGCCTCGACCACGGCGGTGGGGGCGTAGAGCACGGCCGGGTCGAGGTTGCCCTGCAGCCCCTTGCCGGGGCCGACCCGCTCGGCGGCGACGTCCAGCGGCACCCGCCAGTCGACACCGACGATGTCCGCGCCGGCCTCGCCCATCAGCCCGAGCAGCTCACCGGTGTTGACGCCGAAGTGGATCCGCGGCACGCCGTACCCGGCGACGGCGTCGAAGACCTTGGTGCTGGCGGGCAGCACCGAGCGGCGGTAGTCCTCGGGGGCGAGCGCACCGGCCCAGGAGTCGAAGAGCTGGATCGCGGAGGCGCCCGCCTCGATCTGGATCTTCAGGAAGGCGGCGGTGATGCCGGCCAGCCGGTCGACCAGCTCGGCCCAGAGCTCGGGCGCGCCGTACATCATGGCCTTGGTGTTCTCGTAGCTCTTCGACGGGCCGCCCTCGACCAGGTAGCTGGCCAGCGTGAACGGCGCCCCGGCGAAGCCGATCAGGGGAGTTCCGCCGAGCTCGTCCACCAGCAGGCCGACGGCCTCGGTGATGTACGGCATGTCGTCCGGCTCCAGCGGGCGCAGCCGCCGGAGGTCCGCGGCGGTGCGGATCGGGTCGGCGATGACCGGGCCGACCCCGCCCTTGATCTCGACGTCGATGCCGACGGCCTTGAGCGGCACCACGATGTCGCTGAAGAAGATCGCGGCGTCCACCTTGTGCCGGCGGACCGGCTGCAGGGTGATCTCCTTGACCAGGTCGGGGCGCATGCAGGAGTCCAGCATCGGGATCCCCTCCCGCACCTTGAGGTACTCCGGCAGGGAGCGGCCGGCCTGCCGCATGAACCAGACCGGGGTGTGCGGCACCGGCTCGCCGCGAGCAGCGCGCAGGAAGGCGGAGTCGTGCGCGGCGCCGCGGCGCGCGAGGGGCTGCTGACCGGTCTGGGCTGCGGGGGTGGCCGCGGAAGTCTCGCTCACGTTCCAAATCTTCGCACGCGCCCCGGGCGCGCCCGGCCCCGGTGAGTGGTGGATTCCTCCAGAATGGGCGGCTTCGCACGGCCTCCGGCACGCCGGACCGGCGAAAGGTGCTCGGAATGCGGCGCCGGGCCACCTAGTCTTCAGAGCATGGCAGCGGTCGGCGGGCACCCCGCACACGGTGGAGGAACGGGCAAGGAGTCGGCGCCGATCGAGTTCCAGGACGCGGTCGAGGCGCTGGCCGGGGCGCGGTTGCGCCCCGAACTGGTGCTCTCCGCCACACCCGCCCCGCGCCGGCTGGCCCCGTTCGCGTACGCGGTCGCGGCGACGGTCGAGGTGGACGGCGAGGAGCTGGCCGACGGCCGGCTGGTGCTGCTGCACGATCCGGCCGGGCAGGAGTCCTGGCACGGCGACTTCCGGGTCGTCACCATGACCCGCGCCGAGCTGGAGCCCGAGATGGCCGGCGACCCGATGCTCGCCGAGGTCGGCTGGGCCTGGCTGATGGACTCCCTACAGGCCCACGGCGCCGGGTACACCGCGCCGGGCGGCACGGTGAGCCACTGCGCCTCGCAGTACTTCGGCGCGCTCGCCGACCGGCCGTCCTCCACCGAGATCGAGCTGCGCGCGTCCTGGACGCCGTCCGACGGCCGGTTCGAGCGCCACCTGGCGGCCTGGGGCGACCTGCTGTGCGTCTGCGCCGGCCTGCCGCCGGTGGTCCCCACGCCGCTGCCGCCCGCCGACGCCCCGTCACTCGGTGGAGTGGTGCCGATGCCCGCGCGCCGCCGTCCGCGCCCCCACTGAGGGTCATTCCGGGCGTTCAGCGCACCATGCCACCCGCAGGGCTGACGGAGTGTGACTTCTGACGCGCACTGTGTCAATTACCTGCCCCAATGCGATCACACCGGTCGGCATTCGATCGCATTTGTGCGATTTCTGGGCATGTCGCATCACTCACCTGCGCGATTTGTCCTTATTGTTACTCACTAGATCGTGATCTTTCGCTAAAGCCGGGCACGGATGCTGCCGAAGGTGTCAGTGACCCTTTCCACCCGCGGAACACTCCGACCGCCCCCATCGGGGTTCCGTCCGCCACTCCCCCCAGGAGGCCTGGTGTCGGTCCTTCTCGAGCACCCCGCAAACGTGGTCGCGTACCGTCCGACGAAGCCCACCGCCATGGTGGTCATCGCCGACCCACGCGTCCGAAACACCGTCACCCGCCACCTGTGGGCCCTGGGTGTGCGCGACGTCATCGAGGTCTCCTCGATCGCGGAGGCCCGTCCCCGGGTCACCACCCCGCGCGACATCTGCATCGCCGATGTCCACCTGCCGGACGGCTCCGGCCTCACGATCCTGGCCGAGACCCGGGCCGCGGGCTGGCCCAACGGCCTGGCGCTCTCCGCCGCCGACGACATCGGCGCGGTCCGCAGCGCGCTGGCCGGCGGGGTCAAGGGCTACGTCGTCACCGGGACGCGCACCAACGTCGCGATGCCGGGCCGACCCGGGCTGCCGCTCGGCGCCGCCGGAATGGCCGGCCGGATGCGCCGGCCCGGCATGCCGGGCGTGCCCGGTGCGGGCGGCGTCCCCGGTGCACCCGGTGCCCCGGGCGCCCCGGGCACCCAGAGCTCGGCCTACCGCGAGCTGTCCGGCCGTGAGGTCGAGGTGCTCCGGCTGGTCGCCGAGGGCCAGTCCAACAAGGCGATCGGTGTCGCCATGGGCCTGTCCGCACTGACGGTGAAGAGCCATCTGGCCCGGATCGCGCGCAAGCTCGGCACCGGGGACCGGGCCGGCATGGTCGCGGTCGCACTGCGGACGGGCATCATCCACTGAGCCGATCCACACAACCCCGACACAGCGGTGGCGGCCCGGAGGAACGTTTCCTCCGGGCCGTCCCCGTTTCTTCCCCTGTTCCGGTGCCGGTGGCGGAGGTCGGTGGCCCCCAGGTGGCTCCTCCGGCAGCCCTCCGGCCGCCCCCGGCGGGCGCCCGGACCGCCCGGCCCGCTCCCCGGCATATGTCGGAACCCGGTCTGACCAGTCCGACAACACTCCCGGGAGCGGGTGCCGTCGTACCCTTGGGGGGTGACCGACGCCGTAGCAGCCATCCCAGAAGAGACAGCCCCGGTCCCGCTCCTCGAACCGAGGGAGGGGCTGCCACCCGTCGTGGCCGACCAGGAGGCGCTGGCCGACACGATCGCGGCCTTCGCCGCGGGCACCGGGCCGGTCGCCGTCGACGCCGAACGGGCCTCCGGCTACCGCTACGGCCAGCGCGCCTACCTGATCCAGCTCAGGCGGGCGGGCGCGGGCACCGCGCTCGTCGACCCGATCGCCTGCCCCGACCTGAGCGGGCTCGGCGCGGCGCTGGCGGACACCGAGTGGGTGGTGCACGCGGCGACCCAGGACCTGCCGTGCCTGTCCGAGGTCGGCATGCGGCCACGCCGTCTGTTCGACACCGAGCTGGCCGGACGGCTGGCCGGGTTCCCCCGGGTCGGCCTCGGCCCGATGACCGAGAACGTGCTCGGCCTCTCGCTCGCCAAGGAGCACTCGGCCGTCGACTGGTCCACCCGCCCGCTGCCCGAGCCCTGGCTGCGGTACGCCGCCCTGGACGTCGAGGTGCTGGTCGAGCTGCGGGACGCGCTCGAACGGGAGCTGGACGCCCAGGGCAAGCTCGGCTGGGCGCTGGAGGAGTTCGCGGCCCTCGTCGACGCGCCGAAGCCCGCACCCCGGGTCGACCCCTGGCGGCGCACCTCCCAGCTGCACAAGGTCCGCCGCCGGCGCCAGCTGGCCGCCGTCCGCGAGCTCTGGCAGACCCGCGACAGGATCGCCCGGGAGCGCGACGTCTCCCCCGGCCGGGTCCTGCCGGACCTGGCCATCGTCAACGCCGCGCTCGCGATGCCGCTGAACGCACCGGCGCTGCTGGCCGTCTCCGGCTTCGGCCCCCGGGTGAACCGGCGCCAGCTCGACCAGTGGCTGGCCGCCCTCCAGCGGGCCCGCGAGATCCCCGAGAACCAGCTGCCGCCGGCCTCCGCACCGCACGACGGCCCGCCGCCGCCGCGCGCCTGGGCCGACAAGGACCCGGTGGCCGCGGCCCGGCTGAGCGCCGCCCGCGCGGCCGTCTCGGCACTGGCCGAGGAGCACAACCTGCCCGCCGAGAACCTGATCACCCCGGACCTGGTCCGCCGGGTGTCCTGGGAACCGCCGGCCGAGCAGTCCGCGGCCGACGTCTCGGCCGCGCTGCGCCGCATGGGCGCCCGGCAGTGGCAGGTCGACCTGGTCGGCCCGGCCCTCGCCACCGCCTTCGCCGAGCCGGCCCCCGAGGCCGAGTAGGCGCGGACGCGCGAGTAGGCGCGGACGCGAAGGGGGCGCCGGGATCGTCTCCCGGCGCCCCCTTCGCGTCCGCGCGCCCGGGTGCGGCCGGCGCCGGGCCCCAGGACGGGCGGGCACGTGGTGGGGGACACACAGGCATATCGGGCCGTCGCCTATGGGCAACGTAGTTACCGGCGGGTAGCATGACCGTGAAGCAGCGCCGCTCCACCCGTGAGCCGAGGTCTGCGCCAAACGTCATGTCCCCCTGGGAGGAGAGCCCCCGTGCCTCGTACCGCGAGGGACGTCGTCTTCGTTGACGGCGTCCGCACCCCGTTCGGCAAGGCCGGCCCGAAGGGCATCTACCACGAGACCCGTGCCGACGACCTGGTCGTCAAGTGCATCCGCGAGCTCGTGCGCCGCAACCCGAACCTGCCCGTCGAGCGCATCGACGAGGTCGCCGTCGCGGCCACCACGCAGATCGGCGACCAGGGTCTGACCATCGGCCGCACCGCCGCGCTGCTGGCCGGCCTGCCGAAGTCCGTCCCGGGCTACTCGATCGACCGGATGTGTGCCGGCGCGCTGACCGCCGTCACCGCGACCGCGGGCGGCATCGCCTTCGGCGCGTACGACATCGTGGTCGCCGGCGGTGTCGAGCACATGGGCCGCCACCCGATGGGCGAGGGCGTGGACCCGAACCCGCGCTTCGTGTCGGAGAAGCTCGTCGACGAGTCCGCCCTGTTCATGGGCATGACCGCCGAGAACCTGCACGACCGCTTCCCGCACCTCACCAAGGAGCGCTGCGACGCCTACGCCGTGCGCTCCCAGGAGAAGGCCGCCAAGGCGTACGCCAACGGCGACATCCAGCCCGACCTGGTGCCGATCGCGATCCGCAACACCAACCCCGACGTCGGCGAGACCGGCTGGGGCCTGGCCACCACGGACGAGCCGCTGCGCCCGGGCACCACGATGGACAGCCTGAGCGGCCTCAAGACCCCGTTCCGCCCGCACGGCAACATCACCGCGGGCAACTCGGCCGGCCTGAACGACGGCGCCACCGCGTCGCTGCTCGCCGCCGAGGACGTCGCCGAGGAGCTCGGCCTCCCGATCAAGATGCGCATGGTCTCGTACGCCTTCGCGGGCGTCGAGCCCGAGGTGATGGGCATCGGCCCCGTCCCGGCGACCGAGAAGGCGCTGGCCAAGGCCGGCCTGACGATCGACGACATCCAGGCCTTCGAGGTCAACGAGGCCTTCGCCGTCCAGGTGCTGGCCTTCCTGGACCACTACGGCATCGCGGACGACGACGAGCGGGTCAACCCGTACGGCGGCGCGATCGCCTTCGGCCACCCGCTGGCCTCCTCGGGCGTGCGCCTGATGAACCAGCTGGCCCGCCGCTTCGAGCAGCGCCCCGACGTCCAGTACGGCCTGACCACCATGTGCATCGGCTTCGGCATGGGCGGGACCATCATCTGGGAGAACCCGCACTTCGAGGGTGGTAAGTGACCATGAGCACCACTGAGCTGCTGAAGCGCGCCGCCGAGCTGTTCCCCGGCGAGGTCGTCACCACCGCGCACGTACGCCACCTGGACCTGCCGCTGCAGGCCGGCAAGCTGGCCCTGATCACCCTGGACAACGGCTTCGACCACACCAAGCCGACCACCTTCGGCCCGGGCTCGCTGGCCAAGCTGTCCGAGGCGCTGGACCAGGTCGAGGCCGAGGCCGCCGCCGGCACCATCGCCGCCGTCGCGATCACCGGCAAGCCGTTCATCTTCGCGGTCGGCGCCGACCTCAAGGGCGTCGAGGTGCTCAAGGAGCACAGCGACGCGCTGGCCATCGGCAAGGGCGGCCACGACGTCTTCAAGCGGATCGCCGCGCTGCCCGTCCCCAGCTTCGCCTTCTACAACGGCGCGGCGATGGGCGGCGGCGTCGAGGTCGGCCTGCACGCCACCTACCGCACCGTCAGCTCGGGCGTCCCGGCGTTCTCGCTGCCCGAGGTCTTCCTGGGCCTCGTCCCCGGCTGGGGCGGCTGCACCATCCTGCCGAACCTGATCGGTCCGGCGAAGGCCGTCAAGGTCATCGTCGAGAACTCGATGAGCCAGAACAAGCAGCTCAAGGGCAAGGAGGTGTTCGAGCTCGGCATCGCGGACGCGATCTTCGAGCCGGCCGACTTCCTGGAGCAGTCGCTCACCTGGGCCGCCAAGGTCCTCACCGGCGCCACCGTGGTGGAGCGCGAGGAGATCGACCGCGGCAAGGCCTGGGACGACGCCGTCGCCTGGGGCCGGCTGGTCGCCGACGCCAAGGTCCACGGCGCGGCCCCCGCCGCCTACAAGGCCCTCGACATCATCGCCCAGGTCAAGGACCAGGACCTCCAGGCCGGCTTCGACGCCGAGGACGCGGCCCTGGCCGACCTCATCATGAGCGGCGAGCTGCGCAGCGGCATCTACGCCTTCAACCTGGTGCAGCGCCGGGCCAAGAAGCCGTTCGGTGCGCCGGACAAGTCGCTGGCCCGCCCGGTCAACAAGGTCGGCGTGGTCGGCGCGGGCCTGATGGCCTCCCAGCTGGCGCTGCTCTTCGCGCGCCGGATGGAGGTGCCGGTGGTCCTCACCGACATCGACCAGGAGCGCATCGACAAGGGCGTCGGCTACGTCCACGCCGAGATCGACAAGCTGCTGGGCAAGGGCCGGATCGGCCAGGACAAGGCCAACAAGCTCAAGGGCCTGGTCTCCGGTCACCTGGACAAGGCCGTCGCCTTCGGGGACGCGGACTTCGTGATCGAGGCCGTGTTCGAGGAGATGGGCGTCAAGCAGAACGTGCTGGCGGAGCTGGAGGCCGTGGTCGCGCCGACCACCATCCTGGCCACCAACACCTCCTCGCTGTCGGTCACCGAGATGGCGTCGAAGCTGGAGCACCCGGAGCGGGTCGTCGGCTTCCACTTCTTCAACCCGGTCGCGATCCTGCCGCTGCTGGAGATCGTCCGCGCCGAGAAGACCGACGACGGCTCGCTGGCCACCGCGTTCGGGGTCGCCCGCAAGCTGAAGAAGACGGCCGTCCTGACCAAGGACGCCCCGGCGTTCGTGGTCAACCGGATCCTGCTGCGCTTCATGGACGCGATCCAGAGCTCCATCGACGAGGGCACCCCGATCGAGACCATCGAGAAGGCCGTGCTGCCGCTCGGCCTGCCGATGTCCCCGATCGTGCTCCTGGAGCTCGTCGGCCCGGCCATCGCCCTGCACGTCTCGGAGACGCTGGCCGCGTCGTTCCCGGAGCGGTACACCGTCTCCGAGAACCTCGGCAAGCTGGTCAAGGCCGGCAAGCGCGGCTTCTACGTCTGGCAGGACGGCCAGCAGGTGCTGGACCCCGAGGTGCTGGCGCTGCTGTCGTTCGGCGACACCGTGCTGACCGAGGAGCAGGTCCTCGCCAAGGCCCTGGAGGCCGTCGCGCAGGAGATCGGCCTGATGCTGGACGAGGGTGTCGTCGGCGAGGCGCAGGACATCGACCTGTGCATGATCACCGGCGCGGGCTGGCCCTTCCACCTGGGCGGGATCACCCCGTACCTGGACCGTGAGGGCGTCTCGGAGCGGGTCAACGGGAAGAAGTTCCTCGCGCCCGGTGTGGCGTCGATCCCGGCCTGAAACACGGCTCGAGGGATGGTCTGACGGCCGGTCTGAGGGATGACCTGAGAGATTGGCTGGAGAGCGGCGGAGTGGCCCTTGCGGGGGCTGCTCCGCCGCTCTGCGTTCACGCCGGGGTGCCGGGGCCGCACAGTACCCCGCGCCCCTGCAGGGAAGGCAGGCGGGCGGGGTGGGGCCCGGGTGTTCCGGGCCCCGTGCGGGAGGAGGGCCTGCGGGGCGCGCAGTGCCCCGCGCCGCTGGGAGGAAAGCAGGCGGGCGGGGTCAGCGCTTCAGGCGGTAGATGACGGTGTCGCCGGTCATGCCGACGACCTCGTAGTGGGTCTCCAGGAGGGTTTCGATCCGGGGGACCAGCTCGGGGTTGTAGGGGGCGGTGCCGGAGTCGTCGACGACCACCTCGGGGAGGCCCTTGGCCTGGAGTTCGGCGTCGAAGGTCTGCCAGGCGTCGGAGACGCTGAACTGCTCACCGACCTGCTGGCCGTCCTTGCCGCCGCTGAAGTTGGTCAGGAAGCCGGCCGTCAGGTAGCGGCTGGCGGGCCTGCGGTCGGCCAGCCAGTACAGCTCGGGGTGCATGCCCCAGACCAGCACGGTGTCCTTGGGGGTGGTCTGGGCCGCGACGGCGGTGGCCACCTCGGTGGTCTGGTAGAGCCGCTGGCCGGGCCAGAAGACCGCCAGGCCCCAGAAGAAGGTGGCGGCGGCCGCGGAGTACACCACCACCGGCCGCCAGCGGACGGCCGAGGTGGAGACGGCGCCGACGCCGAGCAGCACCAGCGGGGGCATCAGCTGGAGGTAGTAGTGGCCGAAGAAGTGGAAGCCGACGCTGACCGCGACCACCGAGGAGAGCAGCCAGATCCACAGGTCGCTGGTGGAGCCGTGCTCCTCGGCCGCGCCCGGCAGCAGCCGCCGGCCGCGCCGCAGCCAGAGCCGGTAGCCGACCGGTGCCAGGAAGCCGAGGCCGGCGGCCAGCAGGATGCCGGAGTTGCCGAGCGCCCGGCCGACCATCTGCAGCCAGTTGGAGCCCAGGGTGGCGTAGTCGCCGCTGCCGGTGACCACCCAGAACAGGAAGCCCTTGGGCTTGGTCAGGATGGCCGCGACCAGCGCTATCGGCAGCGCGAAGCCGAACCAGATCTTGAACAGGGCGGGCCGCCAGGCCACCCCGCGGTGGCGGGCGTCCTGGAACAGCATCCACAGCACCGGGAGCATCACGGCGCCGCCGGTCTGCTTGGTCAGCGAGCACAGGGCCACCGCGATGCCGGCGGCCAGCCAGCGCCGCCGTTCGGCGTACCGGAAGGCCGCGACCATGGCGGGCAGCATGAAGACCTCGAAGGTCGCCGCCTGGGTGTCCTCCGGGGAGAGCCCGATGGACAGCAGCAGGTAGAGCACCCCGGCGCCGGCGCCGGCCCGGTTGCCCCAGCGGCCGCGGGCCAGTGAGGCCAGCAGGACCGCCGTCACCAGGTGGGCGACGATGGCGAGGGTGCGCAGCGGCCAGAGCGAGGCGGAGCCGAAGACGGCGAAGCAGGCCTCGTAGAGCCACGGCAGCAGCGGGGGCTTGCGGTCGACGACGGTGTCGTAGAGGACGCCGCCGTCGGCCAGCATGCGGGCCTGGGTGGCCAGGTAGCCCTCGTCGGGGCTCCACACCGGTCGCAGGAAGGACGGGACGTGGGTGACCACCGCGAGCAGCGCGAGCACCGGGACCACGCGGGTCCAGTACCCGGTCCGGACGCGTTCGGGCACGCGTGCGGTCAGGGCGGTGAGGCGGCTGGTGGTGAGGGGCACAGGTGACAACCTACCGGGCGGTTTCTGCACGGACGCTGCCGGTCCCGGCATCGGTACGACAATAGTCCGATCGTGGGCGACGGAGCACGGAATTGGCCGGAGCACGGGCCCGGCGGGGGGCGTACAGCGCACGGCCCCGGGAGCGGGCGGTGCCGCTCCCGGGGCCGGTGCCGGGTCAGGCCTGGACGGCCTGCGCGCCGAGCCGGGAGACCAGGGCGGTGACCTGCCGGGCGATGTCCGGGGCGGTCAGGCCGATCTCGGCCATGATCTGGTCGCGGGTGGCGTGGTCCAGGAACTCCTGCGGGATGCCGAAGTCGCGCAGCGGCAGGTCCACGTCGGCGTCGCGCAGGGCCTGGGCGACCGCGGAACCGACACCGCCGGCGCGGCCGTTGTCCTCGACCGTGACGACCACCCGGTGCTCGGCCGCCAGGCCGGGCAGGGCCGGGTCGACCGGCTTGACCCAGCGCGGGTCGACCACGGTGGAGGTGATGCCCTGGGCGGCCAGCAGCTCGGCGGTCTCCAGGCAGAGCGGGGCCATCGCGCCGACCGAGACGATCAGCACGTCGGCGCGGCGGTCGCCGTCGCGCTCGCCGTTCTCCAGCAGCAGGTCCATGCCGCCGATCCGGCCCAGCGACGGCACGGCGGGGCCGACCGTGCCCTTGGAGTAGCGGACCACGGTGGGCGCGTCGTCCACCTCGACGGCCTCGCGCAGCTGGGCGCGGAGCTGGTCGGCGTCGCGCGGCGCGGCCAGTCGCAGGCCGGGGACGACCTGGAGGATCGACATGTCCCACATGCCGTTGTGCGAGGCGCCGTCGGTGCCGGTGACGCCCGCGCGGTCGAGCACGAAGGTGACGCCCAGGCGGTGCAGGGCGACGTCCATCAGGACCTGGTCGAAGGCACGGTTGAGGAAGGTCGCGTAGACCGCGACGACCGGGTGCAGGCCGTTGGTGGCGAGGCCGGCCGCGGAGACCGCGGCGTGCTGCTCGGCGATGCCGACGTCGAAGATCCGCTCGGGGAAGGTCTTGGCGAACGGGGCCAGGCCCACCGGGTGCAGCATCGCCGCGGTGATCGCGACGATGTCCTTGCGCTCGCGGCCGAGGGAGACCATCTCCTCGCCGAACACCGAGGTCCAGTCCTTGCCGGCGGACTTGATCGGCAGGCCGGTCTCCGGGTGGATGACGCCGACCGCGTGGAAGCGGTCCTCGTCGTTGTTCTCGGCGGCGTGGTAGCCGCGGCCCTTCTCGGTCAGGCAGTGCACGATCACCGGCCCGCCGAAGCCGCGCGCCTTGGTGAGCGCGGACTCCAGGGCGGTGAGGTCGTGGCCGTCGATCGGGCCGATGTACTTGAGGCCGAGGTCCTCGAACATGCCCTGCGGGGCGATGAAGTCCTTGAGGCCCTTCTTGGCGCCGTGCAGCGTCTCGAAGAGCTGCTGGCCGACCACCGGGGTGCGCTGCAGCGCGTCCTTGCCCCAGGACAGGAACCGCTCGTAGCCCTGGGTGGTGCGCAGGGTCGCGAGGTGGTTGGCGAGGCCGCCGATGGTCGGGGAGTACGAGCGCTCGTTGTCGTTGACGACGATGACCAGCGGGCGGTCCTTGGCGTCGGCGATGTTGTTGAGCGCCTCCCAGGCCATGCCGCCGGTGAGCGCGCCGTCGCCGATCACGGCGACCACGGGCCGGTCCTTGTGGCCCTGGAGCTGGTTGGCCTTGGCCAGGCCGTCGGCGTAGCCGAGAACGGTGGAGGCGTGCGAGTTCTCGATGACGTCGTGCTCGGACTCGGCGCGCGACGGGTAGCCCGACAGGCCGCCCTTGGTGCGCAGGCCGGAGAAGTCCTGGCGGCCGGTGAGCAGCTTGTGCACGTAGCTCTGGTGGCCGGTGTCGAAGAGGATGCGGTCGCGCGGCGAGTCGAAGACCCGGTGCAGCGCGATGGTCAGCTCGACCACGCCGAGGTTCGGTCCGAGGTGGCCACCGGTCTTGGAGACCTCCTCGACCAGGAAGCCGCGGATCTCGTCGGCCAGTGCGGCCAGCTGCGCCGGGGTGAGCCGGTCGAGATCGCGCGGTCCCCTAATGCGGGTCAGCAGGGCCACCCGTTCCTCCTCGTTCACAGTTCCCGGACCCAGGGCGGGCCCGATGGGCGCTGTCGCCCGTGGGTGCGGAGTGCTTCGGCGCCGGCCGGCGCACCCTTGACCGGTCGAGTCTAATGTCCACCTGCCGGACGCCACGCGGCACGCCGGTTGTCGTACTAGTCGTACCAGTGCGGTCACTCTGCACCGACGGCGCCCCACCAGGACCGATGGCACCCACCCAACACGACGAGGCTCGGCACCCGAATGGTTCGGGTGCCGAGCCTCACACCGTTCTGCGGGGGTCAGCCCCGGCCGGAGGACTTCTGGGTCCGCCGGGAGACCGAGTCCAGCACCACCGCGCCGAGCAGGACCGCGCCGGTGATCATGTACTGGATGGCCTGGTTGACGTGGACCAGGTCCAGGCCGGTGATGATCGACTGGATCACCAGGATGCCGAGCAGCGCCGACCAGGTCTTGCCCCGGCCGCCGAAGAGGCTGGTGCCGCCGATGACCGCGGCCGCGATCGAGTTCATCAGGACGCTGCCGCCACCGAGCAGCTTGTCCGCCGAGCCCTGCTGGGACGCGATGAACAGACCGCCGAGGGAGGCCATGCCGGCCGAGATCATGAAGACCGAGATCCGGACCCAGGCGACGTTGATGCCGGCCCGGCGGGCGGCCTCGACGCCACCGCCGACCGCGAAGATCTGGCGGCCGTAGGAGGTGCGGCGCAGCACGAAGTCGGTGACGACCACGATGCCGAAGAAGACCACCAGGGGCAGCGGCAGGCCGCGGTCCTGGTTCAGCATGTACGCCGCGACCAGGCCGATCACCGCGATCACGCCGGTGCGCAGGGCGATCTCGCTCATCGGGCGGGCCGACAGGCCGGCGGCCGAGCGGCGGCGGCTGTCGATCAGCTGGCCGGCGCCGAACAGGGCGATGCCGAGGATCGCGAAGGCCCAGGTGAAGAAGACGTCGCCGTCACCCAGGAAGTAGGTGTCCAGCTTGGCGATCACGCCGTCGTTCAGCAGGTTGACGGTGCCCTTGTCGCCGAGCACGGAGTTCTGCAGGCCCATCCAGGCCAGCATGCCGGCCAGGGTGACCACGAAGGCCGGGACGCCGATCTTGGCGAAGAAGAAGCCGTGCAGGGCGCCCATGCCGATGCCGACCGCCATCGCGATCAGCACGGCCAGCCACTCGTTGATGCCCGAGCGGACCGAGAGCACCGAGGCGATGGCCGCCGAGACGCCGGCCACCGAGCCGAGCGACAGGTCGATCTCACCGAGCAGCAGCACGAAGACGATGCCGACCGCGATCAGGCCGGGGCCCGCGATCCACTTGGTGATGTTGGTCAGGTTGTCGGCGTTCAGGAAGTCGCCGGAGACGGTCTGGAAGATGGCCGCGATCAGGATCAGGCCGAGCACGACCGGGACGGAGCCCAGGTCGCCGCTCTTCATCTTCCGCTTGAACTCCTCGACGTAGCCCGCGAAGCCCGCCTCGCGGACCAGCAGCCGGGGGTCGATCGCGGCCGGCGGGGTGTCGGTGGTGGTCTGGCTGGTGCTCACTTCGCGTCCTCCGCGAGACGTGCCTGACGCCGGGTCACGGCGTTCTCGGTGGCGCCGGTGATGGCGGAGATGATCTCCTCGTGCGAGGTGGTGGCCACCTCGAAGACGCCGTTGTTGCGGCCCAGGCGGAGCACCGCGACGGTGTCCGCGACGGCCTTCACGTCGGCCATGTTGTGGCTGATCAGGATCACTCCGAGGCCGCGGTCGCGCAGGCGCTCGACCAGGTCGAGCACCTGGGCGGTCTGCTCGACGCCGAGCGCGGCGGTCGGCTCGTCCAGGATGACGATCTTCGGGTCGCCGACCAGGGCGCGGGCGATCGCGACCACCTGGCGCTGGCCGCCGGAGAGCGCGGCGATCGGGATCCGGACGCTCGGGATGCGGATCGACAGCGTGTCGAGCAGCTCCTTGGCCCGCTTCTCCATGCCGACCTCGTCGAGCGTGCCGAACTTCTTCAGCTCGCGGCCGAGGAAGAGGTTGCCGACCACGTCGAGGTTGTCGCAGAGCGCGAGGTCCTGGTAGACGGTGGCGACGCCGAGCGCCTGGGCGTCGTGCGGCCGGTTGATGCCGACCTGGGCGCCCTCCCACTCGATGGCACCCTCGTCGATCGGGTGGACGCCGGCGATGGTCTTCACCAGCGTCGACTTGCCCGCGCCGTTGTCGCCCACCAGGGCGACCACCTCACCGGCGTGCACCTCCAGGTGGACGTCGGTCAGCGCCTGGACGGCGCCGAAGCGCTTGGAGACCCCGCGCAACGCCAGTACGGGTGCGCCTGTCACGTGAACCATCTCCTTCATTCCGTGCGCCCGCCGCGGTGGGCATGGCACGGCCGCCGCGCGCCGACCCGGGCGCGAAGGGGTAGTGCGAAAAGGTTTGGGGGGCACGGCGGCCCGCCCTCACCGGGGAGGACGGGGGTGCTGGCACGCCGTGCCGGAGCGGGCGACGCTCACCCGGGGTGGGGGGAGCGTCGCCCGCCGGGGATTACTTCAGGCCGGCCGTGGCGCAGGCGGCGGCGTAGTCGCCGGTGCAGATGTCCGCGGCCTTGTAGAGGCCGTCGGCGATCACGGTGTCCTGGATGTTGGCCTTGGTGACGACCTTCGGCTCCAGCAGCTTGGCCGGGATGCCCTTGTCGGTGTCGCTGTCGATGCTGGCGGAGGCGACGGACTTGATGTCCTTGCCCTGCAGCAGGTTGACGGCGAGCTCGGCGGCCGAGTCGGCCAGCGGACGGTAGGCCTTGTAGATGGTGTAGGCCTGGTCGCCGGAGACGAGGCGCTGGATGGCGTCGAGACCCGCGTCCTGCCCGCCGACCGGGACGGTGATGCCCGCGCCCTTGAGCTGGGTGATGATCGCGGCGGCCATGCCGTCGTTGGCGGAGTAGACGGCCTGGAAGCCGTCCTTGCCGAGCTGGGTGATGGCGGCGCCGACCTTCTGGCCCGCGACGGTGGGCTTCCACTCACCGGACTGCTCGTAGACGACCTTCTTGACCTTGCCGTCCAGGACCTTGTGCGCACCTGACTTGAACTTGCCGGCGTTCGGGTCGGCGTCGTCACCGTTGATCATGACGATGTTGGCGTCGGCGGCCTTGGCACCCAGGGCGTCGACCAGGGCCTGGCCCTGGAGCTCGCCGACCTTCTCGTTGTCGAACGAGACGTAGGCGGCGACCGGGCCGGTGGCCAGGCGGTCGTACGCGACGACCTTGACGCCCTTGTCGGCCGCCTCCTTGACCCAGGACTGGGTCGACTTGGCGTCGAAGGCGTCCAGGATGATGACCTTCACGCCCTGGGCGATCAGGGTGTCGAACTGCTGCTTCTGCTTGGCAGCCGAACCCTCGGCGTTGCTGTACTTGACGTTGCAGTCGGCGCAGAGCGCCTTGACCTTGGCCTCGATGAACGGCTTGTCGAAGGACTCGTAACGGGTCGACGAGGCGTTCTCGGGGAGCAGCAGACCGATCGACTTGGTGTCGCCGGACGCGGCGCTGTCCTTCTTGTCACTGCCGGCCTTGCCGCAGGCGGCCATGGAGAGGGCCATCGAAACCGCGGCGGTACCGATGACAGCGCGACGCATCATTGCGTTCATGTGGGGGGTGCCTCCCTGACAGAGCCGCAACGTTGCGGCGAGGTGGAAGGGAGTCAACCCGGCTCGTCTGCTTGTCGTCAATAAGTAAAACCGGAAGACCCAGGATTCGAACCCTTTCGTTATCTTCCTGAAGGCGAAGCCGAGACCAACCCGTCCGAGCGGCCCCGGCGCCCGTCCTGTCGCCCGGTCAGCCCTGGCTCGTCGCAGCGACCCCGGTCTGCCGGATTGCGCCCGATTCACCCATCTCGCTCATCACCAGCGCGAGCGCACCGAGCACCTCGGCCCGACCACCGAGCGTGCCCGGAACGACCGAGAGCTGCCGCGCGGCGCTGGGGATGGCGTAGCGGGCCACCGAGTCCCGGATCGAGGAAAGCACCAGCTCACCGGCCTCGGCGAGATCGCCGCCGAGGATGATCCGGCGCGGGTTGAGCAGGTTGCACAGGGTGGCGACGCCCATTCCGATCTGCCGGCCGGCGTCCGCGATCACCCGGCGGCAGCCGAGGTCGCCCTGCTGGGCCAGCTGGACCACCTTGGTCAGGGTCAGCTCACCCGGGTGGTTGGCGTTCAAGAGGTTGAGCAGGTACCGGGAGCCCACGAAGGTCTCCAGGCAGCCGCGGTTGCCGCAGCGGCAGACCGGCCCGGCCTCGTCCAGCGTGATGTGCCCGATCTCGCCCGCCGTGCCGCCCGGGCCGCGGTAGATCTGACCGTTTATCACCAGCCCGGAGCCGACACCGCTGGCCACCTTGATGTACGCCAGGTCGCTCAGCCCGCGCCCGGCCCCCCACACCAGCTCGCCCAGCGCGCCCAGGTTTGCGTCGTTGTCGACGTGCACCTCCATGCCCAGCCGCTGGGCGAGCTCCTTGCCCGGGGCGATGCCCGTCCAGCCGGGCAGGATCGCGGTGGAGCCGAGCGCGCCGGTCTCCAGGTCGATCGGCCCGGGCACGCCCAGGCCGACGCCGATCACCTTGTCCGGGCGGAAACCCGCCTGCGCCAGCAGGCGGTCGACCAGGGCCTCGGCCCGGTCGAAGCCCTGCTGGGCGGAGACGTCGACGTCGATCGGCTCGCTCTCCTCGGCCAGCACCCGGTGGGCCAGGTTGCCGACCGCGACTCTCAGGTGGGTGTGGCCGAAGTCGACGCCGACCACGATCCCGGCGTCCCCGCTGAGCGAGACGCTGCGGGCCCGGCGCCCGCCCGAGGAGGTGTCGGCGACCACCACGGTGCCGCTCTCCTTGAGCTCCCGGACGATGTTGGACACCGTGGCGGCCGACAGGCCGGTGCCCCGGGCGATCTCGGCCTGGGTGAGCGAGCCGGCCATCCGCACCGCGCGCAGCACCCGTTCGAGGTTGGCCCGGTGCAACGAGGACTGCGATCCCGGCGTGTCCATCGACATGATTCACCCTCCCAGGGCACGGGGACTCGACCGTCCCCGCCCCTGCCGCGCCTTTGCGGCGGAGCTCCTGTGGCGTCGGTGATCGTCACCTGACGGCGTTGATCCCTCAACCAGCTGTTCAGCTTCAACTTCTGAACTCTAAGCTCAGCGCCCCACTCGCCGCCGTGTGAAGCACCAACCGGGACCGTTCCGAAACCTCCGTCCGGCCGCCCGCGGGCCCGCGGCGCGGGCGGGAATTCCAAGGTCCACACCGGTCCCGGGCATGGGAGGATGCCTGTGCATCCGAGCCTGACAAAGGAGTCCTGCGAGTGCCTGGCACCAACTTGACCCGTGAGGAGGCCCGCACCCGGGCCCAGCTCCTGCACGTGGACGCGTACGAGATCGAGCTCGACCTGGGCACCGCCCGGGCGGGTGGCACGTTCAGGTCCACCACCGTGGTCCGGTTCTCCGCCACGACTCCCGGCGCCGACAGCTTCATCGACCTGGTCGCGCCGAGCGTGTCCGAGATCGTGCTGAACGGCGAGGTCCTCGACCTGGCCAACTTCGCCGACAGCCGGATCGCGCTGCCCGGCCTCCAGGCCCAGAACGAGCTGCGGGTGGTCGCCGACTGCGCCTACACCAACACCGGTGAGGGCCTGCACCGCTTCGTCGACCCGGTCGACGGCGAGACCTACCTCTACACCCAGTTCGAGGTGCCGGACGCCCGCCGCGTCTTCGCCAGCTTCGAGCAGCCCGACCTGAAGGCCACCTTCCGGTTCACCGTCACCGCCCCGCGCGGCTGGGTCGTGGTCTCCAACTCGCCCACCCCCGAGCCGGCCGGCGAGGGCGACACCCAGGTGTGGTCCTTCGAGCCGACCCCCCGGATCTCCAGCTACATCACCGCGCTGGTGGCCGGCCCGTACGTGGGCGTCTTCGACGAGTACGCCAGCGGCGAGCAGCGCGTGCCGCTGGGCGTCTACTGCCGCCCCTCGCTGCGCGAGTTCCTGGACGCCGAGGCGATCTTCGACGTCACCAAGCAGGGCTTCGACTACTTCCAGGAGAAGTTCGACTTCGCCTACCCGTTCGCCAAGTACGACCAGCTCTTCGTACCGGAGTTCAACGCCGGCGCGATGGAGAACGCGGGCGCCGTCACCCTGCGCGACCAGTACGTCTTCCGTTCCAAGGTGACCGACGCCGCCTACGAGGGCCGCGCCGCCACCATCCTGCACGAGCTGGCCCACATGTGGTTCGGCGACCTGGTCACCATGGAGTGGTGGAACGACCTCTGGCTGAACGAGTCGTTCGCGACCTTCGCCGAGGCGGTCTGCCAGGCCGAGGCGCCCGGCTCCAAGTGGCCGAACTCCTGGACCACCTTCGCCAACCAGATGAAGACCTGGGCGTACCGGCAGGACCAGCTGCCGTCCACCCACCCGATCATGGCGGAGATCAACGACCTGGAGGACGTCCAGGTCAACTTCGACGGCATCACCTACGCCAAGGGCGCCTCGGTGCTCAAGCAGCTGGTGGCCTACGTCGGCCAGGACGCCTTCTTCGAGGGCGTCCGCGCCTACTTCAAGCAGCACGCCTGGGGCAACACCCGGCTCAGCGACCTGCTCGGCGCCCTGGAGAAGGCCAGCGGCCGCGACCTCAAGACCTGGTCCAAGGCGTGGCTGGAGACGGCCGGCATCAACGTCCTGCGCCCGGCCGTCGAGGTCGCCGAGGACGGCACCATCACCTCCTTCGCCGTGCTCCAGGAGGCCCCGGCCCTGCCCGCCGGCGCCAAGGGCGAGGCCGTGCTGCGCCCGCACCGGATCGCGGTCGGCGTCTACGAGCTCCAGGACGGCGCGCTCGTGCGCACCGACCGGATCGAGCTCGACGTCGACGGCGCGCGCACCGAGGTCCCCGAGCTGGCCGGCCGCGCCAAGCCCGCCGTGCTGCTGCTCAACGACGACGACCTCTCGTACGCCAAGGTGCGTCTGGACGCCGCCTCGCTGGCCGTCGTCACCGAGCACCTCGGCGACTTCGCGGAGCCCCTGCCCCGGGCACTGTGCTGGGCCTCCGCCTGGGACATGACCCGCGACGGCGAGCTCGCCGCCCGCGACTACCTGGAGCTGGCCGTCTCCGGCCTCACCCGGGAGTCCGACATCGGCGTGGTCCAGTCGGTGCAGCGCCAGGCCAAGCTGGCCCTGGACGCCTACGCCGACCCGGACTGGCGCGAGCAGGGCCTCCAGCGCTGGGCCGCCGCCGCCGAGCAGCACCTGCGCGCCGCCGCCCCCGGCAGCGACCACCAGCTGGCCTGGACCCGCACGCTGTCCGCCGTCGCCCGCACCGACGAGCAGCTCGCCCTGCTGGCCGGCCTGCTGGACGGCTCCACGGTGCTGGACGGCCTGGCCGTCGACACCGAGCTGCGCTGGACCCTGCTCTCCCGCCTGGTCGCCACCGGCCGCGCCGACGACAAGGCCGTCGAGGCGGAGCTGGCCCGAGACAACACCGCGGCCGGGCAGGAGCACGCGGCCAGCTGCCGCGCCTCCCGCCCGACCGCCGAGGCCAAGGCCGAGGCCTGGGCGTCGGTGGTGGAGTCGGACGTGCTCACCAACTACGTCCAGGAGGCCGTCATCAGCGGCTTCCAGCAGTCCGACCAGCGGGAGCTGCTCGCCCCCTACGCCGCCAAGTACTTCGCCGCGGTCAAGGGGATCTACGAGACCCGCAGCCACGAGATCTCGCAGCAGATCGTCGTCGGCCTGTACCCGTCCTTCCTGGTCGAGCAGGCCACCCTGGACGCCACCGACGCCTGGCTGGCCTCGGCCGAGCCGGTCCCGGCGCTGCGCCGGCAGGTCGTGGAGGCCCGGGCGGGCATCGAGCGCGCGCTGAAGGCCCAGGCGGCCGACCGCGCGGCCGGGGCCCGGACGCCGGGTCACTGACCCACCGCCGACGCGAGAGGGGCCGGACGCGTGTCCGGCCCCTCTCGCGTCGCCCTGACGTCCCGCGACCGGCCGGGCGGCGTCAGCCCCGGCATGCACGACGACCCCCGCCGCCTCCGGAGAGGCGACGGGGGTCCCGGGTGTCTGCTGCTACTTCTTGCCCTTGCCGAGCGAGGGGAGCATGACCAGGCCGGCGATCACGAGGAACAGCACGATCGGCAACGCCACGAACAGGCCCAGCGTCTGGGCGACGCTCAGGCTCTGCCCCGGGTCGTCACCGTCGTCCCGCACCAGCGCCATGGCGGGCGTCGACATCAGCATCATCAGCGTGGCCGCTGCGGAGACCGCACCGGCGCGCAAAGCGTTCCTCTTGTCCACGTTTCCCAAGGTACCGGCCGCTTACCGGCCCCCGCGCGGCGGGGTGCGCCTTCCGGTGCGGGCGGCGGCCAGGGCCGCGAGCCGGGCGGCGGCCGGGGCCGTGGCCAGCTGTTCCAGGGTGACGGGGGTGCCGGTGGCGTCGGCGACCGGCAGGCGCCAGTTCGGGTACTGGTCCCAGGTGCCGGGGAGGTTCTGCGGGCGGGGGTCGCCGACCGTGTCGGGCAACCAGACGCCGACCAGTGCGGCCGGGGTGGCCAGCAGGAAGGCGTGCAGCGCCTCGGGGGTGAGGTCCTCGCCGGCCCCGATCAGGCCGGCCCGGACCAGCTCGGCGTGCCACTCCGTCAGCTCGGCCGCGGCCTCGGCCTGCTCCTCGCCGAGCGGGCGGGCCAGCAGGCCCAGGCGGTGCCGCAGTTCGACGTGCTCGCCGGTCAGCCGGGCCGCGGTGCTGGGCAGGTCGTGGGTGGTGAGGGTGGCCAGGCAGCCGGGGCGCCAGCGCTCGGGCGGCAGGACGGCGCCCTTGTCCTGCCAGTCCCGCTCGAACCAGAGCACCGAGGTGCCGAGGACGCCCCGGGCGGTCAGCTCCTCCCGCACCCCGGGCTCGACCGTGCCGAGGTCCTCGCCGATCACCCGGGCGCCGGCCCGGTGCGCCTCCAGCGCGAGCACCCCGAGCATCGCCTCCGCGTCGTAACGGACGTACGCGCCGCGGGTGGGCGGGTGCCCGGCCGGCACCCACCAGAGCCGGAACAGGCCCATCACGTGGTCGATCCGGATCGCCCCCGCGTGCCGGGCCGAGGCCCGCAGCAGTTCCGCGTACGGGGCGTAGCCGGCCTCGGCCAGGGCGTCGGGGCGCCAGGGCGGCAGGCCCCAGTCCTGGCCGTGCGCGTTGAAGGCGTCCGGCGGGGCGCCGACCGAGATGTTGTCGGCGAGGACGTCCTGGAGGACCCAGGCGTCGGCGCCGTCCGGGTGCACGCCGACCGCCAGGTCGTGGATCAGGCCGACCGCCATCCCGGCCTGCTCGGCGGTGTGCTGGGCCCGTTCGAGCTGCTCGTCCACCAGCCAGGCCAGCCAGCGGTGGAACTCGACGGCCGGCGCCAACTCCTGCCTGGCGAGGGCGACATGGGGGCTGTCGGGGTGCCGCAGGCCCTTCGGCCAGTGGTGCCGGTCGCCGCCGTGCCGCTCGGCCAGGGCGCACCAGGTGGCGTACTGCTCCAGCCAGGCGCCCTCGCGGGCGACGAAGGCCCGGTAGGCCGCGTCCCGGCCGGCGCCCCGGGGGACGCGGTGCAGGATGTCCAGGGCCTGCCGCTTCAGGGCCCAGACGGCGTCGCGGTCGATCAGGCCGTCGTGCCGCAGCACCTCGTCGCGCAGGTGGGCGGCGCGGCGCGGCAGGTCGCCGAGGTCGGCGTAGGCGTACTCGGGGAGCGCCTCGATCCGCAGGTGCACCGGGTCGGCGAAGCGGCGGGAGGAGGGGCGGTACGGGGACGGGTCGGAGGGGGCGCCGGGCAGGCCCGCGTGCAGCGGGTTGAGCTGGACGAAGTCTGCGCCCAGCTCGTTGCCGGCCCACTGCGCCAGCTCGCCGAGGTCGCCCAGGTCGCCCATGCCCCAGGAGCGTTCGGACAGCACCGAGTACAGCTGCGCGAGGAAGCCCCAGCCGCGGCCGGCCGGCTCCGGCACCCGCTGCGGCGCCACGATCAGCGGCGCGGCGGCCTCGCGGCCGCCCACCCGGGCGGTGAGGCGGTGCCGGCCGAGCGGGAGGTCGGCGGGCAGCCAGTGCGAGTGGCCGGTCGGCAGCGTCCACGTGCCGCCGTCCTCCAGCTCGATGCTCAGCCGGGCGTCCGCGGGGACGTCCAGCGCGGTGCGCCGTCCGGCCCGCACCACGACGCACGGCGGCAGCAACCGGGCCGCCTGGCGCTCCCGGTGACGCTCCATCGAATCCCGGACGGCCTGCGGCGTGCCGGCGTCGACGCCGAGCGCCGCGAGCACGGCGACCAGCGTGTCCGGCGCCACCGGCACCGGGCCGCTGCCCGGGTCGTACGTGCTGTCCACCCCGTACGCGTGCGCCAGCGCGACCAGTTCCGGCGGCGGGGCCGGACTGTCCTCGGCGGGCGCCTGCCCGCTCTTGCCGGTTTCGTCACGGTCCAGGTATGCGGCCACGCTGCGGCTCCCAGAGGTCGGTGAGGACGCCCGATGCGAACAGCCACAGTCCTACCCGTACGGGGGCCGCGCGACCCCGACCGACACGAGCGCGCGGGGTCGCGCGGGCGGCCACGCGGGGCCGCCCGGCATGCTCAGCAGACAATCTGGACATTAAACGCATTGAAGTCAACGACGTTGACACCGGACCAGGCACCTGGTGGGCTGTGGTCGCTAGGCGGGTCAAGGGTGGTGCGGCAGTTCGACGATCCGCGGCGGCGGGGTCGGTGAGCTGCGCTTTCGGTGCGAGGAGGCTCCTGTGCAGGCGCGCGTTTCGGAAGCGGCGGGACGCCGGCTCAGGCAGCAGATCAGGGACAGCGCGGCCCTGCGCGACGTGCTCTACCACCCGGCCGCACTGGCCGCCCGCCGGACGGCCGCCCGCACGGCCCGTCAGATGGCCCCGAAGGCCGCCGACCGGTTCATCGCCGACATCAAGGGCACGGCCCCGCTGCTCGCCTCGGTCCGCGCGGAGCGCAGGTCCGGGCGGCGCAGCAGCACGATCCAGCTCGCCGCGACCCTCTCGGCCGCCGCCGTGGTCAGCGGGCTGCTGGTCGGGTCCCCGGGCGCGTTCGCGGCGCCGGTCGGCGACCACCGGGTGGCGAGCACCTCGATGGCCACCCCGCTCGGCTCGCTCGCCGACCCGCAGGTGTTCCCGCGCCCGCAGCAGCTCCAGTCCGCCGGACGGCCCGTCAGCGTGCCGGGCGCGGTCAGCCTGGTCACCGGCGACGGCGCGGACGGCGCGGCACTGGACGCCGTCCGGCAGGTGCTGGGCGGTGCGGGCGCCACCGAGGTCACGCCGACGCCGGAGGCGCCGGCCCCGGCCGCCGGTTCGCTGGTGGTGTACGTCGGCCGCGCGAGCGGGCAGGCCGACCGGATGCTGCACGACCTGGCCGCCGCGGGCGGCGGCGCGGTGCCGGAGACGGCCGGGCTGCCGGCCGGCGGCTACGTCCTGACGATCGGGCAGCTGCCCGCCGCCGGGGGTGGCAGCTACGGCGCCGTGGTGCTGGTGGGCGCGGACGGCGCCGGCACCTTCTACGGCGCGCAGAGCCTGCGGCAGCTGCTGGCCCCGCTCTCCCCCGGCCAGGGCCAGGGCGAGGGCGCCAAGGGCTTCCCGGGCCTGACGATCCGCGACTGGCCGAGCGGCGCCGCCGTGCGTGGCACCGCCGAGAGCTTCTACGGCACCCCGTGGACCGCCGAGGAGCGGCTGGAGCAGATCGACTTCCTCGGCCGCACCAAGCAGAACTTCTTCCTCTACGCGCCCGGCGGCGACCCGTACCGGCTGTCCCGCTGGCGCGAGGCCTACCCGGCCCGCCAGTCGGACGAACTGCGCGAGCTGGCGGCCCGGGCCCGGGACAACCACGTGACGCTCGGCTACGCGATCGACCCCGGGCAGTCGTTCTGCTACAGCTCCGGCAGGGACCTCGACGCACTGCTGGCCAAGCTCGACTCGCTGCACCAACTGGGCTTCCGGGCCTTCCAGTTGCAGTTCCTGGACGCCAGCTACGACGAGTGGCACTGCTCCGCCGACCGGAAGGCCTTCGGCACCGGCCCGGCGGCCGCCGCCAAGGCGCAGGCCGCGCTGACCGGCAAGGTCCGCGAGCACCTGGCCAAGCGCCCGGATCCGGTCCAGCTGTCGGTGATGCCGACCGAGTACCAGAAGCAGGGCGCCACGCCGTACCGGACGGCCCTGGCGGCGGCCCTGCCGAAGGACGTCCAGGTGGCCTGGAGCGGCGGGTCGGCGATCCCGGCCAAGGTGACCGGCGGCCAGTTCGACGAGACGGCGGCGCTGTACGGCCGGCCGCTGATGACCATGGACAACTACCCGGTCAACGACTCCACCCCCGAGCGGCTGTACCTCGGCGGCTACGCCGGGCGCGACCCCGACGTGGCGAAGCGCTCGGCGGTGCTGCTGACCGCGGCGATGAGCCAGCCGGTCGCCTCCCGGATCCCGCTGGCGACCGCCGCCGACTTCGGCTGGAAGCCGGACGGCTATCAGCCGACGGATTCCTGGACCGCCGCCCTGCACTCGCTGGCGGCCGACCCCGCCGAGCTGGCCGCGCTGACCGCGCTGGCCGGCAACAGCTCCTCCTCGCCGCTCGCCCGCCAGGAGTCCGGCTACCTGGTGCCGCTGCTGGAGCGGTTCTGGGCGGCCCTGGAACCGACCGGCGGCAACGCCCCGGACCTGGCGCGGCTGGCCGAGGCCGCCGGGCCCGTCCGGGAGGCCTTCGCGACCATGGCGAACGCCCCGCAGGCCCTGTCCGCCGACCCGATCGGGCCCGAGGCCGCGCCCTGGCTGACCAAGCTCGCCGCGTACGGCCAGGCCGGCCAGGCCGCCCTGGACATGCTGCTGGCCCAGCGCGGCGGGGACGGCAACGCCGCCTGGGACGCCCGGATCCGGCTGCGCAGCCTGCGCGAGCGGCTGGACGGCAGCCCGGTGACGGTCGGCGCCGGCGTGCTGGACGGTTTCCTGGAGCGTGCCGTGCAGTCCGCCGACACCTGGTCCGGCATCACGGCCGGCGGGATCACCGCCAGCAGTACCTTCGGCAGCGCCCACGACCACGTGCCGGCCCTGATGGCAGACGGCTCCGCGGACACCTTCTACTGGAGCGCCGGCCCGCCGACCACCGGCGACACCGTCGGGCTGGACCTGGGCACCGCCCGTCCGGTCGGCCGGGTCACCGTGCTGATGGGCTCCTGGGGCAACGGCCCGGACGCGGCCGGCGCCGCCGGGGACTACCTGCACGACGCGGTGCTGGAGTACTCCACCGGGACGGGCGGCTGGCACCAGCTGGCCAAGGTGCACAACCAGATGACCATCTCGGTGGACGCCCCGGCCGGCACGGTGGTCAAGGCCGTCCGGCTGCGTGCCACCGCGGGCCAGAAGACGGCGGTCGCGATCCGCGAGTTCAGCGTGGCGGCGCCCGGCGACAGCCCGGCCAGCGTGAGCGCCCCGCCGGCCGCGCCCGGTTCCTCGGCGGCCGCGGTGCTGGACGGCGACCCGGACACCGCCTGGCGGGCGGCCGGCGCGCCCGGCACCAACACCGCGCCGCTGACCGTCGAGCTGGGCGCGCCGCGCCCGCTGGACCGGGTGACCGTGCTGACCGACCCGTCGGTCCGGGCCACGGCCACCGCCGAGGTGCGCCGGCCCGACGGCAGCTGGGCGGCGATCGGCCCGGTGAAGCCCGGCTACAACGAGCTCCCCGCGGGCGGCGGCCCCGCCGAGGCGATCCGGCTGGTCTGGGCGCCGGGCGGGGAGGCCCCCGTGGTCAACCAGATCATCCCCTGGTACGCCGACGTGCCGGCGGCCCGGCTCACCCTCTCCCCCGGCACGCTCGACGTGGTGGCCGGTCAGAGCACTCCGGTGCAGACCAAGGCGGTGCTGGAGGCCGGCCGCCCGGAGGGTGCCGCCGGCCTGCTCAAGGCCGAGGTTCCGGCCGAGGCCAAGGGCCTGACGGTCACCCCCGCGGGAGCCGTCACCGTGCCGCGCGGCGCGAAGGTCGGCTCCCCGGTGCAGGTCGCCGCGGCGGCCGGGACGCCGTCGGGCACGTACCAGGTGCCGATCACCTTCACCGTCGGCACGCTGACGGTGAAGCAGGTGCTCCAGGTGCACGTGGTCCCGCCGACCGGCGGCCCGGACCTGGCCAGGAACGGCACCGCCTCCTCCTCCGGCGACGCCTCCGCCTCCCAGCCGGCCTCGGCCGTCACCGACGGTGACCCCAAGACCCGCTGGTCGGCGAAGGCCGCGGACGACGCCTGGGTGCAGATCCGGCTCCCGGAGAAGGTCCGGCTGGGCTCGGCGGTGCTGCACTGGCAGGAGGCCTACGCCTCCTCGTACCGCCTGCAGACCTCCGCGGACGGGATCAGCTGGACCACCGTCGCCACCGTCGACGACAGCACCGGCGGCAACGAGACGCTGCGCTTCGACGCCCCGGACACCCAGTACCTGCGGGTGCAGGGGGTCAGCAGGGCGACCACCTACGGGTACTCGCTGTGGGGCGTGGAGGCCTACGCCGTGACCCCGTGACGGCCGTCCAGCAGCCCGGCCAGACCGCGCAGTGAGGTGAGCGCGCCCGGCGTGCGGCCGGTGCGGTCCAGCAGCAGCGCGGGCAGGCCGGCGGCCCGGGCGCCGGCCAGGTCCTCGACCGGGTGGTCGCCGACGTGCAGCACCCGCTCCGGCGGGACGCCCAGGCGCTCGGCGGTGAGCCGGTAGATGCCGGGGTCGGGCTTGTGGATCCCGCACTCGGCGGCCCGGGTGACCACGGTGAACAGGTGCTCCAGGCCGAGCCAGCCCAGCTCGGTGTTGCCGTTGCTGGTGAGCGCCAGCGGGACCCGCGCGGACAGCTCGCGCAGCACGTCCAGGGTCTCCGGGTAGAGCTCGGTGCGCTCGGCCCGGACGGCGGTGAAGGCCCGGTGGACCTCGGCGGCCAGCCCGGGTGCGCCCCCGCGGCGGCGCACCGACTCCGCGAAGGCCGCCCGCCGGACCACCCCGGGACCGGCGCCGGGCAGGCCGAGCGCGACCTCGTCGCGGACCTCGTGCAGCCACCGCACCGTGACCGCCGGCGGGCCGAGCGCCTCGCTGAGCAGGCGGGCGCTGTGCTCGACGGCCGCGTCGAAGCCGGAGTCGAAGTCCCAGAGGGTGTCGTCGCCGTCGAAGGAGATCGCCGCAACGGGCGTCCCGGGTGCGGGCGGCGGCGGGGCGGCGGGCAGCGTGGTCATCGGGATCCGTCCGTTCTGGCGGCGGGGCGGCGGGCGGGCGCGAGGGCCGGCAGACGGCGGGCCGCCCGCGCTCCCACTGGGGGTGCGCAGGCGGCCCATGAGGCATACCGGGGGATGTGTCGGGCAGGCCCTTGTCTGTCAGGCGGAGAGCGGCTCGGGCTGCTCTCCGCGGCGGATGGGGCGCGACCGGCCGTGCGGGGCCGGCAGGACGCCGCCACCGTCGGTATGGTCGTGGTGCTCGAAGCCGCTCAGCTGCTGGTGCAGCTGGTCGAGACCGCCGTACGGCTCCAGGTAGGGGCGCCAGCGCGGGTCCTTGATCCCCGTGCCGATCACCCGCCAGGCAAGGCCGCTCGGGGCGGCCGGGGGGTGCTTCATGCGCCAGCCGAGCTCGGTCAGGTGGCGGTCGGCCTTGGTGTGGTTGCAGCGGCGGCAGGCCGCGACCACGTTGTCCCACCGGTGCTGGCCGCCCCGGCTGCGCGGGATGACGTGGTCGACGCTGGTGGCGGCGGCCCCGCAGTAGACGCAGCGCCCGTGGTCCCGGGCGAACAGTGCGCGGCGGGTGAGCGGAACGGGCCCGCGGTAGGGGACCCGGACGAAGCGGGTCAGTCGGACGACGGACGGCGCCGGAACGGCGCTGGTGGCGCTGTGCAGAGTGATTCCGGAGTCCTCCAGGCAGACCGCCTTGTGACTGAGGACCAGGATGAGTGCGCGGCGCATCGATACGACGCCGAGTGGCTCGTACGACGCGTTGAGGACCAGGACATGCGGCACGGAGGCCTCCTTGGACGCCTGCGGCGCGTGGCTCGCGCCGGGACGAGCGGGTGATCACGCATTTGAGCGCGATCTCCACCAGTGTCGCCTTACGTGTTCGTGCGGCGCCACCATTTCCTTCCTAACGGATCGTTCAGTAACGGACAGTGCACATCCGGCGCCACCCCGATGTGCATTCCGTCATATCCCGGTATGCCCACCGGGCGGTCCCGCTGCACTCCGCGCCCCTGGTGGGGGGCCCTTTCGAGGGCGTCCGGACGGCTGACGGCGCGTCCGGCCGGGTGGCCCGCGGCCGATAGGCTGGGCGCGACGGTCCGTCCCGACCGGGCGGCCCCGTCGTAGCCCTGCCCGGAAGGAAGCCCCGCACGTGGTTCGATCCGCCCCCGTCAGCCCGATCGCCGACCTCACCCCGGCGCCCGCGACGCCCTCGCTCACGTTCACGCTGCCGACCAGCGCCGACGAGGTGAGCAGTTCCACCAAGCAGGCCGCGAGCTGGTTGGACGCGAACTGGCAGGGCTGGGTGGAGGGTGCGCTGCGGATCCTGTTCATCGTGGTGCTCGCCCTGGTGCTGCGGGCGATGGTCCGCAAGCTGATCGACAAGCTGATCGCGCGGATGGGCCGCCCGTCGGAGGCGGAGGCCGAGCTGAGCCGGCTCGGCGGGCTGCTGGCCAACAGCGGCATGGTCAACACCGAGCGCCGCCAGCAGCGCTCGGAGGCGATCGGCTCGGTGCTGCGCAGCGTCGCCTCGTTCACCATCCTGGGCACGGCCGCGCTGATGGTGCTGTCCGCCCTCGGGGTGAACCTGGCGCCGCTGCTGGCCAGCGCCGGTGTCGCGGGTGTCGCGATCGGTTTCGGCGCACGGAACCTGGTGACGGACTTCCTCTCCGGGGTCTTCATGATCATGGAGGACCAGTACGGCGTCGGCGACGAGATCGACACCGGGGTGGCCACCGGCACGGTGCTGGAGGTCGGCCTGCGGGTGACCAAGCTCCGCGGCACCGGCGGCGAGATCTGGTACATCCGCAACGGCGAGGTCAAGCGGATCGCCAACATGAGCCAGGGCTGGGCGACCGCCGCGGTGGACGTGCAGGTCGGCTACAAGGAGGACCTGGAGCGGGTCGAGGCCCTGATCACCGAGGCCGCCGAGCAACTGGCCAAGGAGACCCCGTTCGACGAACTGATCTGGGGCCGGGTCAAGGTACTGGGCGTCGAGTCCGTGGCCGCGGACTCCGTGGTGCTGCGGGTCGAGGCGCGCTGCTCCCCCGGCAACGCCACGCTGGTGGCGCGGACGCTGCGGCTGCGACTGAAGGCCGCGTTCGACCTGGCGGGCGTGAAGCTCAAGGAGGAGGCGCCGGCCGGTGCGGGTGCCGCCGCCGCCGCGCCGCCCGTGGTGGTCGAGATCCTGCCGCCCTCGGTGCTGGCCGATCCGGGTTCGGCCCGGTCGCTGGCCGCCAAGCCGATCCCGCCGCAGAGCGCGGACGGCGCCGGGCCGGCCGCCGGCTGACCCCTCCCGTCCCGTTCCGGAGCCCCGTTCCCCCTGCCAGGGGGGCGGGGCTCCCGGCGTTCGGGGCCGCGTTCGCCGATCGGGCCCGGCGGGGCCATTGACACCCGCCCGGGGTGGGACCTACGGTCCTCCTCAGGAATTGGAAACTTTCCTAACAGTTCATCGAACAGCGACCCCGGGCGGCGCCGCGCCCGGCCGGCGGAGGAGGATCGGGCCTGTGACCGACACCACCCGTTCCCGTGCGCCGCTGGCCGGCACCCCCAGCCTGCTGCGTGCCATCAACGACCGCGCCGCCCTCGAACTGCTGCTGGCCAACGGCCCGCTCTCGCGCACCCAGATCGGGACGCTGACCGGGCTGTCCAAGCCCACCGCCTCCCAGCTGCTGGCCCGGCTGGAGACGGCCGGCCTGGTCGTCCCGGTCGGCACCACCGCCGGCGGGCCCGGGCCGAACGCGCAGCTCTACCAGGTCAACCCGGCCGCCGGGTACGTGGCCGGCCTGGACGTCACCACCACCCACGTCCGGGTCGCCGTCGCCGACATCACCGGCGACACCCTCGCCGAACACCAGGTGACCACCAAGGGGTGGCCCGCCGCCGAGACCGTCCGGCGGGTGGCGGAGGCCGTCGCCGAGACCGTCCGGCAGGCGGGTCTTCCCGAGGGCAGCCTGCACCAGGCCGTCCTCGGCATCGGCGGCGCGCTCGACCCGGTCACCGGCCGCCTGCGGTACGCCACCCACCTGCCCGGCTGGCACTCGCCGCGGCTGGTCGCCGAGCTGACCGAGGCGGTCGGCGCGCCGGTCACCGTCGAGAACGACGTCAACCTGGCCGCCATCGCCGAGCAGGCCGTCGGCGCCGCCCGGGGCAGCGAGGACTTCGTCCTGCTCTGGGCCGAGGAGGGCGTCGGCGCCGCGATCGTGATCGCCGGGCGGCTGCACCGCGGCTTCACCGGCGGCGCCGGCGAGGTCGGCTACATGCCGGTGCCCGGCGCGCCGGTGGTGCACGACGTCCGACGCAAGAACTCCGGCGGCTTCCAGGAGCTGGCCGGCGCCCCCGCCGTGCTCGCCCTGGCCCGCGCGCACGGGCTGAACGCGCCCGACGCCGAACAGGCCGTCGCACTCGCGCTGGAGACCCCCGGCGCGGGCGAGGAGTTCCTCGCCGTCCTTGCCGAGCGGATCGCCGTCGGACTGGCCGCCGTCGTCGCGGTGGTCGACCCGGAACTGCTGGTGCTGGCCGGCGGGGTGCCGACCGCCGGCGGCGAACGGCTGCGCGAGCTCGTCCAGGACTCGCTGGCCCGGATCGCCATGCCCCGGCCGGAGGTGCGCTCCAGCACCGTCCCCGGCTCCCCCGTCCTGCACGGCGCACTGCAGCGCGCCCTCGCCACCGCCCGGGACGCCGTCTTCACGACCCACTGAAGCCGGGCGCCCGCCCCGACCACCCCGCCGCGACAGCTCTCCCGCACCCCGCTCTCCCGCACACCACCGAAGGCACCCCCACGCACGGGCCGACGGGCACTGCCGCCTGCCCCCGTACCTCCAGGAGAACCCCGTGGACATCACCCGCCGACCGCACCGCGCGCTCGCCGCCCTGACCGGCGCCGCCTGTCTGTCCCTGCTCGCCACCGCCTGCACCGGCAGCAACACCACCGGCGGCCAGGACGGTTCGGCCGCCGGCCAGGACGTGACCATCACCTTCTGGCACGGCTGGAGCCAGGACAACGAGGTCAAGGCGATCGCCGACAACGTGGCCGCCTTCGAGAAGCTGCACCCGAACATCCACGTCAAGGTGGTCGGCAACATCGCCGACGACAAGAGCGAGCAGGCGCTGCGGGCCGGCGGCGACGCCGCGCCGGACGTGGTCTCCTCCTTCACCACCGACAACGTCGGCAAGTTCTGCTCCGCGGGCGTCTGGACCGACCTCAGGCCGCTGCTGCAGAAGGACGGCATCGACCCGGCGAAGACCTTCCCGGCCGCGATGCTGCAGTACAGCCGCTTCCAGGACAACCAGTGCTCGCTGCCGCTGCTCGGCGACGCCTACGGCCTGTACTACAACAAGACCGCCTTCGCCGCGGCCGGGATCACCGCGCCGCCGAAGACCTTCGGCGAGTTCGAAGCGGACGCCGTCAAGCTGACCCGGACCGAGGGCGACGGCTACCAGCAGCTCGGCTTCATGCCGAACTACCACGGCTACGAGTCCACCCCCACCCACTTCCTGGGCCAGTACGGCCCCTCCTACTTCGGCGCCGACGGCAGGTCCGACATCGCCACCGACCCCAAGGTCGCCGCGATGTACACCTGGCAGAAGGGCCTGGTCGACAAGCTCGGCGGCTTCGAGAAGCTGGAGAAGTACCGCACCGGCTTCGGCGACGAGTTCAGCGCCAAGAACCCGTTCACCGCCGGCCAGGTGGCGATGGCCATCGACGGCGAGTGGCGCACCGCCTCGCTGGCCGAGGACAAGCCGGACTTCGAGTGGGCCACCGCACCGTTCCCGGTACCCGACGACCAGACCGCCACCTACGGCCGCGGCTACCAGACCGGCACCATCATCGGCATCGCCAGGGGCAGCCGGAAGCAGACCGCCGCCTGGGAGCTGGTCAAGTACCTGACCACCGACACCGGCGCCGTGGTGGGCTTCGCCAACGCGATCCACAACGTGCCCAGCACCCTCGCGGCGCTGGACTCGCCCGGGCTGCAGGCCGACGCGAACTTCCGCACCTTCATCGACATCGCCAAGAACCCGAACTCCAGCACCACCCCCGCCAGCATCAACGGCGGCGCGTACCAGGTCTCCCTGCAGAACCTCGGCTACGAGTACGAGTCCGGCCGGCAGACCGACCTCAGGGCCGGGCTGGCCGCCACGGCCAAGGAGATCGACGCGGCCGTCCAGCAGGCGAAGTGACGCGCCGTGGCCCTCGCTAGCACCCCCGCCCCGCCGGCGCTGAAGGCCAAGCGCCGCCGGGAGGCCGCCCGCACCGCGGCCTTCCTCTCCCCCTGGCTGATCGGCTTCGGCGTCTTCTTCGCCTACCCGCTGGTCTCCACCGTCTACTTCTCCTTCATGAAGTACGACGGCTTCACCGCCCCGACCTTCACCGGACTGAAGAACTGGGACTACGTCCTCAACCACTACCCGTCGTTCTGGACGGGACTGGGCAACACCCTGTGGCTGGTGCTGGTGATGGTCACCCTGCGGGTGGTCTTCGGTCTCGGCATCGGGCTGCTGATCACCAGGGTGAAGACCGGCGCCGGCTTCTTCCGGACCGCCTTCTACCTGCCCTACCTGGCCCCGCCGGTGGCCGCCACGATGGCCTTCGCCTTCCTGCTCAACCCCGGTACCGGCCCGGTCGACCACCTGCTCGGCGAGCTCGGGCTGCCGCAGCCGGGCTGGTTCACCGACCCGGCCTGGTCCAAGCCCGCCCTCACTCTGCTCGCCATGTGGGGCATCGGCGACCTGATGGTCATCTTCATGGCCGCCCTGCTCGACGTCCCGAGGGAGCAGTACGAGGCCGCCGAGCTCGACGGCGCCGGCCCCTGGCAGAAGTTCCGGTTCGTCACCCTGCCGAACATCTCGCCGATCGTGATGTTCGCCGTGGTCACCGGCGTGATCCAGACCATGCAGTACTACACCCAGGCGATCGTCGCCGGAAAGGTCGCCAGCGGCGTGATCGGCGGCTCCGGCCAGCAGTTCGAGCCCGGCTACCCGCACGGCTCCACCTGGACGCTGCCGCAGATGGTCTACAACCTCGGCTTCCAGCGCTTCGACACCGGCTCGGCGTGCGTGGTCGCGGTGATCCTGTTCGCGATCTCGATGGCCTTCACGTCCCTGCTGCTGCGCCGCAAGTCCGGCTTCGTCGACGAGGACTGAACCATGACCATCACCTCCACCGTCCGCCTGCCCGCCCCGGCGCGCTCCACCGCCGCCCGGACGGCCCGCCGCCGCGCCGCCCTGCACTGGGTCGCCGTGCACTCGCTGGCCGTCGCCGCCGCGCTGTTCTTCCTGCTGCCGTTCGTCTTCGTCCTGCTCACCTCGGTGATGAGCGACCGGCAGGCACTCACCTCCGACCTGTGGCCCACCGAGTGGCACTGGGGCAACTACGGCAAGGTCTGGCAGACCCCCGGCTTCCTCACCTGGTGGCGCAACACCCTGCTGTACGCCGCCGGCGGCACCCTGCTGACCGTCGTCTCCAGCCTCCCGGTCGCCTACGCGCTCGCCAAGTTCCGCTTCCGCGGCCGCAACCTGACCCTGATGGCCGTCATCTCGATGATGATGCTGCCGCCCCAGGTCACCGTCATCCCGATGTACCTGTTCTGGGCCAAGCAGCTGCACCTCACCGGCTCGCTGTGGCCGCTGGTCGTCCCGATGGCCTTCGGGGACGCGTTCTCCGTCTTCCTGCTGCGGCAGTTCCTGCTGACCATCCCCAAGGAGTACCTGGAGGCGGCCCGGATCGACGGCTGCGGCGACCTGCGGACCCTGGTCAAGGTGGTCCTGCCGATGGCGAGGCCCGCGATCGCCGCCGTCGCCCTGTTCCAGTTCTTCTACTGCTGGAACGACTACTTCGGGCCGCAGATCTACGCCAGCGAGAACCCGGGAGCCTGGACGCTCAGCTACGGCCTGGAGTCGTTCAAGGGGGCCCACCACACCAACTGGAACCTCACCATGGCCGCCACGCTGCTCGTGACGGCCCCGGTGCTCGTGCTGTTCTTCTTCGCGCAGAAGGCCTTCATCGAAGGCGTGACACTGACAGGGGTCAAGGGCTGATGTCCGCACTGAAGTTGGCAATCGTCGGCGGCGGTTCCACCTACACGCCGGAGCTGATCGACGGGTTCGCCCGGCTCCGGGACACCCTCCCGATCGGCGAGCTCGTGCTGGTCGACCCGGCCGCCGACCGGCTGGAACTGATCGCCGGCCTGGCCCGCCGGATCTTCGCCCGGCAGGGCCACGGCGCCACCGTCAGCACCGCCACCGACGTCGCCGCCGGGGTCCGCGACGCCGACGCCGTCCTGCTCCAGCTGCGGGTCGGCGGACAGGCCGCCCGCAACGAGGACGAGACCTGGCCGCTGGAGTGCGGCTGCGTCGGCCAGGAGACCACCGGCGCCGGCGGCCTCGCCAAGGCGCTGCGCACCGTCCCGGTGGTGCTGGACATCGCCGAACGGGTCCGCCTCGCCAACCCGGACGCCTGGATCGTCGACTTCACCAATCCGGTCGGCATCGTCACCCGCGCCCTGCAGAGCGCCGGGCACCGCGCCGTCGGGCTGTGCAACGTCGCCATCGGCTTCCAGCGGAAGTTCGCCGCCCACCTCGGCGTCGACCCGGAGCTGGTGCGCCTGGACCACGTCGGCCTCAACCACCTCACCTGGGAGCGCGGCGTCACCCTGCTCGACGCCCCCGGCGCGGCGGGCGGCCGCGAGGTGCTCCCCGAACTGCTGGAGGGCTTCGGCGACGAGATCGCCGCCGACCTGCACCTGCCGGCGCCGGTGATCCGCCGGCTCGGCGTGGTGCCCTCCTACTACCTGCGCTACTTCTACCAGCACGACCTGGTGGTCGAGGAGCTCAGGGTCAAGGGCTCGCGGGCGGCCGAGGTCGCGGCGATCGAACGGCAACTGCTGGAGATGTACGCCGACCCGGCCCTGGACACCAAGCCCGAGCTGCTCGGCAAGCGCGGCGGCGCGTTCTACTCCGAGGCCGCCGTCCAGCTGATCTCCGCCCTGCTCGGCACCGGTGGCGCCGGGAGCGTGCAGGTGGTGAACACCCGCAACGACGGCATCCTGCCGTTCCTGCCCGACGACGCCGTGATCGAGGTGCCCGCCGAGGTCGGCGCCGACGGCATCCGCCCGCTGCCCCAGCGGCCGGTCGAACCGCTGTACGCGGGCCTGATCGCCAACGTCACCGCCTACGAGCACCTCGCGCTGGAGGCCGCGCTCAAGGGCGGCCGGGACCGGGTCTTCGACGCACTGCTGGCCCACCCCCTGGTCGGCCAGCTCGACCTCGCCGAGAAACTGACCGACCGGCTGCTCGCCCACAACCGTGCTCACCTGAGCTGGGCGTGACGGCCGATGACCACCGTGCACCACCGTGGGGGGAAGCGATGAACCACCGCCAGGAGGAGCAGTTCCCCGGCGTCCTCGCCATCGACGCCGGGAACAGCAAGACCGACGTCGCACTGGTCTCGGCCGAGGGCGCCGTCCTCGGCACGGCCCGCGGCGGCGGCTTCCAGCCGCAGCTGGACGGCGCCGAGCAGGCCGTCGCCGCCCTCGCCCCGCTGGTCGAGGAGGCCGCCCGGCAGGCCGGTCTGAGACCGGGCGGGGTCCTCGCCCGCCACGTCAGCGCCTGCCTGGCCAACGCCGACCTGCCGATCGAGGAGCAGCGGCTCGGCGCCGCGCTGGCGGCCCGGGCCTGGGGACGCACCAGCCACGTCGCCAACGACACCTTCGGCCTGCTGCGGGCCGGTACCGACGGCCCGCGCGGCGTCGCGGTGGTCTGCGGCGCCGGGATCAACTGCGTCGGCCTGCTGCCGGACGGCCGGACGGCCCGCTTCCCCGCCCTCGGCCACCTCACCGGCGACTGGGGCGGCGGCGGCGGGCTGGCCGCCGAGGCGATGTGGCACGCCACCCGCGCCGAGGACGGCCGGGGCGGACCGACCGCGCTGGCCGCCGCCATCGCCGCGCACTTCGGGCTGTCCGGCGCCACCGCGGTCGCCGAGGCCGTCCACCTCGGCCGGGTGGACCGGGTGCGGCTGCACGAGATCGTGCGGGTGCTGTTCGCCACCGCGGAGGGCGGCGACCCGACCGCACTCCAACTGGTCGACCGCCAGGCCGACGAGATCGCCCGGCTCGCCGTGGTCGCCCTCACCCGGCTCGGACTGCTCGGCGAGGCCACGCCGGTGGTGCTCGGCGGCGGCGTGCTGGCCGCCCGGCACCCGCTGCTGATCGACAACCTGACGGCCCGGCTGGCCGGGGCCGCCCCGCTCGCCGAGCCCCGGATCGTGGTCGCCCCACCGGTGCTCGGCGCCGCCCTGCTCGGGCTGGACCGGATCGGCGCCGGGCCCGCCGTCCAGCAGCGCCTGCGGTCCGCGTACCCGACGACCGCGCCGGTCGCGGCCTGAAGCATCCGCCGCCCGGCCACCTCGGCGCCCCGGCCTCGGGCCCGGCCGACCCGGGGCCCACCCGACCGCCCGTCGCCGGACCGCCGGGGCCCGCACACCCCGGCGGCCCGGCGACGGGTGCCGCCACCGTACGGACGGCGGGACGGCGGTGACGGTCAGTCCGCGGCCGCGCCGGCCCGGCCGCGGAACGACCGGCGGTACTCGCGCGGCGCGACGCCGACCCGGCGGGTGAAGACCGGGCGCAGCGAGACGGCGGAGCCGAAGCCGCACCGGACGGCGATCTCGTCGACCGGCAGGTCGGTCTCCTCCAGCAGCCGCTGGGCGGCCAGTACGCGCTGCTCCAGCAGCCAGCGCAGCGGCGGCACGCCGGTGGACGCGGCGAACCTCCGGGCGAAGGTGCGCTCGGCCATCGTCGCGAGCCGGGCCATCCGGGCGACCGTCCAGGGGGTGTCCAGGGCGGCGAGCACCGCCGTGCGGACGGCGGCGAGCGGGTCCCCGGCGTCGGTCACCGGGACGGGGGACGGGATGAACTGGGCCTGACCGCCGGCCCGGAAGGGGGCGGTGACCATCGCGCGGGCGATCGAGGCGGCGGCCTGCTGGCCGTGCGCGGAGCGGACCAGGTGCAGGCACAGGTCGATGCCGGCGGCGACCCCGGCCGACGTCCAGACCTGCCCGTCGCCGGTGAAGAGCACCTCGGGGTCGACGGTCACCGCCGGGTGGCGGCTGGCGAGTTCCGCGGTGAGCCACCAGTGGGTGGTGGCCCGGCGGCCGTCCAGTACGCCGGCGTCGGCGAGGACGAAGGCGCCGGCGCACAGCGAGGCGATCGGGATGCCGCGGGCGTGGGCGGTGCGCAGCACGTCGAGCAGCCGGGGGTCGTTGGGGGCGAACGGGTCCGTCACGCCGGGGACGACCACCAGGTCGCAGTCGAGCAGCGCCGCGAAGTCGTCGTCGGGGCGGCGTTCCAGCCCGCCGCCGATCCGGACGGGCCGGTCGTCCGGGCCGCAGACCCGCAGGTCGAAGGCGGGCAGGCCGTCCCGGGACAGGCGGTTGGACCACACCTCGCCGATCACGGCGTAGTCGAAGGCCCGTACTCCGTCGAAGATCGGGCAGCCCACGATGCGCATGGCAGGATTATATCGATGGTGGGCATCTCCGCCTATCACGGCGGGGCCGGCGGCGCCCGCAGGATGGAGCCATGACGAACACCAGCGCATTCAACGCCCCGCTCGAACTCGCCGCCGACGCCGTCCTGGTGGTGATCGACGTCCAGCAGGGCTTCGAGGACCACGCGTTCTGGGGCGAGCGCGACAACCCCGAGGCCGAGCAGCGGATCGGCGCCGTCCTGGACGCCTGGCAGGCGACCGGCCGGCCGGTCGTGATGGTGCAGCACCAGGGCGACGGCAGCCCGCTGACCCCCGGCACCCCCGGGTACGAGCTGAAGCCCGTGGTGGCCGGCGCCAAGGCCGACCTGACCATCACCAAGACCGTCAACAGCGCCTTCTACGGCACTCCCGACCTGCACGCCTGGCTCCAGGAGCGCGGCGCCACCCAGCTGGTCACCATCGGGATCATGACCAACGTCTGCAACGAGACGACCGCGCGGATGGGCGGCAACCTGGGCTACGACGTGATCTTCCCGATCGACGCGATGCACACCTTCGCGATGGCCGGCCCCGACGGGGTGACCATCCCCGCGGCCGACCTCGCCCGGGCCACCGCGGCCTCGCTGCACACGATGCGGTTCGCCAAGGTGGTCAGCACCGAGGAGCTGCTGGCTGCGGCGCTCGCCCAGGGGTGAGGAAACCACCGGTTGCGTCCGGATGAACATTCGGTGATCCGGCGAGATGCCCGGTTTTGGCCATTGAGTCCGCCGCATGATCGCCGGTAGCGTCCGCAGCACGGCGGCACCGACTCGCTCGGTGCCCGAACAGCCCGGGGCCTCAGGCCCGTTGGCGACGCGCCGGGCATCCCACTAGAACGTGAGCTGAGCGTGCACCCAGTCGGCGAGGATCTTCGCGCAGTCGTCCACCGACTCGCGCCAGGTGCGGTCGGCGCCCGCACCCGCCTCGTCGCTGACGTGCTTGATCAGCCGGATCGGCAGCTCGGCCCGGCGGGCCACGGTGGCCAGCGCGTACCCCTCCATGTCGACCAGGTCCGCGCTCTGCGCGAGCCGGTCCCTCGCCTCGGGGTCGGAGACGAACAGGTCGCCGGTGGCCAGCACCGGGCCCGGCTCCGCGCCGAGCTCGATCGGCCCGCCGTAGGTGCGGCCGGTCAGCTGGTGCAGCACCCGGGTGTCGAGGTCGTGCTGGAGCACCCGGGAGACCTGGTGGGTGCCGGCCCAGCCGGACCTCAGCGCGCCGGCCGTACCGAGGTTGACGATCTCGGACGGGCGGTCGCCGCGGGCCAGCACGGTCGCCAGCGCCGCCGTCGCGTTGACCTTGCCCATGCCGGTCAGCAGCACGGGGAGGCCGTCGCCGAGGTACGCCGCCTCCTCGTGCGCGGCGACGACGAGCAGCGGACGGTCGGGGCTCACGGTGCCGATCAGACGCATGCTCCCCATGCTACGGGGGCGCCCGGCGCCGGCGTGCGGCCAGGGCAGCGGGCGCTCGCGGCGAGCCGCGCGCGCCGACAGGGCACGGAATGTCCGGGTACGGGTGGCGGGCGGAGCCGTCGAAAGCTCAAGTCCGGCGCAAGTCAGGTGTACCCGTCGGTGCCCGCAGCAATACTGCAGACATCGGGCCCGGCCGCCGATTCGGGGCGGCCACGGGGGAGGGCGGAGCGGTGGCGACACCAGTGATCACGGGGGAACGGGCGTCCGCACGGACGGCGGCCCCCGGAACGGCAACGAGACCGATCAGCACGGCCGCCCTGCGGCGCGCGGTGGACACCCCGCCCGGCCGGCTGCGGCTGGCCGGCGCGGCGCTGGTCGCCCTGGTGCTGCTGTTCGGCGCGGTGACGGCCTGGCAGGCCGGCTCGCGGGCCACGGCGTCCGGACACGTGGCCGGCCGCAGCGGGCCGCTGAGCCAGGACGCGGCCGAGATCTACCGGTCGCTGGCGGACGCGGACACCACCGCGGCCTCCGGCTTCCTGCTCGCGGGCGCCGAGCCGCCGGCCGTCCGCAAGCGCTACCAGGACGACCTGGCGACGGCCTCCCGGCTGCTCGCCGAGGCGGCCGCCCGGGCCGGATCCGACCCGGACGCCCAGCACTGGATCACCGAGCTCAACCAGCAACTGCCGCAGTACGCGGGCCTGGTGGAGACCGCCCGGGCGAACGACCGGCAGGGCCTGCCGCTCGGCGGCGCCTACCTGCGGTACGCCTCGACGCTGATGCAGGACACCATGCTGGCGAACGCGCAGCACCTGGTCGACGCCGAGGCGCGAGCGCTGGACGGCGACTACGCCGACGCCGAGGCCCTGCCGTGGGCGGCGCTCGTGCTCGGCCTGCTCGCGCTCGGCGCGCTGGCCCGCTACCAACTGCTGCTGTTCCGGCGCACCAACCGGGTCTTCAACCCCGGCCTGCTCACCGCGAGTGCGACGCTGCTGGTCGCGGTCGGGTGGCTGCTGGCCGGTTCACTGGCCGCGGGCGCCTGGCTGGCCGACAGCCGCACGGACGGGACGGAGCCGCTCACCGCGCTCAACCGGGCCCGCACCCAGGCCCTTCAGGCGCACACCGCGGAGAACCTCAACCTGGTCGCCCGCGGCTCCAGCGACACCTACACCAAGCGCTGGGCGACGGTCACCGACGCCCTCGCCGGGCCGGCCGGCCCGAACGGCACCGCCCGCGACGGCGGCTCGCTGGAGCAGGCCCTGCGGCTGGCACCGCGCGACGCGGGCGGCCAGGTGGCCGAGGCCCGCAAGCAGTTCACCGGCTGGGACGCCCGCCACCGGCAGGCCGCCGAGAAGGAGGGCGCGGGCGACTTCGACGCCGCACTGCAGGGCACCGTCGGAGCCGGCCGGGACGACACCGCGGAGGCCTCGTTCGCCGCGCTGGACGAGCAGTTGGGCCGGGCCGCGACGGTCGAACGGGCCCGGTTCAGGGCCGCGGCGGACGGGGTCGACGGCACCCTGGAGGCCCTCGCGGTCGGCGCGGCCGCACTGGCCGTGCTGTCGGCCGTGGCCGTGGTCCGGGGCATCGGCCGCCGACTGGCCGACTACCGCTAGAGGGGGTGGGGACGATGACGCGTACGGTACGGGCCAGGGCCCTGGTGGCCGCGGTGGCGCTGGCCGCCGGGGTGTTCGGGGCGGGGACCTCGCAGGGCGCGCCGGGCGGGGGGATCCGGGCGGAGCTCGCCGCCGCCCCGGCACTGGCCCCCGAGGCGGACGGCTGCGACACCACGAAGAGCGTGCCGGCGGCCAAGGACGCCGACGGCGCGAAGATCAGGAAGATCCGGGAGCGCGGCGCCCTGGTGGTCGGCGTCGACCAGAACAGCTACCACTGGGGCTACCGCAACCCGCAGACCGGCAGCATCGAGGGGTTCGACATCGACCTGGCGCACGCCGTCGCCAAGTCGATCCTCGGCGACCCGAACAAGATCTCCTTCAAGGCCGTCCCGACCGCCCGCCGGATCGACGCGGTCAAGGCCGGCGAGGTGGACGTGGTCATCAGGACCACCACCATCACCTGCGCCCGGCTCCAGGAGGTCGCCTTCTCCAAGCCGTACTTCGCGGCCGGGCAGCGGCTGGTGGTCCCCAAGTCCGCCAGGGCGACCGGCCTGGAGCAGGGACTCAAGGGCAAGCGGGTCTGCGCGGCGGCCTCCTCGTCCTCGGACACCGAGCTGAAGGCGAACCGGCACGGCGCCGCCGACGTCATCGTGGTGGAGAACCAACTGGACTGCCTGGTGCTGATGCAGCTCGGCAAGGTCGACGCGACGCTGACCGACGCCGTGCTGGCCGCGGCCCAGGCCGCGCAGGACCCGACGGTCGAGGCGGTCGGCGAGACCCTGCTGGCCGGCTGGATGGGCGTGGTGGTCAACCAGGCCGACACCGACCTGGTCGCCTGGGTCAACCAGGCACTGCTCGACTACCGGGCGGACGGCGGCTGGCGGCGCAGCTACGACCACTGGCTGGCCGCCTCCATGGGCGCCTCGCCCGAGCCGTACGAGTACGAGCAGTAGGTGCCCGGAGCGGGTGACACGACGGGTACCGGCACCGCCGTCGACCGGCGCGCCGCGATCCGGGAGACTGGCCGCCGGGCGACGCACCGCCGGCACCCGCCGGAGGCACGGTCAGCCGGTCGCCCCGTCAACTGCGCTGTCCGCCGTGGCAGAGAGGAAGGACCCCGCGTGGCAGGATCGGCCGGCCCGGTGATGAGCCGGGAGGAGGTGGACCGTGCGCTGGCCCGGCTGGGCGCCGAGCGCGACGCGGTCGAGGCCGCGCTGCTCGCCCTCCAGGACCACCCGGGCCGCCGGCTGCTGGAGGGGGCCGACCTGAGCGGCCGCACCGCGGAGCGCTGGTCCGTCGCCGGGCAGGGCCTCGGGCTGCTGTGGGCACTGTTCGACCGCTACTCCGAGGCGCTCGCCTCGGCCCGGGCCGTCCGGGCCCGCCGCAACCGACCGGGCGGCGCCGAGCTGGCCCAGCTCAGCGAGCTGCTCACCGGCCCGGCGGTGACCGTCTCCGGCGGCCAGCTACCGGAGGCCGTCGGCCGCCTGGGCAGCCCGGCCCGGCTGGCCGAACAGGTCAGCCTGGCCGAGCTGATGAGCCGGATGGACGGCTGGTACGAGACCGTGCTGGAGGTGGTCAACGCCGCCGACGCGGTGTGGTCCGCGCTGCCGGCCCGGATCGACCTGCTGCTGGCCGAGCTGCACCGGGTCCAGATGCTGGCCGGCTCGGTGGGGGTGCGGCCCGGCGGCCATCCGCTCGCCGACGACCTCGCCGACCTGGCCCGGGACCTCACCGCGCTGCGGGCCGAGGTGCGGGCCGACCCGCTGGCCCTGTGGCGACCCGCCCGGGTGCCCGCCCAGGGCGGCACCGGCCCGGCCCGGCACGGCACCGTCCCGGCCCAGGGCGGCTTCTCCGCGCCGAGCGGCGCGGTGGACACCGAGCGCTTCGACCGGGCCGGACGGGCCCTGGACGACATCCGGGTCGAGCTGGAGGGCCTGCTGCGGCTGCGCGACGAGTCGCACGAACGCCTCCAGCAGGTGGCGGACCTGCTGCAACGCGCCGACGCCACGCTGGCCGAGGCCCGGCGGGCGCGCGGCGAGGTCCTGGCGAAGATCGCCGCGACCGAGGTCCCGGCGGTGCCCGGCCCGGCCTCGGCACTGCGCGAGCGGATCGGCCAGGCGGTGGAGTGCCAGCAGTCCGGCCAGTGGTACCGGCTCGGGCCGCTGCTGGACGCGCTGGAGGACGCCGCCGTCAAGGAGCTGAACCGGGCCCGGCACTCGCTGACCGAGGTCGCCCAGCCACTGGCCGTCCGGGCCGAGCTGCGCGGCCGGCTGGAGGCGTACAAGGCGATGGCCGCCCGGCTCGGCCTCGCCGAGGACCCGGAGGTCGTGGAGCGCTTCGATCAGGCGCGCTGGCTGCTCTGGAGCGCCCCCTGCGACCTGCGGGCGGGAGCCGAGGCGGTGGCGCGGTTCCAGCAGGCGCTGCGGCCGCCGGACCGGACGGGTTCGAGCGGGCCGCAGGGTTCGGGCGGATCGCAGGGTTCGGGCGGGCCGCAGGACGGGCAATCCGGTGGACAGGGATGAGAACGGCTAGGGGGGGACGGTACTGATGGCGGCTGAGGTGTGCGGGCGACCGGAGTGCTCCGGCGCGGGGGAGATCGACCCCGACGGGTACTGCACGGAGTGCGGGCTCGCCCCGCAGCCGGTCGCGGCCGGCGCCGGGTCGGCGGCGGCCGCCGGGGGGTCTGCGGCGGCCGGGGGGTCTGCGGCGGCCGGGGGGTCTGCGGTGGCCGGCGCCTCGGCGACCGGTGGTGGACCGTCCGGGCCGCAGCCGGGGGGCGCGTGCGGCCGGGACGGCTGCGGCGGGGCGATCGACGCGGACGGCTACTGCGACGAGTGCGGCCTGGCCGCCGCGGCGGCGCCGGCCAAGGTGCCCGCCGCCCGGTCCGGCTCGGGCTCGGGCTCCGGTTCGGCCCGCTCGGGCTCGGTGCGGACGATGTCCGGCCGCTCGCGCTCGCACCGCTCCTCCGCGCGCACCGGCCGCGGCTCGGCGGTCTCGGTGCGCAGCGGTACCGGTTCCCGGGGCAGCGCCCGGCGCGGCAACCTCGGCGCCGGCCTGGTGACCGTCCCGCCGGTGCCGGCCCCGGACCCGGCCTCGGCGGTGCTGACCGACCCGGAGGTCCCGGAGCGCAAGCGCTTCTGCAGCAAGTGCGAGAGCCCGGTCGGCCGGGAGAAGAACGGCCGACCGGGCCGGCCGGACGGCTTCTGCACCAAGTGCGGCACGCCGTACTCGTTCACCCCCAAGCTGGAGCGCGGGGACCTGGTCGGCGGCCAGTACGAGGTGCTGGGGTGCATTGCGCACGGCGGCCTGGGCTGGATCTACCTGGCGATCGACCGCCGGGTGAACGACAAGTGGGTGGTCCTGAAGGGCCTGCTGGACACCGGCGACGAGGACGCGCTGGCGGTGGCCGTCGCCGAGCGCCGCTTCCTGGCCGAGGTGGACCACCCCAACATCGTCCGCATCATCAACTTCGTGGAGCACCCCGACGCCCGGACCGGCTCGACCGACGGCTACATCGTCATGGAGTACGTCGGCGGCAAGTCGCTCAAGGACATCGCCTCCGAGCGCCGTACCGCGGACGGCCGGCGCGAGCCGCTGCCGGTGGAGCAGGCGATCGCGTACGCGCTGGAGGCGCTGCCCGCGCTCGGGTACCTGCACAGCCGGGGGTTGGTGTACTGCGACTTCAAGATCGACAACGTGATCCAGAGCGAGGACTCGCTCAAGATCATCGACATGGGGGCGGTCCGCCGCTTCGACGACGACGGCCCGATCTACGGCACGGTCGGCTACCAGGCCCCGGAGATCGGCACCGACGGCCCGACGCCCTCCTCCGACCTCTACACGGTCGCCCGCACCCTGGCCGTCCTCACCTTCGACTTCCAGGGCTACTCCACCACCCACCGGCACGAGCTCCCCGGCCCGGAGGAGGTCGCGGTCCTCGCCGAGTACGAGTCCTACTACCGCTTCCTGGTCCGCGCCACCGACCCGGACCCGGCCCGCCGGTTCGGCTCCGCCGCCGAGATGGCCGACCAGCTGACCGGCGTGCTGCGCGAGGTCCTCAGCCTCAAGGACGGCCGGCCCCGCCCGGCCGCCTCCACCCTGTTCGGGCCCGAACTGCGCCTGCTGGACAGCGAACTCACCGAGCAGCCGCTCGACCCCGCACAGGCCGCGCTGGCCCTGCCGATCCCCCGGGTCGACCCGGTCGACCCCAACGCGGGCTTCCTCGCCGCACTGACCGCCGGCAGCCCCGCCGAGGTGCTCGCCACCCTGCGGGCCGCCCCCGCCCCGTCCGTCGAACTGCGGCTGCGGGCCCTGCGCGCCGAGCTCGAACTCGCCGACCCCGCCGCCGCCGGGCACACCCTGGACGAGCTGGCCGGGGAACACCCCGACGACTGGCGGGTGGTCTGGTACCGCGGCCTGACCGCGCTCGCCGCCGGACGCACCGAGGCCGCCGCCGAGTCCTTCGACGCGCTCTACGACGCCTTCCCCGGCGAGCCCGCGCCCAAGCTGGCGCTGGCCGTCTGCGCGGAGCTGCTGGGCAACGCCGGCGACGCCATCGAGTTCTACCGCCTGGTCGGCACCACCGACCGCAGCTACGTCAGCGCCGCCTTCGGCCTGGCCCGGGTCCGGCTCGCGGCCGGCGACCGGGCCGGCGCCGTGCTGGCGCTGGAGGCGGTGCCCGAGGCCTCCGCGCACTTCACCGCCGCCCGGGTCGGCACCGTCCGCGCCCGGCTGCGCGGGCGGTCGGCCGCGGAGGAGCTCGGACCGGAGCTGCACCGCTGCTCGGAGCAGCTGGACGCACTCACCCTGGACGCCCGGCACCGCGAGGAACTCGCCGTCGAGGTGCTCGACAGCGCCCTCGGCTGGGTGCTGGCCGGCAAGGCCGGCGGCGGCCGGCCCGACGGCGAGCCGAAGGTGCTCGGACACGCCCCCGCCGAACGGGAACTGCGGTTCGCTCTGGAACACTCCTACCGGGTGTTGGCGCGGTTGTCCGACCGGGCCGAAACAAGGATCGAGATGGTGGAGCGGGCGAACCGGGCCCGCCCCCGGACGTGGGTGTGACGCAATGCCGCAGCAGACCAGGTGCCCCAGCTGTGCCGAACCGATGGACCCTCAGGACGCGTTCTGCGGGGCCTGCGGCGCGAACCTGAACGGGCCCCCGACCGTCGTCGACGGCCCGGCCGCCGCCCCCCGGGGCTGCGTGCGCTGCGGCGCGGCCGAACTCGCCGCCGACGGGTACTGCGAAGCCTGCGGCACCGCCCAGCCCCGCCCGCGCGACCACCAGGAGCGCGCCCTGTCCGGCGTCGCCGGGGTCTCCGACCGCGGCCTGCGCCACCACCGCAACGAGGACGCCTTCACCGTGGCCGGCACCGCGCTGCCCGACGGCGCGCCCGCCGTGATCGCCGTGGTCTGCGACGGGGTGTCCTCCTCCGCCCGTCCGGACGAGGCCTCCGCCACCGCGGTGGACGCCGCCTCGGCCGCCCTGCTGACCGCGCTGGAGCACGGCCAGGATCCGACCCTGGCGATGCGCGGCGCGATCGCCGCCGCCGCCCGCGCGGTGACCGACCTGGCCTACGACGGCACCCCGCCGGAGCGGCCCGGCGGCCACCTCAACGCGCCCGCCTGCACCTATGTCAGCGCGATCTCGGCGGCCGGCCTGGTCACCATCGGCTGGGTCGGCGACACCCGGGCGTACTGGATCCCGGACGACCGGGACGCCGCCGAGCCGTACCGGCTGACCGAGGACGACTCCTGGGCCGCCCGGATGGTCAGCGCCGGCCTGATGGGCGAGTCGGAGGCGTACGCCGATCCCCGCGCCCACGCCATCACCGGCTGGCTCGGCGCCGACGCGGAGGACCTCGACCCGCACACCGTCAGCTTCACCCCGCACGTGCCCGGGGTGGTGCTGATCTGCACCGACGGCCTGTGGAACTACGCCGAGGCCGCGACCGACCTGGCCACCTTCGTCCGCCGGGACGCCCGGACGGAGCCGTTGGCGACCGCCCAGTCCCTGGTGAACTTCGCGGTGGCCGCGGGCGGGCACGACAACATCACCGTCGCCGTCCTGCCGATCACCCCGCGGGCCCAGCGCCCCGAGGAGGAGGCCGAGTACGAGGCGACCATGCTCGACCTGCCCGTCCAACAGCCGCGGCACGACGACACCCTGCCCGACCTGCCGGTCGTCCCGGCGGCGGGTACGCGGGCCGTCCCGCCGATGCCCGCCTACGCACCCAGCACCGACTGACGCCCACTCACCTGACCGCTCGACAGGAGCTCTCAGCCCATGGCAAGTCTGTCCCGGCCCAGTGCCCCCCGATTCGACGTCGAGATCTTCCAGAACGAGTACCTCGCCGAAGGCGCCCGGGAGGTCAACGCCATCGTCACCGTCACCGCCACCGGCGGCGGCACCTCCGGCGGGCGCCCGCTGCTCCCGGGCGACGGCCCCGCCGCCGGCGTGGTGGTCATGGTCGACTGCTCCGGTTCGATGCAGTACCCGGCGGCCAAGGCCAAGAACGCCCGGGAGGCCACCGCCGCCGCCATCGACACGCTCCGCGACGGGGTGGCCTTCGCCGTGGTCGCCGGCACCCACGAGGCCACCGAGGTCTACCCCGGCGACGGCACCCTCGCGGTCGCCGGCAGCAGCACCCGGGCCCAGGCCAAGCAGGCCCTGCGCAAGCTCACCCCGGCCGGCGGCACCGCCATCGGCACCTGGCTGACCAAGGCCCACGCGCTCTTCGGCTCCCGGCCCGACCTCGCCATCCGGCACGCCATCCTGCTCACCGACGGCCGCAACGAGCACGAGAAGCCGGCCGAGCTGCAGCGCGCGCTGGACCTGGCCACCGGGTACTTCACCGCGGACTGCCGCGGCGTCGGCACCGACTGGGAGGTCGCCGAGCTGCGGAAGATCTCCTCCGCCCTGCTCGGCACGGTCGACATCGTCGCCGAGCCGGACGGCCTCGCCGAGGACTTCCGCGCCATGATGGCCACCGCCATGGGCAAGCAGGTCGCCGACGTCGCCCTGCGGGTGTGGACCCCGGCCAACGCCCGGGTCACCTACGTCAAGCAGGTCGCACCCTCGGTGGAGGACCTCACCGACCGCCGCACCGAGGCTGGTCCCCGGGCCGGCGACTACCCGACCGGCTCCTGGGGCGACGAGAGCCGCGACTACCACGTCTGCGTCGAGGTGCCCGCGGCCGCCGTCGGCAACGAGATGCTCGCCGCCCGGATCAGCCTCGTCCTGCCGCAGCCCGGCGACGCCACGCCCGAGGTGCTGTCCCAGGGGCTGGTCAAGGCCGTCTGGACGGACGACCTCGCCTCCTCCACCCGGATCAACTCCCAGGTCGCGCACTACACCGGCCAGGCCGAGCTGGCCGACTCGATCCAGGAGGGCCTCGCCGCCCACCGCGCCGGGGACGTGGACCGCGCCACCGCCAAGCTCGGCGCGGCCGTCCGGCTCGCCCACCGGACCGGAAACGCGGGAACCCTCAAACTGCTCCAGAAGGTCGTCGACGTCGTCGACGCGAAGGAAGGTACCGTTCGGTTCCGCAAGGATGTGAGCGAGGCCGATTCGATGACACTCGAGACCCGGTCGACCAAGACCGTCCGGGTCAAGAAATAATCGACCGACCGAGAACCTGACCGGCCGCCGCCCGGGGCCGGACCAGCTGGACATGTGGGGGAACCTGATGCCGATCTGCCCTAGGGGCCATGAGTCGCAGGCCGAGGACTGGTGCGACTTCTGCGGCTTCCCGATGACTCCGCCGCCCGGCCTGGCCGTCCCCGGCGCGCCGGCGTCGGGCGGCCCCTTCGGCAGCCCGCCCGGCCCGCCGCCGGCCCCGCCCGGCCCGTACGGCACCCCGCCCCCGCCGCCCGGGCCGCCGTTCGGCACGCCCACCGTGGTCTCGCCCTCGCCGGCCGCCCCCGACTTCACCGCGGACCTGGTGACCTGCCCGATCTGCCGGACCCCGCAGACCGGGCGGTACTGCGAGGAGTGCGGCTACGACTACCAGCTGCCCGGGGCCGGCCGGCCGCAGGCACCGGCGCACCCGCAGTCCGCCGCCGGGCCCCCGCCGCCGCCGGCCCGCCTGCAGCCGCCGGCCCCGCCCGGCCCGTCGCACCAGCAGCACCACCAGCAGCACGAGCACCAGGGACAGCACGGGCAGCACGGGCCCCAGGGACAGCAGCACGGGCAGCCGGGGCACCGGCAGCCCGCGCCCGAGCCCGGCAGCCGCCCCGGCTACGGCTACCCGCCACCGGCCGCGCCGGAGCCCTCCGGCCGACCCGGCTACGGGTACCCGCCGCCCGCGGGCCAGTCGCCGTTCGAGGCACCGGCGCCGTTCGAGCCGCAGTCGCCCTACGAGCCGCAGACCCCGCCGGCCGCGCAGCCGCCCCGGGGCCCGCAGGCACCGTACGAGCCGGGCCCGGGCTACGAGCAGGCCTCCCCCTACGAGCCGGCCGGCTACCGGCCGCCGTTCGAGCAGGCTCCGCCCGCCCCGCCGGCCCCGGCGTTCCCCGAGCCGGACGGCTACGAGCGCAGTGGCCCGGTCTACGCCCAGCCCGGCCAGGGCGGGCCCGGCGACGAGCTCGGCACCTCGTTCCGGCTCGCGCCGCCCGGCGGCGCCCAGCAGCCGGCCCCGCCCGGGCCGCCCGCCCCGCCGGCACGGATCAACTGGATCGCGGTGGTCAGCGCCGACCGCGACTACTTCACCGACATGATGACCCGCAGCGGACCGGAGGCGGCGGGCCTGTTCTTCCCGTCGTACTCCCCCGAGCGGCGGATCCCGCTGACCGGGCGCGGCCAGCTGCGGATCGGCCGGCGCAGCCAGAACCGCGGCACGGTGCCCGAGATCGACCTCTCGGTGGCCCCGGAGGACCCGGGCGCCTCGCACCAGCACGCGCTGCTGGCCGAACAGGCCGACGGCAGCTGGGTGCTGGTCGACCAGGACTCCACCAACGGCACCACCGTCAACGGCAGCCCCGACCCGGTGCCCCCGCACACCGCGATCCCGCTGAACGACGGCGACCGGATCCACCTCGGTGCGTGGACCACCATCACGCTGCACCGCGGCGCCTGACGCAGGGTCGGCCGACCGTGCGTCAGACGCCGGTCGGCCGGTTTTCCTCACGCTTTGCTCAAGCCGCCTTCACAGCCCCCACCTGGGGTCCTAGGGTCTGGAGGCATGACTGAAGCAATAACCGCCGACGGGATCCGGAAGCGGTACGGGGATGTCCAGGCCGTCGACGGAGTCTCGTTCTCCGTCGCGACTGGCGAGTTCTACGGCATTCTCGGCCCGAACGGGGCCGGCAAGACCACCACGCTGGAGATCCTGGAAGGGATCCGCGAGCCCGACGAGGGCCGCGTGGAGCTGCTCGGGCTCAGCCCGTGGCCGCGCAACAAGCAGCTGCTGCCGCGCATCGGCGTGCAGTTCCAGGCCTCGGCCTTCTTCGTGAAGCTGACGGCCCGTGAGACCATCCGCACCTTCGCCTCGTTCTACGGCATCGGTCCCAAGCGGGCCGACGCGATGCTGGAGCGGGTCGGCCTGACCGAGTCGGCCGGGGTGCAGACCGACAAGATGTCCGGCGGCCAGGCACAGCGGCTCTCGATCGCCTGCGCCCTGGTGCACGACCCGGAGCTGGTCTTCCTCGACGAGCCCACCACCGGTCTCGACCCGCAGGCCCGCCGCAACCTCTGGGACCTGCTGCGGGACATCAACGCCGAGGGCCGCACCGTCGTGCTCACCACGCACTACCTGGACGAGGCCGAGGTGCTCTGCGACCGGGTCTCGGTGATGGACCACGGCAAGGTGCTCAAGACCGGTGCCCCCGCCGCCCTGGTCCGCGAGATCGACGACAGCGTCCGGGTGAGCGTGGAGTCCGGGCAGCTGACCACCGTCCGGGCCCGCGAGCTGTTCACCGCGGCCGGGGCCGAGTTCACCGGGCTGGACGACGACGGCGTCACGCTCTCGCTGTCCACCCGGCTGCCCGCGCCGGTGCTCTCGGTACTCGCCGAACAGAACGCGCTGCGCGGTCTCGAAGTCCGCGGCGCCACCCTGGAGGACGTCTTCCTCCAGCTGACCGGACGGGAGTACCGGGCATGAGCGCGACCACCACCCCCGTACGACAGCAGGCCCCCGAGCCCGAGTCCACCGGGTCGGAGCGGGTCAGCGCGTTCGGCGGACTGACCCGGGTGATGCTGCTCGGGTTCGTCCGCGACCGCGGTGCGCTGTTCTTCGTCCTGCTGATGCCGCTGATGTTCCTGCTGCTGTTCGGCACCCTGTTCAAGAGCGCCGGTGCGCCGCACGTGAAGGTGGCCGAGGTCGGCCAGGTGCGGGTGCTGGACGCCGTGCAGGGCGAGGGCCGGGAGCAGCTGGAGAAGGTCCTCACCATCAGCCGGGTCACCGACGAGGCCGACGCCCTGGAGAAGCTGCGCAAGGGCGACCTCGACGGCGTGCTCTCCGAGGGGCCGGACGGGACGGTGAAGCTCCGCTACAGCGCGACCGACCAGGTCAAGGCCGGCAGCGTGCAGAGCATCGTCAACTCGGTGGTCCAGGGTGCCAACCAGCAGGCCTCGGGCCGGGCGCCGGCCTTCACCCTGGTGACCTCCCAGGTCGAGGACGAGTCGCTGAAGCCGATCCAGTACCTCACCCCCGGCCTGCTGGGCTGGGCGATCGCCACCGGCGCGGTCTACGGCGCCTCCTTCACGCTGGTCAGCTGGCGCAAGAAGCGGGTGCTGCGGCGGCTGCGGCTGGCGCCGGTCTCGCCGGGCGCCGTGGTCGGCGCCCGGGTGGCGGTGAGCGGCGTGGTGGCGCTGGCCCAGACCGCGATCTTCCTCGCGGTGGCCACCACCCCGTTCTTCGGGCTGAAACTGAGCGGCAGCTGGTGGCTGGTCGTCCCGCTGGTGCTCTGCGCGACCATCGCGTTCATGTCGATCGGCCTGGTCACCGGCGCCGCCGCCAAGAGCGAGGAGGCGGCCAACGGCATCAACCAGATGATCATCCTGCCGATGTCCTTCCTCGGCGGTGCCTTCTTCCCGCTGGACGGCGCCCCGGGCTGGCTGCAGACCGTCTCGAAGGTGTTCCCGCTGCACTACCTGGTCACCTCCGCCCAGTCGGTGCTCAGCCGGGGCGGCGGCCTGATGGACGTCCTCCCGGCCATGGGCGGCCTGCTCGCCTTCGCCGCGGTGATGTCCGCCGTCGCCTGGCGCTTCTTCAACTGGGACGACGCGTAGCGGCGGCCCGACCGCTCCCCCGGGGGTCGTACGCCGGAAGTCCCGGTGTACGGCCCCCGGGGCCGTCTGGGACCATGGTCGGGTGAACGAGACCCGGCGCGAGACGCTCAGCGAGGAGACCTTCTACGACGCGGTCGGCGGCGAGGCCACCTTCCGGCTCCTGGTCCACCGCTTCTACCAGGGCGTCGCCCAGGACGAGCTGCTGCGGCCGATGTACCCCGAGGAGGACCTCGGCCCGGCCGAGGAGCGCTTCGCCCTGTTCCTGATGCAGTACTGGGGCGGCCCGCGCACCTACAGCGAGGAGCGCGGCCACCCCCGGCTGCGGATGCGGCACGCCCCGTTCGCCGTCGACCGGGCCGCACACGACGCCTGGCTGAAGCACATGCGGGCGGCCCTGGACTCGCTGGGACTGCCCGCGGACGCCGAGCGGCAGCTGTGGGACTACCTCACCTACGCCGCCGCCTCGATGATCAACACGGCCGGCTGACGCCCGGCGCGGCCGGTGCGGCGCGGGCGACCGCTCAGATCAGCGGGCTCAGCCCCAGTCCGGCGCCCGGCGCGGCGGTGCGGCGCAGCGCGACCGAACCGGCGGGCGCGCTCAACCGCAGCCAGCCGCCGGCCCGGTGGACGGTGAGCGGTGCGGCCGGGGTGAGGAAGCCGATCACGTACGCCGCGTGCGCGGCCCGCAGCGGCAGCTCGGGCAGGACGCCGAGCGGCCGGGACCAGATCTCGTCGGCCAGCCCGTCCAGCACCGCACGGGTCCGGTGGTGCTCCGGGACCTGCGCGCTGCGCTCCTTGAACTCCCGTACCGCGGCCATCAGTTCGGGGTAGACCTCACCGGCTGGCGGCGTACCGACCGGCTGCCAGCCGGCCCGCGGCGGCAGCAGGCCCGCCCAGGCCGGGCCGGTCACCGGTTCCGGGACGGCGAACGTCCCCTCCGCCTGGTCCACCGAGTCCAGCAGCCGGCCCGCCGAGACGGTCGCGTCCACCTCGGCGTCCAGATCCACCAGCCGTGCGGTGCGGATCGCCAGCACCCCGGAGCCGCCCAGCGGCAGCCGACCAAACACCGCGAGCACGCCCTGCCCGGTCGGGCCGGTGACCGCCTGCAGCCGGACGGCGGCCGCCCGGTCGAAACGCAGCAGCCGCAGCAGGAAGGCGCCCAGGTCGGCGCCGTCCCCTGCGTCGACGAGACGGAGGCGGGTGATGGTGGTCAAGGGTGATCAGCTCACTCGGTGCGCTCGGGGGCGGTACGGGCCGTTCCGGCCCCGGGTCGGTCAGACGGCCGCGACGGCCCGCTTGCCGCGCGTACCCGCCGTGTCCGCGCCGACGGCCTCGGTGTCGTCGCCCGCATCCGCGGCGGCGTCGTCGGTGTAGCGGCTGAGGAACTCCCGCTCCACCGCGCTGATCCGGCGCGGCCGGCCCTCGGCCAGGTTGTACGGGACGACGACGGTCGACGCCCGGACGTAGACCGTCTCGGTGCCGTCCTCGGCGACGTCCTTGATCTCGTAGGAAACCGTCAGCGAGGCCCCGCCGATCTGGGTCACCCAGGTCTCCACCGTCACCGGTGCCGCGCGGTGGACCAGCGGACGCTTGTAGTCGATCTCGTGCCGGGCCACCACGGATCCGCCCGCGAACTCCCCCGCGCCGGCCTCGGCGGCCCGGTGGAACATGAAGTCGATCCGGGCCTCCTCCAGGTAGCGAAGGAAGACCACGTTGTTGACGTGGCCGAAGGCGTCCATGTCGGACCACCTGAGGGGGCAGGCGTAGATGTGGCGTGCCACGGTTGGTCTCCTCACCGATCGAGGGGCCCGGGGGCCCCGGGTGCCGTCCGTGCGGCCCTGGGGCACACGGGCGGCGGCCCGGCAGACCGCCGCGGAGGCAGTCTGCCGGGCCATTGCTTCGGCTGCGTTGCCACCGTCCGTCCGAACCCGGACGGCCCGACGTACGGGTGGCATGGCATGCCTGCGGCTCTCAGCCCCGGGTCAGCTTCTTGTAGGTGGCCCGGTGCGGACGGGCGGCGTCGGCGCCCAGCCGCTCGATCTTGTTCTTCTCGTACGACTCGAAGTTGCCCTCGAACCAGAACCACTTGCTCTCGCCCTCGTAGGCGAGGATGTGGGTGGCCACCCGGTCCAGGAACCAGCGGTCGTGGGAGATGACCACCGCGCAGCCCGGGAACTCCAGCAGGGCGTTCTCCAGCGAGGAGAGCGTCTCGACGTCGAGGTCGTTGGTGGGCTCGTCGAGGAGCAGCAGGTTGCCGCCCTGCTTGAGGGTGAGTGCCAGGTTCAGCCGGTTGCGCTCACCGCCGGAGAGCACCCCGGCCGGCTTCTGCTGGTCCGGGCCCTTGAAGCCGAACGCCGAGACGTAGGCGCGGGACGGCATCTCGACCTGACCGACGTTGATCCAGTCGAGCTCGTCGGAGACGACGGCCCACAGGGTCTTCTTCGGGTCGATGTTGGCGCGGCCCTGGTCGACGTAGCTGACCTTGACCGTCTCGCCGACCTTGACCGAGCCGCCGTCCGGCTTCTCCTCGCCGAGGAGCATCTTGAACAGGGTGGTCTTGCCTGCGCCGTTCGGGCCGATGATGCCGACGATGCCGTTGCGCGGCAGGGTGAAGCTCAGGTCGTCGATCAGGACCTTCTCGCCGAAGGCCTTCGAGAGGTTGTTGACCTCGACGACGACGGAGCCCAGGCGCGGGCCCGGCGGGATCTGGATCTCCTCGAAGTCCAGCTTCCGCATCTTGTCGGCCTCGGCCGCCATCTCCTCGTACCGGGCGAGGCGGGCCTTGGACTTGGCCTGCCGGCCCTTGGCGTTGGAGCGCACCCACTCCAGCTCCTCCTTGAGCCGCTTGGCGCGCTTCGCGTCCTTCTGGCCCTCGACCTTGAGGCGCGACTGCTTGGCCTCCAGGTAGGTGGAGTAGTTGCCCTCGTACGGGTAGGCGCGGCCGCGGTCGAGCTCCAGGATCCACTCGGCGACGTTGTCCAGGAAGTACCGGTCGTGGGTGACCGCGACGACGGTGCCCGCGTACTTCTCCAGGTGCTGCTCCAGCCAGTTCACCGACTCGGCGTCGAGGTGGTTGGTGGGCTCGTCGAGCAGCAGCAGGTCCGGGGCCTCCAGCAGGAGCTTGCAGAGCGCCACGCGGCGGCGCTCACCGCCGGAGAGCTTGGTGACGGCCCAGTCGCCGGGCGGGCAGCCCAGGGCGTCCATGGCCTGCTCCAGCTGGGCGTCCAGGTCCCAGGCGTTGGCGTGGTCCAGGTCCTCCTGGAGCTTGCCCATCTCGTCCAGCAGCGCGTCCGAGTAGTCGGTCGCCATCAGCTCGGCGATCTCGTTGAACCGGTCGAGCTTGCCCTTGACCTCCTTGACGCCGTCCTGGACGTTCTCCAGGACCGTCTTGGTCTCGTCGAGCGGGGGCTCCTGCAGAAGCATGCCGACGGTGTAGCCGGGCGAGATGTAGGCCTCGCCGTTGGAGGGCTGGTCCAGGCCCGCCATCATCCGCAGCACGGTGGACTTGCCGGCGCCGTTGGGGCCGACGACGCCGATCTTCGCTCCGGGGAGGAAGTTGAGGGTCACGTCGTCAAGGATGACCTTGTCGCCGTGTGCCTTGCGCACCTTGCGCATGGTGTAGATGAATTCCGCCACGTGAGATCGCTCCGGCGTCGTCGTGAGTAATCGGCTTGCAGCCTTCCATTGTGCCGCACCGGGCCCGGGCGCCCTAACGGCCGTGGTCCGGGGCCGGGCAGCGGCCGTGCTGCGGGGCCTGGCAGCGCCCGTGGTCGGGGGGCCTGCGGCGTCGCCTCCGGAGCCCGGACGTGACCGCGCTCCGGGGCCGGGACGTGACCGTGCTCCGGGGCCGGGACGTGACCGTGCTCCGGGGCCGGGACGTGACCGTGCTCCGGGGCCGGGAAAGGCGACGGTCCCGCCCGCCGCGGACGGCGGCGGACGGGACCGTTCTCACTCAGTGGTTCTGTCTCACCCGGTGGTTCCGCCGCTCACCGGGCCCGGTGGCCGGGCCCGGCTGTGCGGCGGGTGTGCGGCGGGTGTGCCTCAGACCGCGTTGCGGCCGTGGCGGCCACGACGGCGCAGGGCGAAGACCGCACCGGCACCGGCGAGGACCAGCGCACCGGCGACACCGGCGATGATGCCCGTGCCGCTACCGCCACCGGTGGTGGCCAGGCTCGGGCCACCGGTGGTGCCGTTGCCGACCGGGGTGGACGGCGAGGCGGACGGGGTCGCGCCACCGGTGCCACCGGTGGTGCTGGAGACCTTGCAGTCCAGGACGCCGGAGAACTCCTTGGTGAAGTTCGGGCCGGTGACCTTGATGGTGTAGGAAGCGTCCTCGGCGACCGGGACCAGCACGGTCTCGGTCTTGCCGGCGCCGACCTTGACGGTCTTGCCGGGCGCGACGGTCACGTCGGCCTCCTCGTCACCGCCGTTGGTGACGGAGACCTGGACGCCGTTCTTGGCGCAGTCGATCTTGGCGGAGGCCGACAGCTGCGGGCCCTTGGCCTGGGTCCAGGTGGCCTGCGCGGTCTTGGTGACGGTGACCTCCTCGGAGCCGGCCAGGATCATGCTCTGGCTGTGCTTCTCGGGGGTGTAGCCGACGCTCAGGAACACGCGGCCGGTCTGCACGACCGTGGTCGCCGTGGCGCTGACCTTGGCCGAACCGGCCGCGGTGCCCGCCGGGACGTCCAGGAACAGCTGGGTGTCCTTGGCGATCGGGCCGTTCAGGGTGGTGACGGCCTTGCCGTCCTTGTCCAGCAGCTTGACCTTGCCGCCGGAGGCGTCGTCGCTCAGCGAGAGCTTGACCGACTCGGCGCTGCTGTTGAGCTTGAACGGGCCGAGCTTGGTGCCCGACTTGCCGTTCACCGAGGTCGGGTCGAGGTCCAGCGACGGCTTGGGCTCGGGCATGCCGGTGTTGGCCGCACCCGAGAGGTACTCGGTGAGCTTCTTGGCCTCCGCGTCGAGCGGGGTGGCCGTGGTCTTGTTGTCGGAGAAGCGCCAGATCGCCGCCTGGGTGCCGGCGGCCGCGTCCTCCTTCTCGAAGTCACCGGTGATGCCGGCGGCCTTCTTGACGGTCTCCAGGTCGAGCTTGGGGTACGAGTGCTCCAGGATCCAGCGGATCTTGCCGGCCGCCTCGGCCTTGCCGGGCGCGCCCAGCGAGCTGGAGGACCAGTCGGACTCCTGGTACTTGATGTTGCCCTTGATGTCGACGCCGTGGTCGACGTCGATGCAGTAGGTCTGGATCTTCTTGCCGTCCGAGGTCAGCAGGGTGAACAGCCCACCGTCGATCTTGTGGTTGGCATCGACCTGGACCGGCCCACTCAGCATCGTCGGCTGAATCGTGGCGGTGATCCCCGAACCTGACTCGCCGTCGGCGGCCGGCGCGGGGGCCGCGCCCGCCGCGAAGGTACCGCCGGCCACGGCCAGGCTCGATGCGAGCATGACAGTGGCTATACGGGAGAGAACCCGCGCCTGCTTGTGGAACATGTATTGATCCCTTCGGGCTTGGCCGCGCTCATGGCCGGCCGCCCCTGCAATGCGGCGCCCCCTGTGACGCCACAGCACCTGTGTGGACCAGACGCATCTTATTGACCAGCCGGTAGGTTCAAACCCGTGTAGCAAACCCGGACAGTTCCGTGGCTGTATCGTTACCAAACCGCCAAGCGTCGGCAGTGGTTGACGCTTCGACAGAATGCCCCGTCGAATCCGCGATCCGTCGGGCTTTGCACTCTTGGGCCGCCGAAGTGCCGGAAAATCGATCAGCTTTGAACCTTAGTCGACATGTTCCCCCCGGCTCGACACAACTCCACCACCTGCTTCACCCGCCACCTCCATTACCCGTCAACTCCCCGGACGAGACGCCTACATCGGACACATCGGACACGTCTGCCACCCGCCTGGCCTCCACCGCGGCGACGATCCAGCCCGGCACCGCCTGCTCGACGGTCGTCACCGCCGGCGGCAGCTCCGGACGGGCCCCCGACCCCGCCCCACCTGCGCCGCCGGGGACCAGCTCCGGCCCGGCCTGCACCGCACGGCGGAACGCCGACGTCCCCCGGGAGAGGTCGTGACCCACCACCCGGGCGTCGATCTCCACCCCCGAACGCCGCTGCTCCTCCTGCTCCCACTCCCTGACCCGCAGTCGGCCGCTGACCACCACGGGATCGCCCTTGCTGACCGAGGCGACCAGGTTGGTGGCGAGCCAGCGCCACGCCACCACCGTGACCCAGCTGGTGTCGCCGTCCACCCAGTCGCCACTGCCCCGGTCGTAGCGACGCTCCGTGGTCGCCATCCGGAAGTTGGCGACCGGCACCCCGGCCGACGTCTGCGCGTAGCTCACCGCCGAGGCGACGTTCCCGACCATGGTCACCAGGGTTTCGTTCATGGCACACCTTCCCGATCTCCGGCCGAACACCGCCGACCACCCGTCAACCGCCGTGCGCCGGCGGCCGCACGCACCCCCCGCAGCCCCACCCGCGGACCGCCATTCGGCCGCCCGCCGGGCACCTCCGCCGGACGGCCATTCACCGCCCGGCGACCCGTGACCGGACGCGCCGACCGAATCCCCGAAGAAATCCGCCGAGGCATTCGGCGGAGCGATCCGCCCGGGAAGAGAGTGCAATCCCGAGCCGGTGCGCGCCAGGATCGTCCGAATTCCTGTGGACAAGTCGCGGCTGTGGACAACGCAAATAGCTCGACCGAGTGAATTCACCCGGAATTCGGCAGCTACGGGAACCCTGACCTGACCGCGGACATGACAACGAATCGCGCAAACCGCACATCCCGCCAAGCACCGAACGGGTGGCCGGGCAGCCGTCCGGGCCATGTCATCCGACCGAAGTAACCCAAATCCGGCCCCCACCCGCAAGGACGGCCGGGTATTCTCCGCACCGAATCCATAACGGGTGAGGAGGCAGCCCCGTAACGAGTGCACAACGTCCGGCCCCAAGGCCCGCCAGGGCGCTGCACGTCCGGCCACCACCTGCGATTATCGGACGGCTCCACCAAGGCCGACACACCCGACCCGACGCCTGAACGCCCGGCGGAGGATCCCGACACCCGTATCCTGTCCCGGAACATCCAGCCCCCGGCCAGGGGCCGGGTGTGCCCGCACGCCGGGCACCCGAGGAGCCTGCCGCAGACCGACACAATGCGTTCGCAGTCCCTCACTCAGCGCAGTCGAGGGCCGGTTTATCCGGCCCGACACCCCGCCCGGCCCCCATAGCTCAGCGGATAGAGCACCCGCCTTCTAAGCGGTAGGTCGCAGGTTCGAATCCTGCTGGGGGCGCCCACATCCACCCGAATCACCCGCGGTGGAATCCATCGGCACCGGTCCGGCCCGTGCCGGCACCGGGCTCGACTCCCTCTCCGGCGCCCGTCACAACACCCTCGGCCGCACCCGCCACGAGACCGGCGAGATAACGGTCCACCAGCTGAATCTGGCGTTCCGCGGGGAACTCCCGCGGCGCGAAGAGCGCCTGCACCACCAACCCCAGTACAAAACTCTGCGCCGCCGCCGCCACATCCTCGGCCGATCCGCCCGATCCGCCCGCTCCGCGCATTTCATCCGGTCCGCGCATTTCATCCGCACCGCACGGTGTGCCCGGAACGCGGACCTCGTCCGTTCCGTCCCGGCCGGACGAACCGCCGGACGAACCGCCGGACGAACCGCCGGACGAACCGCCGGACGTTCCGCCGGACAAGCCGCCCGACAAGCTGCGGGACGAACCACCGGATCCGTCCGGAAGCTCACCCCGCCGCCGTGCGTCCACGACGTGCCCGGCCATCCGGAGCCTGGCTCTCCGGTACCGCTCGGCGTGCTCCTCGGCCAGTTCCGGATCGGCGAGCGCAACGTCCCAGGAGGCCACCCAGATCCGGTTCCCGGCCGCGCTCAGCGGAGTGAGCGGGAGGATGTCCAGCAGCGTGGCCCTCAGCATCTCCAGGCCGGCGCCGGCCCGTTCCGAGGCCGGCCTGGCGCGCGCGGCCGAGCGCTGGTCCAGGACGTCGAGCGCGTGCCGCAGCAGGGCCCGCTTGTTCGGGAAGTAGTGGGTGAGCAGCCCGGTGGAGGCGCCCATCTCCGCGGCGACCGCCCGCAGCGTCAGGCCGCCGAAGCCGCGCGCGGCCAGCACCCGCCAGACCGCCTCGGAGACGTCGGCTCGGCGGGCTTCGTGGTCTCCTCGGGCGGGCGTCATGGCGGCCATGGTACCTACCAAACGTTTGTTATGTACTCTGGCCGGGGCCCGCCCCGCGGCGGTGCCCCGCACCCACGCGCACCCACCCGCAGCCGACCGGAGGCCGCCGTGTACGCCATCCCGCTCACCGAGGACGCCGAGCTCCGCCCCCTGGAGCCCTGGCAGGCCACCGAGTTCCTCGCCCACATGGACCGCGCCCGGGAGACCGTCGACCCCTGGATCCCCTGGGCCGCCCGCTCCACGGACCTGGACTCGGCGCGCGCCACCCTCCAGTCGTACGCGGACCGGCAGGCCACCGACAGCGGCCGGATCTTCGGGATCTGGCTGGACGGCACCCTGGTCGGCGGCGCGATGTTCGTCCACTTCGACGCCAAGGCCGGCACCTGTGAGATCGGCGTCTGGAGCGAGCCCGCCGGCGGGGGCCGCGGCCTGATCGGCGCGGCGGTCCGGCACCTGGTCGACTACGCGCTGGTCGAGCGGGGGCTGCACCGGGTCGAGTGGTGGAACAGCACCGTCAACGCCCGCAGCCGGGCGGTCGCCCGGCGGACGGGGATGCGGCTGGACGGCGTGCTGCGCGAGTACGCGCTGCACAACGGCGTCCGGCTGGACTACGAGGTGTGGTCCCTGCTGGCGCACGAGTGGCGCCCCGCCGACGGCGAGGACGCGGACGGCGGCACCGCGGACGGCAGCGACGCCGACGGCAACGGGGCGACCGCCGACGGCGGCAGCGCGGACAGCGGCGGCGCGGCCAGCGGCGGCGCGGCCAGCTGACGGGACACCGGAAACCCGGGTGACAGCCGGCCGCCCGCACCCGATGATCGTGCGGACCGGACGATCCGAGGAGCGCCGCGCATGATCCGCCGAAGCACCGTCCCGGGCCTCTTCCCGCCGCCCGGGTACGCCCACACCGCCGTCGTCGAGCCGGGCACCCGGCTGGCGTTCCTCGCCGGCGCGGTGCCGCTGGACGCGGACGGCACGCTGGTCGGCCCCGGCGACCACGTCGCCCAGGCGCACCAGGTGATCGCCAACCTGGACGCCGCACTCCGGTCGATCGGCAGCGGACTGCCGCAGGTGGTCGCCAGCACGGTCTACGTGGTGGCGCCGCTCCCCGGCCCGCTCTCCGAGGTCTGGGAGGTGGTGAACGCCTCCGGCCTGGCCGACGGGCCGCACGCCTCGACCCTGCTGGGCGTGGCCTGCCTGGGCTACACCGGCCAGTTGGTGGAGATCACAGTGACCGCCGTCGTCCCGGAGCGACCCGCTGTGGAAGGGTGAGGCGCACCGACGAGCACCCGTGGAGGCACTGAATGGTCGAGCCGGTCGACACCGGAGTGGACGGCCTGCGCGCCCGGGTGGACGGTGCGGTCGCCACCCTGCTGCTGGACCGCCCCGAGCGCCGCAACGCCGTCACCCTGGCGATGTGGCGCGGCCTGCCCCGGGTCCTGGACCGGCTGGCCGCGCACCCGGACGTCCGGTCGCTGCTGCTCACCGGCGCGGGCGGCACCTTCTCCGCGGGCGCCGACATCACCGAGCTGACCGGGGTCTACGCGGACCCCGCGCAGGCCGACGCGTACCACGCGGACAACGTGGCCGCCGAGGAAGCGCTGGCCGCCTTCCCGCACCCCACCCTGGCCGTGGTGCACGGCGCGTGCGTGGGCGGCGGCTGCCAGCTCGCGGTCGCCTGCGACCTGCGGTTCGCGGCCGAGGACGCCAGGTTCGGCATCACGCCGGCCAAGCTGGGCGTGGTCTACCCGGCCGTGCCGACCGTCCGGCTGGCCCGGCTGGTCGGGCCGGCCCGCGCCAAGTACCTGCTCTTCTCCGGCGAGTTGGTGCCGGCCGGGCGGGCCGAGCGGTACGGGCTGGTCGAGGAGGTCCTGCCGCCGGCCGAACTGGACGCCAGGGCGGTGGAGTTCGCCCGGCTGCTGGCCCGGCGCTCACCGCAGACGATCGGTGCGGTGAAGGCCGCACTGGCCGTTTCGCCGGAGCGGGCCGGCGCGGCCGTGGCGCCCTGGGAACGCAAGTCCCGGCTGGCGCCGGACGTCCGGGAGGGGCTGTCGGCGTTCCTGGAGCGGCGGGAGGCACAATTCTGACCGAGCGTCTCCTTCCCGCAGAACGGCAGCTGATGAACCCCACGGCCCAGACCTCTCCCGACGCGACCGGTGCGACCGACGCGTCCGCGGCGCCCGGCCCGGGCATCCCGGCCGCCCCGGCCGTCCCCGAGCACCGGATGGCCCGGCTGGTCACCGACGGGGTGGAGCCGAAGAACGTCATCATCGCGCTGGTGCTGCTGCTGGGCGCCGTCCGCTACGGGCTGGTGGGCCTGGGCTGGGGTGCGTTCGCGGCGCTGTTCGCCGCCGTGATCCCGACCTGGTTCATCCGGCGCGGGATGCGCCGGGGCGAGATCGAGGACCGGCACGTCGGCCACCGCAAGCGGCGGCTGGTGGTGCTGCCGCTGGTCCTGCTGTCGGTGCTGATCAGCCTGGTGACCATGGTGGTGTTGGACGCCCCGACCGACATGACGGCCATCGTGCTGGCGATGTTCGCCTCGCTGCTGCCGCTGCTGTTGGTGACCGTGTGGTGGAAGATCTCCGTGCACACGGCGGTGACCGGCGGCGCGACCGTCTGCCTCGCCCTGGCGCTGAGCCCCTGGTGGCTGCTGGTCGCCCCGGTGGTGGCCGTCGTCGCGTGGTCCCGGGTGGTGCTCCGGGACCACACCCTCGCGCAGACCGTGGCCGGCACGGTCGTCGGCGCGCTGACCGCGGGCCTGACCTTCTGGGCGGCCCGCTGACCCCGACCGGGCGGAGCGCCCGGACCGGGCCGCGCCCCGCGCCGCGCCGGCCGGCCCCGCCGACGGCCGCCGGCTCAGCGGATCGGCAGCCCCGAGATCGCCCGGGCGATGACCAGCCGCTGGATCTCGCTGGTGCCCTCGAAGACGGTGTAGATCGCACTGTCGCGGTGCATCCGCTCGACCGGGTACTCCCGGGTGTAGCCGTTGCCGCCGAGGATCTGCATCGCCTGCGCCGTGACCCACTTCGCCGTCTCGCCGGCGTACAGCTTGGACATCGAGCCCTCGGCCGCGGTGAACGGCTGGTTGGTGGCGGCCATCCAGGAGGCCCGCCAGACCAGCAGCCGGGAGGCGTCGATCCGGGTCCTCATGTCGGCGAGCTGGAAGGCCACGCCCTGGTTGTCGATGATAGGGCGGCCGAACTGCACCCGGGTCCCGGCGTAGTCCAGCGCCACCTCGTACGCGGCCCGGGCGATCCCGATCGCCTGGGCGCCGACGGCCGGTCGGGAGGCCTCGAAGGTCGCCATCGCCGCGTTCTTGCCGGAACCACGGGAACCGCCGGAGCCGGCGGCCGTGCCGGCGGCCCGTTCCCGGGCCCGGGCGAGGCGCTCGTCCAGCTTCTCCTTGCCGCCGAGCAGGCAGTGTCCGGGCAGCCGGACGTCGTCCAGGACCACCTCGGCGGTGTGCGAGGCGCGGATGCCGTGCTTCTTGAACTTCTGCCCCTGGGCGAGCCCCCGGGTGCCGGGCGGCACGATGAACGAGGCCTGCCCGCGTGCGCCGAGCGCCGGGTCGACGGTGGCCACGACCACGTGCACGTCGGCGATGCCGCCGTTGGTGGCCCAGGTCTTGGTGCCGTTCAGCACCCACTCGTCGGTGGCCTCCTGGTAGACCGCGCGGGTGCGCAGGGCGGAGACGTCCGAGCCGGCGTCGGGCTCCGAGGAGCAGAAGGCGGCGAGCTTGAGGTCGTCGGGGGTGCCGAACATCTGCGGCGCCCAGGTGCCGATCTGCTCGTCGGTGCCGTTGGCGAGCACGGCCACGGCGGCCAGCGTGGTGCCGACGATGGCGAGGCCGAGGCCGGCGTCGCCCCAGAACAGCTCCTCCATCGCGATCGGGATGCCCACCCCGGACGGGTCGAAGTACTGCTGGGCGTAGAAGTCGAGGGAGTAGATGCCGAGTCGGGCGGCCTCCTGGATGATCGGCCAGGGGGTCTCCTCGCGTTCGTCCCACTCGGCGGCGGCGGGCCGCATCACGTCCGCGGCGAAGCCGTGCAGCCAGTCGCGGACGGCCAGCTGGTCCGGGCCCGGGTCCAGGGAGAAGGTGCTCATGGTGCCTCCGGTCAACGGGTTCGGGCATCGGGTCGGGCATCAGGTCGGGCGTCGGGGCCGCGCATCGGCAGAAGCCCACGCCACAGGGCGTGTTACCTCGGGTAACATGACGGGAGTCTGCTACTGATGGGCAGGCCCTGTCAACGCTCATCCCCACCCCCCGACCCCCTCGACCGCAGGAGCGCCCACCGTGTCGACGCCCCCCGCCCAGCCCGCCGGCGAGCTCCGCCGCGAGCAGCTGCTCAACGCCGCCGACCGGGTCGTCCAGCGCGAGGGCCCCGGGGCGAGCATGAACGCGATCGCCGCCGAGGCGGGCATCACCAAGCCGATCCTGTACCGGCACTTCGGCGACCGGAACGGCCTGATCACCGCCCTGACGGAGCGCCACACCAGCGGCCTGCTCGCGGCCGTCCGGGCCGCCCTCAACGAGCCGCTGGAGCGGCGCGACCGGGTGGAGCACGTGCTCGACACCTACCTGGCCGCGATCGAGTCGCGCCCGCAGGTCTACCGGCTGCTCACCCACCCCGAGAGCGGCGACCCGACCGGCGCGGGCAACGCCCTGGCCCCCGCACTGCGACAGATCGCCGAGGAGATCACCAAGGCCGTCCAGGTGCAGGTCGACCTCGGCGCGGACGGGCCGCTGCTCTCCGAGACCTGGGGGCGGGCCGTCACCGGGATGGTGCTGGCGGTCGGCGACTGGTGGCTGGAACAGCGCCCCTGCCCGCGGGCCCGGATGGTGCAGGCGCTGGCCGACCTGCTCTGGGGCCGGCTCGCCGCCGCCGCCGACCTGCCTCAGGCGATCACCGGCGCGGCCGTCCCCGCCACGCCGGACGCCCCCGCGGCGCCGACCGGCTGACCCGCCGGCGAGCCCAACTCCGTTCAGCACCAGGCGAGATCAACTGAACATGAGTCATGCTCACCTCTTGTGCGGGGCACTTCCGTGCGGCAGGATCGGCCCTCACCGCCACCCCTCCGCCCCCGCCCGAGGTGCCCCGTGCGCGTTCGCCGTACCGCCGCCGCCCTGGTCCTGGCCCTTGCGGCCGCGCTGAGCACCGGCACGGCGGCCGTCGCCGCCGACCCGTACACCGCCGACCACCCCGACCCGTACGGCGCGGACCGCTCCGGCGGTGCGCGGGCCGCCTTCCCCACCGGCACGGTGACCGCCGCCGACGGCCGCACGCTGTTCACCGACGCCGACGGCCGGGTGCTGCAACTGCGCGGTTTCAACGTCGACAAGTACGCCGAGACGACCGAGGCCGACATCCGCTCGATCGCCGCGCACGGGTTCACGGTGATCCGGGTGGCGACCTCCTGGAACCGGCTCGAACCGGCCCCCGACCGCTACGACCGGACCGAGCTGACCCGGCTGCACAGGGTGCTCGGCTGGGCCGACCGGTACGGGCTGCTCGCCGTCGTCGACTTCCACCAGGACGTCTACGGTCCCAAGTTCGGCGGCGGCGACCGGGGCATCCCGCTCTGGGCCACCCGCGACGAGGGCCTGCCGTTCGAGGAGGACCCCGACGACTGGTTCGCCGGCTACTACCAGCCGGCCGTCCAGGCCGCGTTCCGGCACCTGTACGACGACGCCGACCTGCGCCGCCGGCAGAGCGACTTCTACACCCGGATCGCCACCGAACTGCGCGGCCACCCCTCGCTGCTGGGCTACGACCTGTTCAACGAGCCGTCCGGGCCCATCGACGGCGACCCGCACGACCCGGCCGTCCTGGTCGCCGCCTCGGCCGCGCTGGAACGCGACCGGCTGCCGAGGATGTACCAGCGGCTGATCACCGCCGTCCGCCGCACGGACAGCCGTTCCTGGCTGTTCGTCGAGCCGACCGTCCTGGTCGGTCTGGGCGTGCCCACCGAACTGCCCGCGTTCACCGACCCGCGCCACGGCCCGGACCGGCTCGGCTACGCACCGCACTTCTACGACACCGCCGTCGAGGGCGGCCGGGACTGGGACCCGGCCGGGGGATTCGTCGAGAACTACACCGCCGCGATCGGCGGCTACCCCACCGCCCACCGGATGCCGGTCCTCGTCGGCGAGTGGGGGCCGCCGAACTCCCGCACCCCGGGCAACGCGGAGCTGGTGCGGCGGCAGGTCGCCGCGATGTCGGGCTTCGCCTCGGGCTGGACGATGTGGTACTGGTGCCGGGGCTCCGGCGGCTACTGCGCACTCGGCCCGGACGGCCGCCCCGCGCCCGGCGACGAGCCCGTCTTCGGCCCCTACCCGGCCGCGCTGGCCGGACTCCCGGTGGCCGAGCGCTCCGCCGGCGGGCTCTGGACGCTGACCTTCACGCCCTTCCGCCGCCCCGGCCGGACCGACCTGGTACTGCCGGCCGCCGCCTTCCCGGCCGGTGCCCGGGTGAGCGTGACCGGCACCCCGGCCGCGGCGGTGGAGGTGCGGCAGCCGAGCGGCGACCGGGCCGGCCTGGCCCGGATCACGCTGCCGGCCGCCCGCGCCGGGGCGACCGTCACGGTGACGGTCGCCCCGCGCTGAGCACCGCCGCGGCCCGCACGGCCGTGAACCGCACCGCCGTGAACCGCACCGCCGCAGCCCGCACGGCGCACGGTCAGGCCAGCCCCCGGCGGGCGAGCAGCGGCCCGGTCTGCGGGTCCCGGCCGACCACGGCCCGGAAGCTGTCCAGCGCCTCGCGACTGCCGCCCCTCGACAGCAGCTCGGCCCGGAACACCTCGCCGCTCTCCCGCACGGTGCGGCCGTTGGTGCGGAACCACTCGACGGTGTCGGCGTCCAGCACCTCCGACCAGATGTACGCGTAGTACGCGGCGCTGTAGTCGTCCGAGAACGCGTGGCTGAAGTAGGTGGTGCGGTAGCGCGGCGGAACCGCCGGCACCGCCAGACCCGCCTTGGCCAGCGCGGCCGCCTCGAACTCCTCGGCGTCCTCGATCGGCTGCCCCGCGGGGACGGTGTGCCAGGCCCAGTCCAGCAGCGCCGCCGCCAGGTACTCGACCGTGCGGAAGCCCTGGCCGAAGTTGGCCGCGGCCTCCATCCGCTCCAGCAGCTCGGCGGGCAGCGGCTGGCCGGTCACGTGGTGCCGGGCGTAGTTGGCCAGCACCTCGGGCCAGGTCATCCACATCTCGTTGACCTGCGAGGGGAACTCGACGAAGTCGCGCGGCACCGCGGTGCCGGTGAACAGCGGGTAGCGGACCGCCGAGAACAGCCCGTGCAGCGCGTGGCCGAACTCGTGGAACAGCGTGCGCACCTCGTCCCAGGTGAGCAGCGCCGGCTCGCCCGGTGCCGGCCTGGCGATGTTGAGGTTGTTCACCACCACCGGGCGCCGGCCCAGCAGGGTGGACTGCTCGACCAGTTCGTTCATCCAGGCACCGCCGCGCTTGGTGTCGCGGGCGAAGAAGTCGGCGACGAACAGGCCGAGCGCGGTGCCGTCCGCCTCGAAGACCTCGAACACCCGGGCGTCCCGGTGGTAGCCGACCAGGTGGGGGCGCTCGGTGAAGGTCAGCCCGTAGGCGAGGTTGGCGGCGAAGAAGACGCCGTCGTGCAGCACCCGCTCCAGCTCCAGGTACGGGCGCAGCGCCGCGGCGTCCAGCCGGTACGAGACCCGGCGGACCCGCTCGGAGTAGAACGCCCAGTCGTGGGCGGCGAGTTCGGTGATCCCGTCGGCGGCGGCCAGCTCGGCGAGCTCGGTCGCCTCGCGTTCGGCGTTGGCGACGGCGGGCGCCACCAGCCGGGCCAGCAGGGCGTCCACGGCCTCGACGGTGCCGGCGGTCTCATCGGCGACCACGTAGGCGGCGTGGCTCGGGTGGCCGAGGACGGCGGCCCGCTCGGCCCGCAGCCCGGCCATCCGGATCGCCAGCGGGCCGTTGGTCCCGGCCGCCCGGCCCAGCGAGGCGGTCAGCAGCCGCTCCCGCACCGCGCGGTCGGTGAGCTGGGCCAGCTCGGGCTGGTTGGAGAAGTTCTTCAGGCTGAGCACGTACGAGCCGTCCCGGCCGAGGGCGCGGCCGTTCTCCGCGGCGGCGGCGACGGCGTCCGCGGAGAGCCCGTCCAGCTGCTCGGCGCCGTCCAGCACCAGCGCCCCCTCCTGGGTGGCGGTGCGCACGTTGCGGCGGAAGGCCGCGGCGTCGGAGGCGAGCTGCGCGTTGATCTCGCGCAGGCGCTGCTGCTCGGCGGGCGACAGCCGGGCACCGGCCCGGACGAACCGGTCGTGGTGGCGCTCCAGCAGCCGCAGCGACTCCGGGTCCAGACCGAGGCTCCGGCGGTCCTCGAACAGGGCGTCGAAGCGGGCGAACAGGGCCCGGTCCAGCAGGATGGTGTCGTCGTGCGCCGCGAGCCGGGGGCTGATCTCCGCGTCGAGCTCCTGCACGGCCGCGGTGCCGTCCGAGGACGACTGGTTGAAGAAGGCCAGCGAGACCCGGCGCAGCAGTGCCCCGGAGCGCTCCAGCGCCACCACGGTGTTCTCGAACGTGGCCGGCTCGCCGGCGGCCGCGATGGCGGCGGTCTCGGCGAGCTGCTCGGCCATTCCCCGCTCGAAGGCCGGCAGGTAGTGCTCTTCCCGGATCTCGGCGAAGGGCGGCAGTTCGTAGTCCAGCGTGCTGGGCTCGAAGAAGGGGTTGAGACTCATTCGACCGACCATACGCGGTGGTATCAGCGCTGCCTACCGTCACTTCTGAAGGGCGGTCAGTGGGCGGACGGCCGGTCCGCCCGCCCCCCGCCCGCGCCCCGCGGCCCCCGCCCGCCGCCACCTGCCGCCGGTTGTCCGACCCACCCGCTACCGTCGGACCCGCACCGCGGTCCACCCCCGCGGGCCCGCCCCACGAGAGGAGGCACCGCCGATGGCAGCGCCGACCGCACCGCGCTACGCCCTCGCCCCCGACCCGCACGGGCCCGGCGGACGCCTCCAGCCCCTCGACGACGCCGGCGCCCCGCTCGGCGCCCCCACCCACCACCCCGACCTCGCCACCGCGGTGGCCGGCCTGGAGGCGGCCGGGCAGCCGCGCTGGGTCTGGGCCGCCGCCGACAGCGGCTACACCCCGCTGCTCCCGCTGCGCCTCGCCCGCTGCCACGACCTGCGCCTGGTCGAGGCGCTGCTGCTGGGCCACGAGGGCCACTGGGGGGCGCCGCGTTCGCTCGGCGCGGCCTGGGCGCGGTTGGGGCGCCTGCCCGTCCCCGCCGACCTGCCCGAGGCCGCCGTCGAGGACCAGGACGGCCTGTTCGCCCCCGACCGCCTCCAGCTCCCGCCGGGCACCGACCAGCTGACCGCCGTGGTCGCCGTCCACGCCGAGCAGCAGCGGCGGATCCGGGCCGTCGCCGACCCGGCCGCCCGCTCCCGGTTCCTGTTGCTGGTGGCCGCCGAGTCGGCCGGCGCGCTGCTGGCCGCCGAGATGGCGTACGACGGCCTGCCCTGGCGCACCGACGTCCACGACCGGTTGCTCACCGAGCTGCTCGGCCCCCGCCCGAGCATTCCCGGCACCCAGCCCAAGCTGCTCGCCGAGCTCTCGGTCGAGCTCCAGCAGTCCCTCGGCACCCGCCCGTTCAACCCCGACTCGCACGGCCAGGTGCTGCGCGCCTTCGCCGACCGGGGCATCCAGCTCTCCTCCACCCGCAGCTGGGAGCTGCGCTCGGTCGACCACCCGGCGGCCGCGCTGATGATCCGCTACAAGGAGCTGTCCCGGCTGCACGCCGCGCACGGCTGGGCCTGGCAGGACACCTGGGCCAGGGGCGGCCGGTTCCGGCCGGAGTACGTGGTCGGCGGCGTGGTCTCCGGGCGCTGGGCCAGCCGCGGCGGCGGCGCCCTGCAGATCCCCCGGGTGCTGCGCGGCGCGGTCGTCGCCGACCCGGGCTGGGCACTGGTCGTCGCCGACGCGGCCCAGCTCGAACCGCGGGTCCTCGCCGCGCTGTCCCAGGACGCCGGCCTGGCCCGCACCGCCGCCGAGGGCGACCTCTACGCCGCGCTCGCCGCCACCGCCTTCCAGGGCGACCGCGAGAAGGCCAAACTCGGCCTGCTCGGCGCCATGTACGGTCAGACCAGCGGCGACATCGGCCCGCTGCTGGCCACCCTGCGGCGCCGCTACCCGACCGCCATGGGCTACGTCGAGGCCGCCGCCCGCACCGGCGAGGACGGCGGTGTCGTGCACTCGCGGCTCGGCCGGGCCTGCCCGCCGCCCTCCGCCGACTGGCTCGACCTCACCGAGGCCCCGGAGACGGCCGCCGACACCGGCGGCCGCTCGGCCCGCGCCCGCGGCCGGTTCACCCGCAACTTCGTCATCCAGGCCAGCGGGGCCGACTGGGCGCTGGCCCTGCTGGCCTCGCTGCGCCGCCGGCTGGCCGCCCTGGGCAGCGGCGAGGACCGTCCGCACCTGGTGTTCTTCCAGCACGACGAGGTCATGGTGCACAGCCCGCTCGACCTGGCCGACCAGGTGGCGGCGGCCGTCGCCGAGGCCGGCGAGGAGGCCCGGCGGCTGGTCTTCGGCGACACCCCGGTCCGGTTCCCGCTGAGCACGGCCGTGGTGGAGCGCTACGCCGACGCCAAGTAGCCGGTGCCGCGCGGTCCGCCCCGCCGGGCTCTCCCTCGCGCGTCCCGCTCAGAACTTCCGGATGTCGCGGGCCGCCTCCGCGGCGGCCACCACCTCGGCCAGCCCCGCGCCGGTGGAGGCCGTCACCACCGCCGCCACCGCGCCCTCCACGAACGGCGCGTCCACCAGCACCAGGTCGTCGCGGGCCCGCTCGGCCAGCACGGCGCGCGCCGTCAGCACCGAGCTGCCCAGGTCGGGCAGCAGCACCACGCCGGCCCCGCCGTCCGCCGCCCGCAGCGCGCGCCCGATCAGCTCGTCGCTGGTGCCGAGCGCGCCGTCGGCCGTCCCGGCGGCCGGCACCACGGCCACGGTCCCCGCGCCGAGCTCCGCGAGCAGCTCGGCGAGGCCGGCCGCCAGCGCGGGGCTGTGCGAGACCAGGACGACTCCGACCCGACTGTCCATGCCCCGATCCTAGGTCCCGTCCGGTCGGCCTGGTCGGATCGGTCCGGCGTCGCGGGCCCGGCAGGATCGGCCGGACAGGGCCTAACTGTCGCCGCCGGTACGGCCGTTCGGGTTCCCCCGGCGCCCGCCGCAGGCATCCGGCGGGTGGGTGGGCGTACCGTCGTCCCGAGGGATCCGTCGAGGGGAGCCGGCACCGTGAAGAAGCTCATCAACGCCCCGGAGACCGTCCTGTCGGACGCCCTGGCGGGCTTCGCGGCCGCCCACCCGGAACTGGCCGTCGACCTCGACGCCCGGATCGTCACCCGCAGGAGCGGCCCGGCCGTGCCCAGGGTGGCCCTCGTCTCCGGCGGGGGGTCCGGCCACGAGCCGCTGCACGCCGGTTTCGTCGGCCCGGGCATGTTGGACGCCGCCTGCCCCGGCGAGGTCTTCACCTCTCCCGTCCCCGACCAGGTGCTCGCCGCCGTCCGCGCCGTCGACCAGGGCGCGGGAGTGCTGCTGGTGGTGAAGAACTACACCGGCGACGTGCTGAACTTCCGCCTCGCCGCGGAACTCGCCGCCGAGGACGGGATCGAGGTCCGCACCGTCCTGGTCGACGACGACGTCGCCGTCGAGGACTCCACCTGGACGGCCGGACGCCGCGGCACCGGCGCCGCGGTCGCGGTCGAGAAGACCGCCGGGGCGCTGGCCGGGCGCGGCGCCCCGCTCGCCGAGGTCGCCGCGCTCGCCGAGCGGGTGGACGCGGCCTCCCGCTCCTTCGCGATCGCCCTGACCGCCGCCACCGTCCCGGCCGTCGGCCGTCCCGGCTTCGACCTGCCGGAGGACGAGATCGAGGTGGGCGTCGGGATCCACGGCGAACCGGGCCGCCGGCGCGCTCCCCTGCGCCCCGCCCGGGAGCTGGTCGCCGAGGTGGTGGACACCGTCCTCGCCGATCACGGACTGAGCCGCGGCGACCGGGTCCTCGCCCTGGTCAACGGGCTGGGCGCCACCCCGCTGCTGGAGCTCTACCTGGTGTTCGGCGAGGTGCACGCCCGGCTCGCGGAGCGCGGCATCACGATCGCCCGCAACCTGGTCGGCAACTACGTCACCAGCCTCGACATGGCGGGCTTCTCGCTGACCCTCACCAAGGCCGACGACCAGGTGCTGGAGCTCTGGGACGCACCGGTGGCGACCCCGGCCCTGCGCTGGTCCTGACCCCGGGAGCACGCCGGATGGACACCTTCGACACCGAGGCCGCCGCCGCCTGGCTGCGGGCCGCCGCGCACGCCGTCGAACGGCACGAGAGCGAGCTGACCGCGCTCGACACCGCCATCGGCGACGGCGACCACGGCAGCAACCTGCGACGCGGCTTCACCGCCGTCGGGCCGCCGGCCACCGGCCCGGCGCCGTCCGGGCCCGGCGAGCTGCTCCGGACGGCCGGCCGCACCCTGATCTCCACGGTCGGGGGCGCCTCCGGGCCGCTCTACGGCACGGCGTTCCGGGCGATCGGCGCGGCGCTGCCCGGCCCCACGGCGACCGCCGGCGACCTGGCCGGGGCGCTGGAGGCCGCGCTGGCCGCGGTGCAGGAGCTCGGCGGCGCACGGCCGGGCGACAAGACCATGGTGGACGCCCTCGCTCCGGCGGCGGCCGCCTTCCGCACCGCCGCGGACCAGGGCCGCGGTCTGCCGGCCGCGGCCGAGGTCGCCGCGCGCGCCGCCGAGCAGGGCATGCACGACACCGTTCCGTTGCAGGCCCGCAAGGGCCGCGCCTCCTACCTCGGGCCGCGCAGCGTCGGGCACCAGGACCCGGGCGCGACATCGACGGCGCTCGTCCTGCGCGCCCTGGCCGAGGTGGTGGCCGCGCCGTGAGCCGCCCGCGGCGGGCGGGTCAGGCCGTCCGGCCGACCGTCGCGGCCCGGGACGCGTCCGGCTCGGCGCGGCTGATCAGCAGCAGCAGCGCGTCGTCGCCGAGCTCGCCGCCGGTGTGCACCAGCAGGTCCGCGTAGACCCGCCCGACGGCCGACTCCAGCTCGGCCGGGGACCGTGCGGCCCCGCGCACCAGCGGGCCGATCCGCTCGGCCAGCGGGTAGAAGTCCCCGGTCCGGCGGTGCCTGGCCTCGACCACCCCGTCGGTGCAGAGCACCAGCACGTCGTCGGCGCCGAACGGCACCCGCATGGCGGTCGGTTCCCCGACCGCCAGCGTGCCGAGCCCCAGCGGCACCCACGGGTCGTCGGCCTCCAGCACCGTCACCGCGCCCTCCCGGCTGACCTGGATCGGCGGCACGTGCCCGAAGTGCAGCAGCTCGACCCGTTCGGGCTCGCCGAACTCGGCAAACAGGGCGGTGGTGAACTCGCCGTCCGGCGCGTGCCGCTGCACGCTCGCCTCGATCCGGGCCGCGACCTCCACGAGCGCCCGTTCGTCGTACGCCGCCTCGCGGAACGCGCCCAGCACCACGGCGGCCGTCTGCACCGCGCCCAGGCCCTTGCCCCGCACGTCGCCGACCAGCACCCGGACGCCGCAGGGCGTCTCCAGGACGGAGTAGAGGTCCCCGCCGATCCGGGCCTCGTCGGCGGCCGAGACGTAGCGCACCGCCAGCCGCAGCGGGCCGACGGTCGGTCCGGGCTGGCGCAGCAGCGCCCGCTGGGCCGCTTCGGCGACCGAGCTGACCGCGGCGAACGCGGCCGCCCGGCGCATCCGCAGGCGTGCCACCCAGGCGCTGAACAGGGTGAGCGCGACGTAGCTGACCAGGGCACCGAACAGGAAGCGCCCGTCGTTGAGGTCCGCCACCTGGTCGTAATAGCTGAGCCAGATCAGCGGGACGAGCCCGGCGGCGCAGACCAGCAGCAGTTCCAGCGGCCGCAGGGTGAGCCCGGCGATGGCCGGGACGACGACCATCAGCGGGACCAGGTAGCGGTCCTTCCCGGAGGAGAAATCGGCGAGCGAGATCAGCAGCATCGCGAGGACGGCGGGCGCGGCGCGGCGCCGGAAGCAGAGGTCCTGGAGGTCGGTGGCGAGCAGCGCGCTGCGGCGGCGGGCCGGCGGCACCCCGCCGGCCCCGGGCAGCGCCGACCGGCTTCTGCTCTTCCAGGACACCTTTCGAACATATCGGACAGCACGGTGCCCCGCGCCGCGCGCACCATCGGAGGTCCGGCCGCTCCGGTCCGGCCGGCCTCCCGGGCCCGGCGCGGGACCGAAGGGCGTCCCCAAGGCCACCAGAACGGGCGAACAGCCGCGATCCGCCGCCGGTCCGGCGGCGATCAGCCGCCATGCTGCGATCCAGGCCACATCCGCCGGCCCGTCCGGGAATACCCCTGGGGGGTATGGTGTTGTGACCAGTCAGACCAGCGGGCAGCAGCCTGCGCCGCCCTACTCCCGGAGGTCCCCGTGTCCAGCACCACCACCTACACCGTCACCGGCATGAGCTGCGGCCACTGCGAGAAGTCGATCAGCGCCGAGGTCTCCGCGCTGCCCGGCGTCACGGAGGTCGCGGCCGACGCCAAGGCCGGCACGGTGACCGTGTCCGCCTCCGCCCCGCTCACCGACGACCAGGTCCGGGCGGCCGTCGACGAGGCCGGGTTCGCGCTGGTCGGCCGGGCGGTCTGAGCACCGGCGCGGGGGCGCCCCGAGCACGGCCGGGCCGCCCCCGCCCAGGCTCTCCGATAGGAGTTGAGTGAGCGATGAGCACCACCCATGGCATAGCACCCGACCCCGCCCTCACCGAGCGGGTGGACCTGTCGATCGGCGGGATGACCTGTGCTTCCTGCGCGGCCCGGATCGAGAAGAAGCTCAACCGGATGGACGGCGTCGAGGCCACCGTGAACTACGCCACCGAGCGGGCCCGGGTCGTGTTCGGCCCGGGCGTCGAGGTGGCCGACCTGATCGCGACGGTCGAGCGGACCGGCTACACCGCCGAGCTCCCGCCGCCCCCCGAGCCCCCCACGCCGTCCGCGCCGTCCGCGCCGTCCGCGCCGTCCGCCGAGCGGACCGCGGGACCGCAGCAGACACCCGTGGAACCCGACCCCCAGCGCGAACGGCTGCTGGTCAGCGCGGTCCTCACCGTCCCCGTGGTGCTGCTCTCGATGGTCCCCGCCCTGCAGTTCGACAACTGGCAGTGGCTGGCCTTCGCCCTGACCGGCCCGGTCGTCGTGTACGGCGGGCTGCCCTTCCACCGCGCCGCCTGGACCAACCTCAGGCACGGCGCGGCCACCATGGACACGCTGGTCTCGCTGGGCACGCTCGCCGCCTTCGGCTGGTCGGTCTGGGCCCTGTTCCTCGGCCACGCCGGGATGCCCGGCATGCGGCACGGCTTCACGCTGGCCGTCGGCGGAGCGGACGCCTCCAGCACCCTCTACCTGGAGACCGCCGCCGCGGTCACCGTCCTGATCCAGCTCGGCCGCTGGCTGGAGGCCCGCTCCAAGCGCCGGGCCGGCGCCGCCCTGCACGCCCTGCTGGACCTGGGCGCCAAGGACGTCGCGGTCCTCCAGGACGGCCGCGAGGTACGGCTGCCCGTCTCCCTGCTCACCGTCGGCACCCGTTTCGTGGTCCGGCCCGGCGAAAAGATCGCCACCGACGGCACGGTGGTCGAGGGCGCCTCGGCCGTGGACGCCTCGATGCTCACCGGCGAGTCCGTCCCGGTGGAGGTCGCGGTCGGCGACCCGGTCACCGGCGCGACCGTCAACGCCGGCGGACGGCTGGTCGTGGAGGCCACCCGGGTCGGCGCGGACACCCGGCTGGCCCGGATGGCGACGCTGGTCGAGGACGCGCAGAACGGCAAGGCCGCCGCCCAGCGGCTGGCCGACCGGATCTCCGCGGTGTTCGTCCCGGTGGTCATCCTCATCGCCCTGGCCACCCTGGTCGGCCAGCTGCTGGCGGACGGCAGCCCCACCGCGGCCTTCACCGCCGCGGTCGCGGTCCTGATCATCGCCTGCCCGTGCGCTCTCGGCCTGGCCACCCCCACCGCCCTGATGGTGGGCACCGGCCGGGGCGCCCAGCTGGGCATCCTGATCAAGGGGCCGGAGGTGCTGGAGAGCACCCGCCGGGTGGACACCGTCGTGCTCGACAAGACCGGCACGGTGACCACCGGCCGGATGGCCCTGGTCGCGGTGCACACCGCCGAGGGCACCACCGAGCAGGAGGTCCTCCGGTTGGCGGGCGCACTGGAACACGCCTCGGAGCACCCGGTGGCGGCCGCCGTGGCCGGCGCGGCCCTGGAACGGCTCGGCGCGCTGCCCCCCGTCACCGGGTTCGAGAACGTCCCCGGCCTCGGGGTCCGCGGGACGGTGGACGGGCACGCCGTGCTGGCCGGACGCGAGAGCCTGCTCGCCGAGCGGTCCCAGCCCCTGCCGCCCGCGCTGGCCCGAGCCAAGCGGGACGCCGAGGCGGCCGGCCGGACGGCCGTGGCGGTCGGCTGGGACGGCGCCGCGCGGGCCGTCCTGGAGGTGTCCGACACGGTGCGGCCGACCAGCGCCCGGGCGGTCGCCGAGCTGCGCGCGCTGGGCCTGCGCCCGGTGCTGCTGACCGGCGACAACCGCGCGGTGGCCGAGTCGGTGGCGGCCGAGGTGGGGATCGCCCCCGAGGACGTGCTGGCCGAGGTGCTCCCGGAGCAGAAGGTCGCCGCCGTCAAGCGGCTGCAGGCCGAGGGCCGCTCGGTGGCGATGGTCGGCGACGGTGTCAACGACGCGGCCGCACTGGCCCAGGCCGACCTGGGCCTGGCCATGGGCACCGGCACGGACGCGGCGATCGAGGCCGGCGACCTCACCCTCGTCCGGGGCGACCTGCGCGCCGCCGCGGACGCCATCCGGCTGTCGCGCCGCACCCTGGCGACCATCAAGGGCAATCTGTTCTGGGCCTTCGCCTACAACGTCGCCGCCATCCCGCTGGCGGCCGCCGGGCTGCTCAACCCGGTGGTGGCCGGCGCCACGATGGCCTTCTCCTCGGTCTTCGTGGTCAGCAACAGCCTGCGGCTGCGCGGCTTCGACGCCGGCTGACCGCGGGGCACGACGAGCGGCCGGGCCGCTCGGGCGGGTCACCGCCCGAGCAGCTCGCCGCCGTTGCAGTGCAGGATCTCGCCGGTGATGAACCCGGCGTCCGCGGAGGCCAGGAAGTAGACGGCGGCGGCGACCTCGCCGGACTCGCCGATCCGGCCGACCAGGGTCCGGGCGGCCCGCCGGGACACCTCGGCCTCGTCGAGCCGGGGCCCGAAGAACTCGGTGCCCGCGACCGTGCCCGGGGCCACGATGTTGGCGGTGATCCCCGACGGACCGAGCTGGGCGGCCAGGAAGTTGTTCCAGGCGTGCAGCGAGGCCTTGGCGGCCCCGAAGGAGCCGGCGCCGCGCAGGGCGGCGATCGAGCTGACGGTGACCACCCGGCCGGAGCCCGGAGTGAGCCGGTCCCGGATCGACTCGGTCAGCATCACCACGGTGAGCACGTTGCGTTCGAAGTCGCCGCGCCAGCGGGCCAGCACCGCGTGCGGGCCGGCACCGATCACGGTCTCCCGGCTGCCGGCGTTGTTCACCAGGACGTCGATCCGCTCCGGCAGCTCGGCCAGGGCGGCCTCGACGGCGTCCGGATCGGCCAGGTCGCAGACCAGCGGGGTCACGCCGTCGCCCAGCTCGTCCGCGGCGCGTTCCAGCACCGCCCGCCGCCGCCCGACGATCACCACCCGCTCACCGGCCCGGGCGAACCTGCGCGCCACCTCGTACCCGATACCGGTGCCGCCACCGGTCACCACGACGTTCCTGGCCATCTGCGCACTCCCTCCCTGCCCGGCCCACCGCTCGTGCCGCACCTGCGGAGCGGTCCGTCCGGAATGAGACGATTCTTATCACGCTGGGTTGCGATGACTGTGGGGAGGGTGACACAGCGCCCCGGGCGTTCGGTGTGGTATGGGTCGACGGCGCGGCGGTCCGAGGGGTGGCACCGGGCGCACACGGAGCGTGGAGAGAGCCAACTCACACCCCTTACCCGTAACTTTGCGCCCCCAGTTACGTCATACCTTGTACAGCGCGGCAGCTTTCGGCGCGGCGACGGTGGAACGGCAAATGTCACCGCCCTCGGCCTCTGCCGCCGACGGGGCTCCGGCGGGCCCCGGGACGGTCGTCGACTGGTCGACGGCCTTGGCGCACGACGCCGGGGTGCTACCTGGCCCGGGACGCTTTGAGCGGCCGTTTCCGGGTCACGGGCGCTCCCGGGCGTCGTGCGCGCAGTTTCCGCGCCACGGACGGCCAGAACCGTCCGGGGACGACGGGAGGGCCCGGCCGCCATCGGCAGCCGGGCCCTCCCGCGTGTGCGGTGCCGAGGTCAGCGGGCCTCGACCGGCACGTAGTCGCGGATCGCGGTGCCGGTGTAGATCTGGCGCGGACGGCCGATCCGGCTGCCCGGGTCGTTGATCATCTCGTGCCAGTGGGCGATCCAGCCCGGCAGCCGGCCGAGCGCGAACAGCACGGTGAACATGCTGGTCGGGAAGCCCATGGCGCGGTAGATCAGGCCGGTGTAGAAGTCCACGTTCGGGTAGAGCTTGCGCGAGACGAAGAAGTCGTCGCTGAGCGCGTGCTCCTCCAGCTTGAGGGCGATGTCCAGCAGCTCGTCCGACTTGCCGAGCTGGCCGAGGACCTCGTGCGCCAGCTCCTTGACCAGCGCGGCGCGCGGGTCGAAGGCCTTGTACACGCGGTGACCGAAGCCCATGAGCTTCACGCCGTCCTCGCGGTTCTTGACCTTGCGGATGAAGGCGTCGACGTCGCCGCCGTCCTTCTTGATCTGGTCCAGCATCTCCAGCACGGCCTGGTTGGCGCCGCCGTGCAGCGGGCCCCACAGGGCGGAGATGCCGGCCGAGACCGAGGCGAACAGGTTCGCGTGGCTGGAACCGACCAGGCGCACGGTGGAGGTCGAGCAGTTCTGCTCGTGGTCCGCGTGCAGGATCAGCAGCTTGTCCAGCGCGTTGACGATCACCGGGTTGAGCTCGTAGTCCTCGGCCGGGACCGCGAAGGTCATCCGGAGGAAGTTCTCCACGTAGCTCAGGTCGTTGCGCGGGTAGACGAAGGGCTGGCCCATCGCCTTCTTGTACGCGTACGCCGCGATGGTCGGCAGCTTCGCCAGCAGCCGGACCGTCGACAGGTGGCGCTGAGCCGCGTCGAACGGGTTGTGGCTCTCCGGGTAGAACGTCGACAGCGCGCCGACCACCGAGGAGAGCATCGCCATCGGGTGCGCGTCCCGGGGGAAGCCCTGGTAGAAGCGCTTGACGTCCTCGTGCAGCAGGGTGTGCTGGGTGACCTCGTTGGAGAAGGTCGCAAGCTGGTCGGCGGTCGGCAGCTCGCCGTTGATCAGCAGGTACGCGGTCTCGGCGAAGTTGCCGCGCTCGGCGAGCTGCTCGATCGGGTAGCCGCGGTAGCGCAGGATCCCGTTGTCACCGTCGACGAAGGTGATCGCCGACTTGTACGCCGCGGTGTTGCCGAAGCCGTTGTCCAGGGTGACCAGACCGGTCTGCGGGAGCAGCTTCGAGATGTCGAAGCCGGCGTTGCCCGCAGTGCTCTCGACGACGGGGTACTCGAACTCGTCGTCCTGGTACCGCAGTACTACCGATTTGTCGCTCACGTCTTCCTCACCGACGAAATGAATCCTCATCCGAGTGCTCTGACCGTCTCTACGATCCCCCATCCGGAGGATGGCCGCGCACTCGGGGTGGGCCGGAAAGGGGCCCGTCCTACAAAAGCTGTCGCCGCAGCCGGTATGAACCGGACAAGATCGGCACCTGACCAGGTTCCGCCCTAAATCTCTTCACGTCAAGACAACCTCCGACCGTAGCGGACGCTCGGCCGATCATCCAGTTGCCAGGCGGTGGTCCAGCGCCGAATGGCGCCGACCTGCACTGACGGCTCGAACGGCCTGTCCGATCGCCTTCCGCGACCCGACGAGCACAACGAGTCGTTTCGCCCGCGTCACGGCGGTGTAGAGCAGATTCCGCTGCAACATCGTCCAGGCCGAGGTAGTGACGGGAATCACCACCGCCGGGTACTCGCTGCCCTGCGAACGGTGGATCGTCACCGCGTACGCGTGCGCCAGTTCGTCCAGCTCGTCGAAGTCGTACGGCACCTCCTCGTCCTCGTCGGTCAGGACCGTCAGTCGCTGGTCGTCCGCACTCAGCGAGGTCACCACCCCCACCGTGCCGTTGAAGACGCCGTTCTGCCCCTTCTCGTAGTTGTTCCGGATCTGGGTGACCTTGTCCCCCACCCGGAACGTCCGCCCGCCGAACCTGCGCTCCGCCAGCCCCTCCCGGGCCGGCGTGACGGCCGCCTGGAGCAGCGTGTTCAGATTCCCCGCGCCGGCCGGACCGCGGTGCATCGGCGCCAGCACCTGGACGTCCCGGCGCGGATCCAGACCGAACTTCTGCGGGATCCGCCGGGCCACCACGTCCACCGTCAGACCGGCCGCCCGCTCGGTGTCGTCTTCCACGAACAGGAAGAAGTCCGACAGCCCCTCGGTCACCGGCGGCAGCCCCTCGTTGATCCGGTGCGCGTTGGTCACCACCCCCGACTGCTGGGCCTGCCGGAAGATCCTGGTCAGCCGCACCGACGGCACCGGGCTGCCGGGCGCCAGCATGTCCCGCAGCACCTCCCCGGCACCCACCGACGGCAACTGGTCCACGTCCCCCACGAACAGCAGGTGCGCCCCCGGCGCCACCGCCTTCACCAGCTTGTTCGCCAGGATCAGGTCCAGCATCGACGCCTCGTCCACCACCACCAGGTCCGCGTCCAGCGGCCGGTCCCGGTCGTACGCCGCGTCACCGCCCGGCCGCAGCTCCAAAAGCCGGTGCACGGTCGACGCCTCCGCCCCCGTCAGTTCCGCCAGCCGCTTCGCCGCCCGGCCGGTCGGCGCCGCCAGCACCACCTTCGCCCGCTTGGCCAGCGCCAGCGTCACGATCGACTTCACCGTGAACGACTTGCCGCAGCCCGGACCACCGGTCAGCACCGCGACCTTCTCGGTCAGCGCGAGCCGCACCGACTCCTGCTGCTCCGGCGCCAGGTCCGCGCCCGTCCGCTTCGCCAGCCAGCCCAGCGCCGCCTCCCAGTCCACCGCCGCGAAGCCGGGCATCCGGTCCGCGTCGGCACGCAGCAGCCGCAGCAACTGGTTCGACAGCGACACCTCCGCCCGGTGGAACGGCACCAGGTACACCGCGGTGATCGGCTGCCCCTCCGCCCCCCGAACGGTCTCCCGCACCACCCCCTCCTCGACCACCAGCTCCCCCAGGCAGTCGATCACCAGACCCACGTCCACCTGGAGCAGCTTCACCCCGTCCGCGATCAGCCGCTCCTCCGGCAGGTAGCAGTGCCCCTGGTCGCTGCTCTGCGAGAGCGCGTACTGCAGCCCGGCCTTCACCCGCTCCGGGCTGTCGTGCGGGATCCCCACCGCCTGCGCGATCCGGTCCGCCGTCAGGAACCCGATGCCCCAGACATCGGCCGCCAGCCGGTACGGCTCGTTCTTCACCACCCCGATCGAACTGTCGCCGTACTTCTTGTAGATCCGCACCGCCAGCGAGGTCGACACCCCGACCCCCTGCAGGAAGACCATCACCTCCTTGATGGCCTTCTGCTCCTCCCAGGCCGCCGCGATCATCCTGGTCCGCTTCGGCCCCAGCCCCGGCACCTCGATCAACCGGCCCGGCTGCTGCTCGATCACGTCGAGCGTGTCCACCCCGAACTGCGCCACGATCCGTTCGGCGAACCTCGGCCCGATCCCCTTGATCAGCCCCGACCCCAGGTACCGCTGGATCCCCTGCACCGTCGCCGGCAGCACCGTGGTGTAGTTCTCCACCGTGAACTGCTTGCCGTACTGCGGGTGCGACCCCCAACGGCCGAACAGCCGCAGCGACTCCCCCGGCTGCGCCCCCAGCAGCGCACCCACCACCGTCAGCAGGTCGTTCGCGCCGCGGCCGGTGTCCACCCGGGCCACCGTGTAGCCGGTCTCCTCGTTCGCGTAGGTGATCCGCTCCAGCACCCCCTCCACCTGCGCGAGTTGCCGCTGCGGCTCGGGCTGCCCGTCGGGCCGCGCACCGGGTCGACTCCCCCTCGGCTCAGCCGCCTGTCGCTGCTGCGTGGCCACTGGGCCCCCCTCTCGCTGCTGGTGACCGTCCGCTACGCACCGTACCGCCCGGCGCCGACATCCGGGGACGGGGTTCCCCGGCCCCCGGTTGTGACCCGCCGACGGGCCACGGACGATGCAGGGGGGCCGACAGGACCGGGAGCGGAACGAGGGCCGGTCAAGGCAGCACGGGAGCACCAGACATGGCCACCAGCGCAGCCCGCCGCACCGCCGGGGCCCCGCCCGCCCCTCCGTCCCCGGTCCTCGCACCGCCCGTGCTGCTCAGCCCCGACCCGGCCGCCGCGGGCACCTTCTACGCCGCCCTGCTCGGGTGGCGACAGGATCCCGCCACCACGGGCCCCCATGGCCGGTTCCGGCTCTCGGAGGAGGTGGCCGCGCACTGGGTGCCGGCCAATGCCCGGAACGCCGCTGCGGCCTGGCTGCCGGCCTTCGCCGTCCGGGACGCCTGCACCGCCGTCCGACGCGTACGGGCCGCCGGGGGCACCCCGCTGCCGGGGTCACCCGACCGGGCTCCCGCCTTCGCGGACCCCGTCGGCGGGCGGTTCGTCCTCGTGGAACCGCCCCGCGGCGCCGGCTGCCCCGTCTGGACGGAGCTGTTCAGCACCGACACCCGCGCCGCCACCGCCTTCTACCGCAGCGCCTTCGGATGGCGGGGCCGGGCCATCCCGTTCGAGGGCGGCAGCTACACCGTGCTCACCTCGGGCCCCGGCGCGGACGGACTCGGTGGGATCCGCCAGCTGCACGCCGCCGAGGCCGCCACGGGTCTCCGCTCGCACTGGCTGCCGTACCTGGAGGTCGAGGACGTCGAGCGGGCCGTCACCGAGGCCCTCGAACTCGGCGCGACCCTCCGCACGCCCGCCCGGAACGCCCCCGGGCTCGGCCGCTCCGCCCGTCTCACCGACCCCCAGGGGGCGGAATTCGCCGTTCTCGGTGACTGATCCGGCCGCTCCTGCTGGTCCCGCCGATCCCGCCGGATGCGGCCGGATGCGGCCGGATGCGGTCCGGGAACGCGAAAAGCCCCTCCCGGGTGACCCGGGAGGGGCTTCTCTGAAAAATTGTTCGGCGGCGTCCTACTCTCCCACAGGGTCCCCCCTGCAGTACCATCGGCGCTTTGAGGCTTAGCTTCCGGGTTCGGAATGTAACCGGGCG